>CALVUT010000055.1 GCA_944363675.1 uncultured Bacilli bacterium | reverse complement strand
TGGCATGTGCACTGGTTCCATCATAGATGAGCCTTATCGAACCATCTCCATTAATACGGATGATTCGCCAATACATATCTTGGCCTTGTTCGTTTTTACCGAATTTTACATAGTTGTTGGTAACATTACCACGGTAATAATAAGATGTACCATAATCATCTGGGGCACTGCATAAGTAGCCATTAGTGTCTTCAGCACCTGTTACTTGGACAGTTCCATCTGCATTTACCGTTGGGCATCCTTCAGTATCTACATCTGCAATAATACTACATTGAACGGAATCTTCCCCATATTTACTTACACACTCATCATAAGGTGTACTCTCTTTAAAATACAAAGTACACTTTGTATGTGTCGTTGTTAAATTTTGAACCTCTAGACTCCAATCATCCATATTTAATAATGGTGTTGCTCCATTCGTACAAGTAGATTTTTCGGTATCTAAGGTATAGCCACTATCTTTTGAGGGCATCGTCTTACTTATGACATCATCGACATAAAAAGCAAAATATAAATCTCCTGGATCTTCTACTGTTCCATTAATGACATTAAAATTTTGATTTTGTTCATAAATAGCAAAACTACTATAAAGATACACTCCTGCAATTAATAGAACACAACATACTGTAAAAATGATAATTCCGGTTTTTTTGTTATTTTTTTCTTTAAACTTTTCTAATTTCATACCTATCCCTCTTTTTATTACTATGATCACTTTCATTTTTTTTATGAATCTTATCCTGTCATATTAATGATAACATTTTTTTGCTACTAGAACAAGAAAAAAATCACCATAACTTCCTATGATGATTAAACTTAAACTCCCCTCTCTTCTTAAAACATTTACTCCTCGTCATCCATAACTTCCAATAATTTAGGATAAACTTTCTTTAATTCGGATTCATCAACAACCGGATACAACAATTCAGGTTCCTTATTCTCAAAAATAGATTGTTTCATAACTTTAATAGAATTAAGATTTAAATCTTCCTCTTGATCAGTTTCAATAAGCAAGAAATACTGTTCTTTACCCTCTAAAAAAGTCGACGCAACAAAATAATCTTTATTATCCATAGTCAAAATATCATTCAAATCATAATACATAATTACAGCCCCCTTCCTTGATTCATAGCGTCCAAAATAACATTTTGTAAATCAGTATTTAAATCAAGCGTAACCACATCAGACTCCTTAAAAGTACCAGTTTCAACCCCGTTCTTTAAATAATCATTCATTCCAGAAGAAGCAACTGCAGCTCTTCCTACAACAACAGCCCCTTGATCCAAAGCACTTTGAATAATACTTTGAGCATCTTGATCATTATAATAAACTCTTTCTAAAGACCCATCAGGCATCTGAAGCTGAATTCCTACCGTTGTATATGTATCATTTGCAAACGTTGGCTTATAAGGTTTATCAAACTGATAATCCATATACACACTCGCGTCACTTTGCAAAACAAAATTTTGACCAAGATAATTATTAGAAATAGTTGCCTCCAACTCCTCAGTATCACTTGTATAATCTGAATCCACACTTTCATCCGTTTCAATAACAATTGTTTCTGGTACAACTGACTCCAAAGTAGAATCAATATCATCCGTAACTACAGTCGTTGAAACTTTTGACGTTCTAGAATTATCAAGCATCATTCCAAAACTGACTACATTAGCCATCATACTAACAGCAAGCCCTATTTGTAAAGCCTTTTTCTTTAAAGACTTTCTAATTCTTTCTAAACGAGTAGCCTTTCTTTTAGCCTGTACTAACTGTGACTGTCTTCTTTCCTCAACCAAAGTCTTATAACGATTTTCTACTACTTTAAACAATGGAACATACTTTTCATCATATCGATACCCACGTCCATTAACAGTTGAAGAAACACCATTAACCACTTCTTTCATACTAATATCATGCATCAAAAGTAAATAATAAGCTTCCTGTTCAGCTTTACTTAAATTCTTAACATAAGTCTCATCTATCCCAATATCAAGAGGTTGATTCTGAGCCTTAAACAACATTAATTTTTCACTTGCCCTAGTAAATGGATCAGCATACCTTACATCAATTATTACCTTTTGATTATCCACATTCATTTCAATAGGATGCACAACAGTCTGCAAAATAATTTCATTCAATAAATCACGACAATAAACAATTTGTTTTTCCGCAGACAAAGAATTATATTTGGTTTCATCAAAATAAATAGGAACTTCTAATTTTTCTTCAATTGCTAAAACATAAGCTCTATTCTGTGGTTGCTCAAACCGAGGATCATCCTTTTTAATCTCTTCTACTTTTTTAGCTAATGTATCTTTAATAGAGTTATATCGATTATGACAATCCGTAAATAATTGTGCATACTCTTCCTCAATCTCATAAGTCTTACGTATATTTCCTTCTTGAAATGAAATAGCAACCCGCTTTAAAGAAGAATTTCTCTTAAAAATACGTTCTGCCAAATCATCATAATAATTCATTTGCTCCTCTAAAGGTAACTTTCCTACATACTCCTCATCTATTGCCAAAACATCAGACTTAATAACCTTCTTCTGAGCATTCATCAACCCTACCAACTTTGTATACAAAGTCTTATATTCTAATGGAATATAATGACCATTAACATAAGCCATCATAAGACGACGAGGAAGATTTTCAATCAATAACATTAAATTGGCTACATAAGTTTTTTGTTGCATTTCCCCCATTGAATTATACTTTTGTTCATCAAAAACAGCTGGTGGCACTTTTTCAATCAACTTTAATTGTTCCTCAACCCGTTTTAAACGAAGAAAAAGCATTCCATACTGATATCGTTTCACCTTTGGAATTTCTTTAGAAAAAGACTGTCCTTGATAAGTAGCCTTAAAAAGAATCTTCTTTCCTTTAGAATTTTCAATACTTTGCATTTCAACCAAAATTTCTTGATATTCTTCTTCTAAATCAGCCTTACTTTGAGAAGATAATGGTACTTCTTCAGAAACATCATAAAAATATTCTTCTGAATCACTCAAAACATTCTCTTTCAAACCAGAAAACACCTTGCAAATCTTCTCATCTAACTTCTCCACTTCAACCATCAAATTTTGATAATGGTCTATACTTGTCACAGGAATATATACATTTTTTCCAAAATAATTACTAACCTCAACTTTTTCCAAAGAACTTTCATCTTTCTCAATTTGTTCCAACTTAAAAAGAATCTCTTTTCTCTTATAGAAAAATTGAACAAGTTGACTTGCTGTTTCCATTTCTAAAGAAGAATCATCAACATTCTTTTTCAAATCTTGATAATCTCTAACCATTCCCTGAATAGTAGCGTCATAAAGACGCCTTTCATTTAAGTACTCGTTTAATTTTCGTTCATCATCAATACTTTTAGTTTGAGAATAATTCTGATCCAATTCTTTAATAATTTCATCTAATTCCACACTTAAAGCCGTTAAATCAGAAATATCTTTAAAAGTCTCAGCCATCTTAGTACGATTCTCTTGATATACATTTAAACGCTTTTCTACCTCTAAAATATATTCTTCTATAGTATTCATAACTTTTTCCTCACCTATTATTTATTATAGCATATATCAAAAAGAAAACCTAGCCTTAACAAAAGGCGTAAACAAAAACGTAAACAAAACGTATAGTAAAATTAGTTAAAAATACAATCACAAATTAACTACACACATACTTTATAACTGAAAGGAGATTTGTATGAATAATAATAGTGATTATCAAAGAGCTTACAATTATGTAAAAAATTACAATAAAAATAATTTTGCTCAAGGATGTTGCTGCAATTCAAGAGTCATTGTTGGACCAACAGGACCTACAGGACCTCAAGGGCCTGCAACAATCGCCATTGGTACTACAACCGAAGGCTTACCGGGATCTGAACCATCCGTCGTAAATGCTGGTACAAGCACAAATGCATTACTAAACTTTGTCATCCCAGCAGGAGCAACCGGACCGACGGGACCAACAGGACCTACGGGTGCTACTGGACCTACCGGCACAGGACCGACGGGACCTACAGGTGCCACGGGACCTACAGGACCAACCGGACCAGCTGGAACTGGAGCCTCAGGAGCCACTGGACCTACGGGACCAACTGGAGTTACCGGACCTACTGGTCCAACGGGAACTGGTGCTACGGGACCGACGGGACCTACAGGACCGACAGGACCAAGCATAACTTTGACAATTGGAACAGTTACCACAGGTGCCCCTGGCAGTTCAGCTGCAGCATCAATAGTACCATTAGGTACAAACGCATATGCTCTTAACCTCACTATTCCTCAAGGACCAACTGGCGCTGGAGCTACGGGACCTACGGGGCCAACAGGACCGACTGGACCTACTGGAACTGGTGCTACTGGACCAACGGGACCGACTGGAGCAACTGGAGCATTAGGCGCTACTGGACCAACAGGACCTACCGGAACTGGAGCTACTGGACCTACAGGACCTACAGGACCGACTGGAACAGCTGGAGCTACTGGACCTACCGGACCTACAGGACCAACGGGAGCAGCTGGAGCTACTGGACCAACGGGACCTACCGGACCAACTGGAACAGCTGGAGCTACTGGACCTACCGGACCGACTGGACCAACAGGACCGACTGGAACAGCTGGAGCTACAGGACCAACGGGACCGACTGGACCTACCGGACCAGAAGGACCAACGGGACCGACTGGACCATAGTAATTTTAAATCCTTTATTCTCAACAAAAGCCAAAAATAAAGTTAGCCGCAAGGTTAACTTTTTTATTATAAATATTATTTAAACAAAAAAAGGATTGACTTCCTCAAAGAAGCTTCAACCCTCTTTACATACACTTTACTATAAATATACTTTTAACTCATTATTGTTTTTGTGCTCAATTTCTATCATTTGTTCCAAATACTTAACCAACCTGCGATCGTGTTTATTATAATGATTCAATAATTCCTGTAATTGAATTAACCCTTTATTTGTTCCTTCCATCATTAACTTGGCAATTTTATTATCACTTTTATCCATAAAAGTTTTCATACCAACCATAAGATTACTGTTAAGTTTAACAAAAGAACCTAATTCAACATCTTCAACCTTATATTTTTTACAAAACTTCTTAATATTCTTTTTTAATAACTCATACTCTTTTCGTTGACTTTGAATCAACTTTCGTAGTTTCTTATTTTGAACTTGATGAATAACCGCATCAATTCCAACAATTCCCATATCTACATTCTGATACATCTTTAATATAATTTCTTTTTCACTCATAAGACCACCAATATTAATATGGTCTTTTCCTTAAAAATTATACTTCCTGAATTACAGCAATAATCATTGGCTTACATTCAGTTTGTTCATACAAATAGCTACTTAGCTCAGAACGAATTTCAGTTTTAATTTTATTAAAATCAATTTTACCATCCACAATATTACGTAAAATAACTTCCTCACTAATACTTTTAATTCCTTGAATAATTTCCTTAGAATCCTTTACATAAATAAAACCTTTCGTCGTCACTTCTGGCCCAACAAGTAAAACCTTATCCTTTTTACTCAAAGTAGCCGTAATAAGAACAATACCATTTTCACTAAGCATCTCTCGGTCTTTAATAACTAAATCGCCAATATCATCACTGCTTTTTCCATCAATAAGAGCTTCTTTAACTTTAATATGTTCAAACTTATCAGTCGCGACACCATCAATAAACTCAACAACGTCACCATTTTGCTTCAAGAAAATATTTTCTGCTGGAATACCTAAAGCATTAGCTAAATTAGCATTATTAACAAGATAACGATATTCTCCCTTAACTGGCATATAATACTTTGGATTCATAAGTTTAATCATCAACATCAAGTCTTCTTGCGAAGCATGATGTAAAATATTCTTATTTTTAGGTAAAGAAACAATCTTACATCCAGCCATAGCTAAATCATTTTCTAATTTAACTAAAACCTTTTCATTTGCATCATAACGTGGTTCAGCAAAAACAAAAGAATCTCCCTCGCGTAACTTAATAAACTTATCATAACCATTTACAATCTTATTAATCGCAGCATAAGCATTAGACTTATCATCACAAATGAGCAAAATAGAATTACTATCATCAATATTTGTTAAATCACCAATTAAATCTTCTGAATAATTTAAATACTTATGTTCATGAGCAAAGCGAATAAAGTTTTGTAACTTCTTACCCATAATAACTACTTTACGATGACTATTTTTTGCCCCTTCTAAAATATCTTGAATCGTATATAAATGAGTTGGCAAAACACTAAAGAAAATACGTCCATCACATTTATTAATCGTATCAGCAAAAAAAGAAGCTAACCTATGCGTTGGGGAAGTATGTCCAGTATGTTCAGAAAAAACAGATTCAGAAAGCAAACACAAAACGCCTTGTTTACCCACATAAGCAATTTTTCCTAAATCCATATCATAAGCATCTTTCATTAAAGGATCAATAATAAAATCGCCCGTATAACAAATCGCCCCATGCTTCGTATTAACACAATACATAACAGCTCCAGGAACACTATGACTAACAGGCATTGGAAAAATAGAAACTTTACCAAAATTAATTTTTTTATTTGGCTTCACTTCTACAATATTTTCCTCTTTCACACCAAGGTCCATTAAAACAAACTTTGTATAATGAGTAGCATAAAACTTAATGCCTGGAATAATTCGTGCTAAATCAGCAGCTGCTCCCATATTCTCATAATGACCATGGGTAATAAAAATTCCTTTAATCCGCTTTTTGTTTTTTATTAAGTACTCATAATCTGGAATAATATAATCAATTCCATACATAAATCCCTCAGCATATTTTACACCACAATCAAAAACAAAAATATCATCATTAATCTCAATAACATAGGTGTTTTTTCCCATTTCATCTAATCCACCCAAGCCAAAAATTCTCACTTTTTCCATAATAATACAATACATCTCCTATCTAATTTCTATTAAATATACTTTGTTTCTCTAAAACCGAAACGAAAAAAAGAATATTCTGGTTCGTAAATGTATTATATCAAAAGAAAGAAAATTTGTAAATATCCGCTAATCACGTGCTTCACTAAGCAAATCATTTAAATGAACAATATTTAACCCTTTAAACTGAATTTGACTAATCAAAAGCTTTAAATTTGTAATTCCTAAGTTATCATCTAAATAAAGAATATCGCCCGTACTAACACTTTTATATAATGAAGAAAGATTACTTTTTTGAATATGTAAAGATTCTTCAACTAAAACTTTTTTCCTCTGTTTACAAAATTCTTGATTACCCCCAGTAATAAAACACAAAGAATTATTTTCTTTATTACTTTTCAAAATTTTTTCGACTTCATCATAATGTTCAAAATCATAATTAATCTTTAAACCATGTGTGTACTGATGATCAACGTTCTCTTTTGTTACTAAAACATTATATAAAATACCCATTTCTTCCAAATAAGTAATTAAACTATCTTCTTTTACAATCAAAGCCACAGAATTTTTTAAAGCATTTCCTTTCTTAACAATCTTATCCAAATGATTACTCAAAGAAACAGTTGGAATGACCTCATCAAACACCAGATCATTTTCCACAAAATAACCATAATCTTGCATATTTTGAAAACTTTTATCCACATTTACTTCCATTCCAATTAAACCTGGAACAATATAATTATTGTCAATCACAGCATCCACGGCATCTTCATGATAATCATCTTTAACCGTCATAATAGAAACATACAACGGATCTTTACTTTGCATAAACTTAGCAATTTTTTCGGTATAAAAAAAACTAAAACAGAGAATAGATAATAGACCAAATGCTTTAAAATACTTATTCATTTATCTCACCTAGTAAAGTCTATGAAAAAAAAAAGAAATTAATCTCCATTTTTTTCGCTTTTCTCCTTCGAACTAGAGACAAAAGCAATATTTTCAACAATCACCTCCGTCACAAATTTTGTTTCCTCATTTTCATTCGTATAATGACGAACTTGAAGCCTTCCTCGTACACACACAACATCGCCTTTTTTACAATATTCTGTAGTTCGCTGGGCAATCCCATTCCACAAAATGCATCTCAAAAAATCTGTATCATAAAGCCCCTCTTGATTCTTATACGTTCTAGGCACAGCAAGTGTTACCACCGTTTTCTTCGTCCCACTTTCTGTAGCCACAATTTCTGGAGTACCCGTAAGTCTTCCAATTAAAATAACATGATTCATAAATCAACCTCCAAGGGCATTAAAACATAAATAAAATCGTATTGCAAACGACCAATTTTCTAATTCAAAACCAATCTTTACGATTAAATTTCAAAATTAGTCTAGCCAATTTTCAAAATTAGCATCTTTTTTTTAACCAATTTTTAAAATTGGTAAAACTTCACTTTTTTTTAATTTATTGGTCAGTTGCAATAGTAAATTTTAGTTTAAAAAGGTAAATTCCAGCAATCTTAAAATTTTTGATAATTTTAAAAAAAAAAGATTAAAATAATAAAGTCATTAAGTGATGATTTAAACGAAAAAAGCTAGGAACAAATTTGTCCTAGCAATTATTTCTTAACAGTTATGTATTTTTGATTTCTTGCATTAATGCTCTTCTTATTTGTATACTCTAGCATACCTGCTTTTAATAATGGTTTAATAATACTATCAGCAACATATGTTTTAGATGACAATCCTATATACTCTCTTATTTCCTTAGATGACTTTGGTATCTTACAATAATTTAAAACTTTCTCTTTTAATTCATCTATTGTAATGTGCACCATACTTTGTGCACCTGTTTGTGCACCTGTTTGTGCACCTGTTTGTGCACCTGTTTGTGCACCTGTTTGTGCACCTGTTTGTGCACCTGTTTGTGCACCTGTTTGCGAATTTTCAGCAACAAAAGTATTTCTAAATATAACTTTAAAGCTATCTCTTTCCTCATAAAACTCAGGTTCTGGTAATCCATACCTTTTCATTTCTCTTTTCATTGTTGGTATTCCAGAATGCCTATTTTCAATTACAGATCCTTTTTCTTCTAGAATTCTTACAATTGTAGGATTTCTAGATTCCATAGTAGTAGCTGTTCCTAATTTTTCTAATTTATTTGTACCATATAGATTACCAGGATTAATAATTTCTATTCTATCGTTATACATATTTACTGATACATATGCATTTTCTGTTTGAGTACTATAATCTCTATGAATTAATGAATTCGCCACAGCTTCTCTTAATGCTTCCATTGGATATTCAGTTCTATTGATTCTTTTACCATTAGAATTAATAATCACACTTGTTTTCATATTCCTTCTTAAAAAATTCATTGTTCCTTCAAGCATTTCTTCTATTGTTCCTTCAACTCTTTTATTATCAATAAATCTTTCACCAAATTCTCCTGTATCTCCAAGTTCATTTCCAGGAACCACAACACAAGCAACAAACAATTGGGGATAAAAACTTTGAGGAAACTCACCAAATATCATTGTACCCGCTAATGTTGGATATGCCTGATTATCACTTGTATCAATAATACCACATAATTTCAAGCTTTTTTCAAAATCATTTTTTGCAAAATGAGGTTTTTCTACCTTTATTTTATCAATATAACTATTTAAGGATTCATTATTTAAGTCATCTATTGTTGCGCCTCTGGTAGGCCTTTTATCTTCAAATATATGATCATTATAACTTTGAAGAGAATATATTTCATAATCAGTCATCGGTTCATCTCTATCGCCTATTCTTGTATAGGATCCTTTTTGTAATCCTTTTGGTTTGTAGTAACAAGGCTTTTTATTTTGAGCTATTTCATCTATTTTTACAGCTAATAATTTTTTTTCTTCATAATCGAAGGGTAATATATCTGGTCTAACTGCAGGTTCCATAGAATCACTGCACATTGATGATACTTGCTTTTGCAAATCATTTAAGTCATAAACACCATCTATACTAAATTTATTTTCTTCATTTACACCAAATATAATAATTCCACCATATTTATTAGAAAAACTTGAAATAGTATCATAACATTTTTTAGGAAAACCATCTAG
>CALVUT010000054.1 GCA_944363675.1 uncultured Bacilli bacterium | reverse complement strand
GACATGGGTAAAACTTTCAGTGGTACGATCACCGGCATGCCTGTAACTTGTCAACCAACAGTCGCAGACAAAATCATTGCTCAGTTAGACACGACAGGCGCTTGTCCAACAGTTCAAGAAGATGGCAGTGTCGTTGTAAGTAACATAGAAGGAACAAACAGTTATGTTTGTAGTGCTCCAGACAATTATGGGAATTCCTATTATTTTAGGGGAAATGTTACCAACAACTATGTAAAATTTGGTAAAAACGAACAAGGCCAAGTCATGTATTGGAGAATTATAAGAATCAATGGAGATGGTTCTATAAGACTCATCTATGATGGTACCAGTGCACATGCCAATGGCGAGGTATCAAGTGATGATAATTATAGAAGTATTGGAAATAGTGCCTATAATTCATCTTATAATGACAATGCTTATGTCGGATATATGTATGGCACTCCAGGATCGAGTAGTTATGCCGAGACACATACAAACACCAATGATAGTACAATTAAAGCGTATTTAGATGATTGGTATGAAAATGTGTTTTCAGGAACGTCCTATGAAAGTTATATAGTAGACAATATTTTTTGCAATGATCGTAGTCTCTTACAAGAAGAGCCAATAGACTTTCAGGATACTCATTATAGTCAATTAGGTTATGGAACAGAATGGACGGCATATCGCTGGTATGGTGATCCAATGGCAGCTAGTATGGGAGAAGAGTATGCGTTTATGCTTACTTATCCAAATTTGCAATGTGCAGAGCAAAATGATCGGTTTACTGTAAGTGATGAAGTGATAGGCAATGGAGCTTTAACGTATCCAATCGGACTCATTACAACGGATGAAGTGTATTTAGCTGGAGGGTTCGCAGCCGAAAACTATGATTACTATTTATATACAGGAGATTCTTATTGGACCATGTCGCCTGGTACCTTCAGTGATGGTCATGCAATCGTGCGTAGTGTCCTTTCTGGTGGTTATGGCAGCCGCAATGTCGATGTGTTTAACTTGTTCGGTGTGCGGCCCACTCTCAATCTGATACCTGATATCTTAAAATTTGGTGATGGAACAATGGATAATCCGTATCGGATGACGGAATAGAAGTAGGTGAATGATAATGAAAAAAACTTATATTGTAGTTGCGGCTAGTGTAATGCTTTTGTTTTGCTTGGCTTATGCTGGATCTTATGCATATTTTTCTTCGGATGCTTTGTTTGAAGGCAATTATAAGGGGAGTGTAGAATCTTCTAATGTTGAAGATGTTGTAATTTCTGATGGAGCTCATGTTACTAGTAGTGCGATGCTTCCTGGCGATGAGGTTAGTACAGTATTTACGGTTACAAATCCTAATGATGTTATGGTGTGTCTTGATTTGAAATGGACCGATGTTACCAATACTTTTGTTCATAGAGATGCTTTGATTATAGAATTAAGAGATCAAAATAGTGTTGTTGTGGCGAGTGGTGTTTTTCCATCAGGAGATGGGGAAATGCTTGCTACTTCTTTGCATGTTTTGGCAAATGCTACGAATACTTATACTTTAAAGATTACTTATCAGGATATGGATGAAAATCAAGTTGGTGATATTGGAGCTAGTTTTGAAGGAACAATTGAAGGTGAGTCAGGTTCATGCTAAATAAGAAGGGAATTACGTTAATCGAAATTATTGTGAGTATTGGGCTTATTTCTATTGTTATGATTTATTTGTTTAATTTGCTTGTTGATATGCAGTATGAAGAAGATCATTCATCTTATGCTAAGGATAATGTGGTAAATCGTGCAACAATTATTCGAATTGTTCAAGATGATTTTATGAAGTACGGTCTTCAGGCTGTAAATCAGTATACTAGCGATAGCATTTCTTTTACGTTTAATGATGGAAGTATTCGGACGATGAATATTACGGCAAATTCTATTAGTTACAATGGAGAAACTTGGCTATTAGACTCTAATAATAATGAAGAAATTTATGATGTTGATCATATTGAAATTGCATCTTCTCCTTCTAATACCTGTTCTTATATTATGAATGTAGATACTGATGGTGATGGTAGATGTAATTATAATTGTGATATGAATGGTAACAATATTTTAGATGCAGATGAGATGAGCACACGAAGTGATTCTTACCGCTCTTGTTCTGATTACATATTTTTCCATATAACGATTCCAGTGGTTACCGGTGGTTTGGATAACGTTATTGATGATCTGGAATTCTTCTATATTGGAAGGAAGGGATAGGATGAATAAAAAGGGTTTTGTTTTTATTGAAACTATTGTTGTAACGTGTTTTTTAATTGTTTCTTTGATGGTCCTTTATTCTTTATTTGTCTCATCAAACAACACTGAATTGCGTAGATTAAGATATGATGATACTTCTAAGGTTTATGAAGCATATTATCTTTATCAGTATCTAGATAGTTATCAATTAGGAAATTTGATTCAAAATTTGGATACTGGGACGAAATTTGAAGTTATTTATCCAGGCAGGACGGATATCTTTGGAAGTGATACTTTAAAGGAAAGTATTCTTTTTGAAAATTTGTGGACTGAATTAAATGTCCAAAGGATTTATTTGCTACCAGGTAATATTAGTACTATATTAGACTGTACGAGCGAGTATGCTACGATTTGTTCAAATACGAATTTAGTAAGTTATTTAAATACATTGGATGATGGGGAAAATTATTATTTTATTGTTGAGTTTGCTAATGCAAGAGATGGCAGTGGATGTACAGATGAAGATTGCGTATATTCTTATGCTTATTTTAATATTAATAAAGGCAACTCAAATATTAGTGACGAAGATAATCCTTGTGTACAACAAGGAGTAGATTTTGTTCAATGTTCGATCATTGATGAAGTTTCTAGTACAGAATGTCCCAGTGTTAGTGCTGATGGTAGTGTTTTAGTGGCCAGTGAAGGTGGCGAAACTGGGTATATTTGCAGTGCGCCAGATGACTATGGGACAAGTTATTATTATCGGGGAAATGTTACAAACAATTATGTTTCTTTTGCAGGTTACTATTGGCGGATCATTCGTATTAACGGCGATGGGACGATAAGAATGATCTATGATGGAAGACTTCCTCATCCTAATGGAGAGGTTAGTTCTGATCGAAGTATTGCTTATTCTACTTTTAATAGTGTTAATACGGATAACGCTTACGTAGGATATATGTATGGTACGGTTGGGGCAAGTAATTATACTGATGCCCATGCGAATATTCATGATAGTACTATTAAAACGGTAATTGATAATTGGTATGAAAATCAGTTGTCAGGGACAAAATACGAAAGTTATTTAGCTGATGTTGTGTTTTGCAATGATCGCACAGTAGTATCTGGAGGCGGTTATAGTTTAAGTGAGACAAATTATCGTTGGAATGAGGGGCCATGGAGTCCAAATCCTAATTATCCGAATTTAAAATGCGCTCAAAAAAATGATCGCTTTACTGTCAATGATACATCTTTTGGTAATGGGGATTTAACCTATCCAATTGCTTTGATTACTAGAGATGAGTCCGTTTTGGCTGGTTATTATAATCATCTTCCTTATTATGATAATTATCTTTATGGTGGCGCTGGTGATGATCAAATTTGGACCATGTCTCCTGGTTTTGTGACGCGTTGGTATGCTTATGTTCATATCGCTCTTGGTGGGGCTATTGGGGCGACGGATACTTTTGCGGTTAAACCTGTTATTAATTTAAAGGCCGGTAGTTTGAAGGGTGGTACTGGAACGATGGAAAATCCATATCGCGTTGAGTAAAAGGAAAGACTATCATGTTAAAAAATAAAGTTGGTTTTGTTTTTATTGAAACAATTGTTGTTGCTTGTTTTCTCATTGTTTCTTTGATGGTTCTTTATACTTTGTTTGTCACTTCGCATAATAATGAGCTGAGAAGACTAAGATATGACGATACTCCTAAGGTTTATGAAACTTTTTATCTTTATCAATATTTAGAAAGTTATCAGTTAGATGATTTGATTCAAAATATAGATAATGGGACAAAGTATGAAATTATTTATCCCGGAAGAACAGATGTTTTTGGTAACGATGCTTTAAAAGAAAGTATTCTTTTTGAAAGCTTATGGGCTGAGTTGAATATTCAAAGAATTTATTTGCTTCCAGGTAGTATTCGTTCTATTTTAGAATGCCCAAGTGAATATGCCGGTATTTGTTCAAATTCAAATTTGATCAGTTATTTGAATACGTTAGATGATGTGAATGGTTATTATTTTATAACTGAGTTTGCTAATGCCAGAGACGGTAATAGTTGTAAGGATGATGATTGCGTGTATTCTTATGCTTATTTTGAAGTCCGTCGTTAGGTAAAATTAAAATCACTTTTTGCATAAACTGTAATGGGTGATTTTTTTATGGATAAAAAAGAGGCTTTTAAAAATTTTGCTCGTCTTCATCCCGAATTAGTTTCTTATATTAAAAGTGGTGAGATGAGTTGGCAAAAATTTTATGAAATTTATGATATTTATGGAGAAGATAGCTCCGCGTGGCAAAATTATCTCCTGTCTAATTCAACTAGTAATTCGGGTTCTTCTGCAGATGCTTTGGCTAGTAAATTAAAGAACATTGATATGAATTCTATTCAAGAACATATTAAAACAGCACAGAAGGCTTTGAATTTGGTTAGTGAACTTACGGGTAAAACGGAAGTTACTTCGCCGCTTAGTGCTAGTGTGCCAAAGGTTCCAAGGCCGATTAATCAGTTTTTTGAGGATTAGATTATGCAGTTAGGTTTACAAAAAACATTGCTTGACAATCCGAAAATGTATCAGTATTTAAAAGAAAACTCTTATTGGATTAAATATTTGAATCGAGATCCTAGTTTGTATAAAACATTTGAAAGTAAAATGAAAGAACTGTATCGGGAAAGACCTACCGATAAGATTAGTGATATAATTGATCATATTGATTTAATTAGTGGGGTTCTAAATTCATTAAAATAAAAGTTTGACAAGCCTTTATAAATCTTTTAGAATAGGATAAAAGAAGGTGAGTAGGAATGATTTTAGCAATTGTAGGGCCAACAGGTGTTGGGAAAACTAAGATGAGTGTAGAGCTTGCTAAACGCTATAACGGGATCATTATTAATTGTGATGCGATGCAGATTTATAAAGGATTAGATATTGGAACGGCTAAAATTAAAGAAGAAGAAAAGGAAGGAATTCCCCATTATCTTTTTGATTTTGTCGATGTTCACGATAATTATACCGTTTATGATTATCAAAAAGATGTGCGAGATTTATTAAAACGTTTTGCAGATCGTACAATTATTTTTGTGGGAGGCACTGGACTTTATTTGCGTGCTGCGTTGTATGATTATCGATTTGATAAAGAAGCTGAAATTGTGATAGATGAAAGTTTAAGTAATGATGAGCTACATCAATTATGTTTGCAAAAGGATCCAAATTGTTTGATTCACAAAAATAATCGCAAAAGAATGATTCGCTATTTAAAAAGAACATCAGAACCTCCCGCAAATCCTGTTTTACTTTATCCTACTATTTTTATAGGACTGACTACAGATCGTGAACATCTTTATCAAATTATTAATTACAGGGTTGATCAGATGGTTGCTGATGGACTCATCGAAGAAGCGAAAAGTTTTTTTGATAAAAAGATTTATAGTAAAGCTTTGATGACTGGCATTGGGTATAAGGAGTTGTATCGTTATTTTGAAGGAAAGTGTTCTTTAGAAGAAAGCATTGATTTAATTAAGAAAAATTCACGTCATTATGCTAAGAGACAGTATACTTTTTTTCGTCATCAATTGCCTGCTCAGTGGTTTCAGGTTAATTATGATCACTTTGAGGAAACGGTTGAGGAAGTAATACATTTTATTCAAAAGCAATAGCATCGTTTTTTCTTTTTTCTTTGCTAAGTTTATAGAATCTTTATAGAAGAGAAAATACATACATAATTAGATTTATCTGAGTAGGAAATTGTGAATTTTATTTCTCCTTGCAGTGTAAAATTTTTGTAAATTGACAACGGGGGGGGGGTATTTTGATATAATCATCATAGGAAGCTATGGTGTTTTTATATGAAAGACTTTATTTATGAATTCAAGTATAAGAAAATTTTACTTTTTATAGTTTTTTTAATTGTATTATGTGGAGTTGTGGGGCTTAGTTATGCTCTATGGATAGGTACCTACATGCAAGAAGGATCAAATAAAGTAGCTAGTAGTTGTTTTAACTTGAGCTTAACGAATGAAAAAAATGATATTCATTTAGAAAATGCATATCCGATTTTGGAT
>CALVUT010000053.1 GCA_944363675.1 uncultured Bacilli bacterium | reverse complement strand
TCTTTATTAACTTGCATGGAAATTTGAATGTCTTCATCACTTTGAATTTTTGATATCTCATCTTTCATATCATACATAGTAAATTTTTCTAACAACTCTGGTATAGATTTTATCCTATCTCTTTCCTTAATCCAAAACTGACTATTATTTTGAGCTTCAATAATTACTTTACCAATAGGTGTTGTAGCAATACCTGCAACAATAGAAGCATCTACAGCATGATGAAATTTACCGATATCTCGATCTTTTTCTAAATTCCACCACCTTCTTATTTTATGGGTAAGTTGACCAGGAGTAGATAAAGTTTTAATTCCTATATCATCGCCTTTTAAATAAGCTTTCAAATATTCATTAAATAAGTGAACTTGTGTAACTAATTCTTTAGTAGCATAAGCAGTATCTCTTAAATTTCGATTAAAAAATCTTGTTTGATATTTATTTGGATCATCAGTTGTTAAAAAATTTTGTTTCTTTTTTTCAGAAATAGATAACGCTGTAATTCTTTTAGTAAATTCTTCAAATTCTATAGACGACATATAACTGAACGGAATTTTATTTTTCTTTTTACTATTACATTCACGGCAAGCAAGAGTTTTATTATCAAAAGAATCATCAGCACCTTGACTAATTGGAATAATATGTTCTACCTCTACTGTATTATTAATGACATCATTAACATTAATCGCCTTTCCACAATAAGGACACTGACCATTTATCTCTTCAAAGAGCATAACTCTTTCAATCATATTTTCTGTTACTTTATCATCGCCAACAGTACTTTCTAAAATATTTTTTGCGTCTTTACGTAGCTTTTCTTGAATTTTTTGAACGCGATTAATCTCATTCTGTTTTTCCTTGCCATTCATCTCCTTAGCAGACTCAATCGCAATAACAGATGGATAACCACCCTGTTCTTCAATAATTGCATTGATAATACGAACTGCTTGTCGAAGCGTTTTTTTCACTTGAGGAGAGGCAACTATTTCATCAATAAATTTTGTAGTCATAAGAAGATTTCCTTCTCCACTACCATAATTTTTCAAATAATATTCGCGTGCTTCTTTTTCATAATCAAATTTTTTAGATACTTGCATGAAATTCATAGTAGTTTCTTTCATATCACAAACAGCTCTTTTCAAAGCTTTTTCGCTCAAAGCATGATACTCCAAAAAACGATCTTTCTTTAATTTTTCTTGAATTTTTCCAATAACATCTAACTCTTCATTTGTAAATTTATGCAAATGTTCCAACATTTTAGCAATTTCAACTTTTCCTGGTGCAACCGCCAAAATATTCATCAATTTGTTATAATTTTCTAAATTATCTACCAGCCATAAACTATCAAGATGATTATCTTCATACATCCGTTTAACACAACGATAAGCATTTAATAAAGAAAATAAAGGCGAACCATTTTTTTCTATGCGATAACCAGCTATATCTTCCTTTTTTAATCCTAGAACATCTTTCAATACTTTACTATAAGAAAGCGATTTTCCAGAAAAATTTTTACAATAATCAATAATATCTTCCAAAGCCTCTTTCGTTAAATGATACGAATTATCAGCATTTTGACTTAAATAACTTTCTTTTAAAATAACTTCAGGATGAAGTACTCGAATATTTAAAAAATCATTAATTAAGTTAAACTCTTCCGCATAATAATTTGCTTTAGGTGCACATTTTTCGTTAACATAAATTTTACAATGTCCAATCAAATCCTCAAATAAATATTTTTCTTTACCATATCTTTTTAAAAGTTGATATTCAGCAACATCTAAATTATTTTTAAAGCGACCATACTCAGTAAAAGAATAAATGCTTCCAGGTCCTTCCCAAAACTTTCTTTTACGACTAAATATCCAAAACAAACCACTTTCTTCATCACCAATTATTTGAGATAATTCCGGATAAAATTTTCTTTGATTTTCTAATAACGTTTTCATTTCAAGTTTTAAATCTTTATGGTTAACAACTTCTTCTAAAGCACGATATTTACCAATCTCTTGCCACTTGTACATATAATATTCACAAGGCAAAAGACCATTTAAATCCACTAAATTTCTTTCCTCATCTCCAAATGGAATATAACCGCGATGCATTATAAAATAACAAATAATATTAACAATTTCTTGAGGATCTAATTTTTCTTTTAATCCTCTTACCCGCTTATATAATAATTCCGTATCAATTGTTAATTCATTAGGAAATCCAATACTTTCAAAAAGTTTCAATGTTTCATTTACACGATTTTCTCTTCTTTTTAATCTACGTCTAGTATTTCTAGCAATTCGCCTATCTTCTGCTTCATTTGCCTGTGAAAATAACCGAACACCTTTTTTTAAAATCTTTTTTGTTTCTTCATCAACAACAGAATACCCTACGTTGTTAATTCCTAGATCTAATCCAATAATATATTTCTTCTTTTCCATACTACCTCCATCTATTACTTTACTTATATCATAAAAAGCCACAGAGAACAATCAAAAATTAACATTACACAAAAAATAGTGGACTCTAACAGTTCACTATTTTTCACTAATTAAACTATTTTGAATTAAAAAGCTCCTTGCCACATCTTCCGGTCTTTGTTGTTCTTCATCAACTTTATAATTAAGTTCGCGCATTACATCATCGCTTAAATAATTTGAAAGTTCTTCTAGAATTGGAACAACTTCAGGAAACTCCTCCAAAACTCGATTATTCACAATTGGAATTGCGTGATATGGAAGGAAAAATCCCTTATCGTCTTCCAAAACAACTAAATCATATTTTTTCAAAAGACCATCCGTTGAATAAGCATCAATAACATCGCTTTCATGATTGGTTAAAGCTACATATCTAGGAGCTCCATCGATCGGCATGACATCACGAAATGCAATTGGATAAACCTGTTGTAAACCTAGCCAGCAATCATTCCTTTCCATAAATGTAAGAGTAGGCGAAAAAACAAGTTCACTTGATACTGCACTTAAATCACTAATAGTTTTTAAGTTATATTGTTCTGCCGTATCTCTTCGAACAGCTAAAGTATAAGTATTATTAAAATTTAAATCATCCAAAACATTGACATCATACTTTTCTTTCATTTCTTTTTTAGAAATATTATAAACTTCCTCAACATTAGAATTAGGTTCATGTTTTAAAACACTACCATAAATCGTTCCAGTATAATCTACATACATGTCAATATCATCTTGCTCTAATGCCGACAAAACAATGGTCGAAGAACCTAAAGAAAGTCTTTGATTTACTGTAATATCTGTCCTATCTTCAATGATATCATTAATCATGTAAGACAAAATTTCTTGTTCTGTAAAATCCATACTACCAATAGTAATCTGTTTTTTAGCTTGTTCTCCTTGGAACACTGGGTAAATTATCAGACAAAGAAAAGCCAAAATAGTAAGTATTAATACACTAACTTGAAATCCCCTTCTTTTAAAGAACGATACCTTTCCTTGTTTCTTATATTTTGGTGTTACTAAGTTTTCCACAATACCCAAAATATAATCAAAGAATAAAGCCAAGATACAAGCTGGAATAGCCCCTGCTAAAATTTGAGCATTATTAATAGAACGAATACCAGCATAAACTAAGTATCCTAGCCCTCCTGCTCCACAGAATGCAGCCAAAGTCATAAGACCAACCGCACTAACAGCCGAAATACG
>CALVUT010000052.1 GCA_944363675.1 uncultured Bacilli bacterium | reverse complement strand
AAATTTAAAATATATTCCTTTAGGAGAGCTTGATATGAACTTTATTCTCACTAAAAAATAGGCATATTCGTTTGCCTATTTTTCAAAATTCGAATATCTATTTCGAATATCCGAACTTAAATCGACCAAATATCTTTTTCTATCATACTATAAATGTGATGCTTATGACACTTTTAAACGCTTTCCTTTTCTTTTCTATTTTAGGCTTTTCCGGTGAATATCTTGGCAGTTTAATTCTAAATCACCAAAAAGAAACTTTACTTCTAGGTCCTTGGATGCCCATATATGGCCTAGGCTTCCTCTTTGTCCATGCAACTCATCAATTTCTAAAATGCAAAAACCTAGCTAAGAAAAAAGAGTTAATTTTTTGTTATATTATAAGTGTCTTAGTCTTGAGTCTGTGCGAAGAAATCGGAGGATTGCTTACCTACCATTTCTTCCAGAAAAATTATTGGGACTATACAAACCTTCCTCTTTCCATAGGGCCTTATATAAATGTCTTTATTTCCCTAGGTTGGGGCTTTCTTGCTTTAATCATAGAATATCTTGTTTATCCCAAAGTAAAACCCTTTTTCCAAAAAATCCCTAAATTACTCACTATAATCATTTTCATCTTACTTCTTTTAGATCATCTCATCTGTTTTCATCGTCACAACTTACTTTACACCCTTAATTTACATCCTTTTTAATCCATGTTATAATGTTCCAAGAGGGTGAAACATATGTTAAGAGCTTTTCAAATATTAATCAACAAATTTTTGACACTTACGTGTAAAATATTTGGCCGCAACGGCAGTCAATTTCCTGGAGCAATCAGTTATAATATCAATCAACACATTCTAGAAAAAATCAAATATCCAAAATATGTCATCGGTGTAACCGGTTCCAGTGGAAAAGGAACCACAACAAACTTTATCTATCATATTTTAAAAGATGCGGGAGTAGATGTTGTCTACAACAGTTCAGGAAGCAATGGAATCAGAGGAATCACCACACTTATCTTAAACAACTGCAGCATCTTTGGTAAATTTAAACATGATGTTCTTCTTCTGGAATTGGACGAAAAACACTTGCACCTTGCCTTTGGCAAAAACAAAATGACACATCTTGTCCTAACCAACATTACTCGCGATCAACCTGCAAGAAACGGATCACCAGACCTCATCTATGATGCCATCTTCAACGCTTTAGATGGCACGACGACCTTAATATTAAATGCGGATGATCCCTGTCTTAATAAAGCAACTCTATCTTATCCAGGCAAAATCGTCACATATGGTATTAACAAAACCAAAGATTCCTATAATAAAAAAGAAAACTTCAGCGTTGATAATGCTTACTGTCCAAACTGCCACAAAAAACTCATTTATTCTTATTATCACTATGGCCACATTGGTTCTTACTACTGTCCAAACTGTGATTTCAAAAGAAAAACTCCAGACTATGTTGCTACCAAAGTAAACTTAGAAAATCAAACGATGCTTATAAATAAAAATGAAGTACACCTCAATAAAAACTTTTTATTCACTGCCTATGCTACCGTTGCAGCTTATGCCTTATGCCAAACTATCGGTATTAAAGAAAAAGACATTTTACACGCTTTAAATGAAGATGTAATTCCAAGCAAACGGGGACATGAATACACGATTGACAACCGTAAAGTTACTATGCTGGAAAGCAAAAACGAAAATGCTTTAAGTTACTATCAATCTTTAAAATATATTGTCAACGAAAAAGGAAAAAAAGTTGTAATTTTAGGTTTTGATAATGTTTCAAGACGTTACAAATACAATGATTTAAGCTGGTTATGGGATGTAGATTTTGAACTATTAAATGATGAATCAATCGAAAAAATCATTCTCATCGGCCGTTTCAAATGGGATGTTCTAGTAAGATTAAAATATGCCAAAATTAAACAAAATAAGATTATCCTCATAGACGACATGAACAACCTCATTCCAACCGTTAAAGAAAAAACTAAAGGAGAAATCTATACAATGGTTTGTTTCGATATGACAGAAATTATTCAAAAGAAAATAATGGAGGCAGAACATGGAAACAATTAAAATCGCCCATCTTTATTATGACTTAATGAATTTATATGGAGAACATGGAAATGTTCGAGCCCTAACGCATCATTTAGAAGAACATAAAATTCGTGTCATCGTCCATAATTTAAGTATAGAAGATAAAATAAACTTTGACGACTACGATCTTTTTTATATAGGTAGTGGTTCCAAAGAATCTTTCTTAATCGTTTTAGAAGATATCATCAAACGAAAAAATGAAATAAAAAAAGCTTTTGATGAGGGAAAATTCTTCTTTATAACAGGCAACGCTCTGGATTTATTTGGCAAATCCTATACAACTAACGAAGATATGACCTTTGACACGTTAAACTTACTCTCTTATGAAGCAATTGAAACAAACTTTCGGATTGTAGGCGAACAGGTTTATACCTACCCAAAACTAAAAGAAGAAATTATCGGATTTACAAACCGTGATAGTCTTCTCAAAAATGTTCAAGAAAAGCCTTTATTTCAAGTTAAAGAAGGTACAGGATATGCTCCAAACGAGCAAACAGAAGGTGTTTACAAAAAAAACTTCTATGGTACTTACCTTTTAGGTCCTATCTTTATTCGTAATCCGTATTTTACTGAAAAAATCATGGAAAAAATTTTAAAAAGCAAAAATATTTCCTACACTCCATTTGAGGATGAAACGGAAATTAAAGCTTTTGAAGAATATCGCAAAAATATGCTAAACGAAAAAAATGGAAACTAACTTCCATTTTTTATTTTACCATCGAACTCAATCTAGTCCCTCAAGCGTACATGTTTTAACCTGATTAACATAGGAAACGCGAACTACCATATCTGTACTTATCCGCGTATTAGAAGAAGGATTAACCAAATCATCCTCACTAATTAGTCCCTTACGTAAAATGGTTTCCAAAGAAATTGTACAACTTCCATTACGTAAACAAGATGCTTTTAAACTAGATGCTTCACTTAAATCAATATAAACACATGCAGCATTTTCCAAAGTATCCTTGAATTCCTCATATTGCTTATCCTGCTCATTCGTTAAAGTCGTTCCTAAATTAGCAACCAAAAGGTAACCTAGAATAGCCATAAGCCCAATAGTAATAATAAGTTCAATTAAAGTAAAACCCTTATTCATTATCCTCACCTATCTTACCTTTTCATTTTAACACACCAAAGTATCGTTTGAAAACCTTCTTTTACATTTTTATAGCTTTCTTGCGTTTAACAAAATGAAAAATTAAATAAAAAATAAAACTAAAAAGAACTAACAAATAAAAACTGATTCCCCTTAAAAGCATCATTCCAGACGTAGCTAGAGCACTGCCATAAATAATTTGGTTAGCTTGAAGTAGTAATCCTTCACTAACAACAACCCCACCCGGAAAAGGCATAAAATCACTACCCAAAGTAATACATACCTGAAAAGCAATAACTTCAAAAAAAGACAAAGTATTCAACCCGAATGCCAAATAGATAACATAACTTATACCTAAAATAGACAATCGTTGTCCCATCAAAATAACTAAAGCCTCCAAAAGAATTTTAGGATGCTTTTTCGTAAATCGAGCACATTCTTGATACTCCTGCAAGGATTTATGTAACTCACTTTCTTTTTCTTCAATATCTTTCACTTTAAGCTTTTTCAGAAATTTAATTGCAAGCTTTAAAAGCTTTTCCATCAACTTATTTGAATAAATAAGTAAAAAGAAGAAGAACATAACCACCAGTGTTGTTCCAAAACCAAGCAACACTAACCAATTAAAAAGAACATTAAACGAAAAAAGCTTATTCCAAAAAAGTCCAAAGCCAATTAAAGCTAAAACCACTAAAGCAACTTTATAAAGCAACGTATTGAGCAAAATAACGACACTATTCACCCGATATGGAATCTTATCCTTGCTCATCTCCATCATTTCCACCGGCTGTCCTCCCATACTACTAGGTGTAATAGCCGAAAAATACACTTCCGTCATAATATAGCCTAAAGCTTGATACCAATTGATCTTATAGCCAAGATGAAAAAACATCCGTTTCAAATACAAACAATGGAAAAAAGCATAACTAAAAAGTAACACAAATGCCCAAACTAAAACTTTCGGGTTACAATACTGTAAAGATTGCATGAAATCCGTCAAAGAATAATCTTTTAAAATAAAATAATATGTCCCAAAAATTAATACAACAAATAAAATTGCCGAAAAAACATACTTTTTAATATTCTTCATAACTCACCAACCTTTAATCATTTTATCAGATCCTGCCATCAAAGTCCATATTCCATACACAATTTGATCTACACAACATCAAATACTTCACCGTATATATAATATTCAAAAACTCTTGCTTTTTTGCAAGAGTTTCAAACTAACTCATTTCCATAATTAGATACATAATCTATTCTTCAAAACGTGTTAACTTCTGCTTTTCCCTTTCCAATTTTTCTCGCTCCTGTTCCACCAAAGATGCTGGAGCTTTCTTTACAAACGCTTCATTTGCTAACAATTTTTCACGTTTTTCAATGCTTTGCTTTAAGGTGTTTATTTCTTTTTGTCTCTTCTTTTTATCCTCTTCAGTCTCTTCATGTTCATCATATAATAGGACTTCATAATCGTGATAACTAACCTCGTAAGCTTTAGAGGCGGTAGGCTCTAAAGTAATATGGCCATCCCATTTTAACATTTTACTAATCAGATCGTAATCAGCATGATTTTTAAAATAAATCTTGTATTCTTTAGTAAGCTGTAACTCAGCCTTTTTATTACGGAATACCCGAATAAATTCAATTTGATCACTTACTTGACTTTCTTCATTTTTAAAAATCAAACTTTTATCTACGGCTGGATAATCACTTGTAGTAATATCATCACAAACAAAAGGAATTTGCTTATAAATCTCATCCGTCACAAAAGGCATAAAAGGATGAAGCATCTTTAAAATAGCAATTAAAGTATAACGAAGAACAGACTTCGTACTTACTTTATCCATTGCAAACTTAGCCATTTCAATATATTGATCACAGTAATCTTCCCAAATAAACTTATATAAAACTGCATTAAC
>CALVUT010000051.1 GCA_944363675.1 uncultured Bacilli bacterium | reverse complement strand
GTTTGAGCAAGGTTTGCTATCCATAAGGCATAACTTTGATATGTCATTAAACAAATGGCTATTCCTATTGTTACAATTGCTAATCCTAATTTGTATTTTAAGCGCATAACGATCCCTCATATTCTACCTTAAATTATAATGGTTTTTCCTTTCTAAATCAAGGTGTAATTGTTGACAAGAAATTTAAAGTTGCTATAATAAATACTCATCAGGAGTGATTCATTATGACCAGAGCGAGTTATGAGAAAGGAAACAGAAAACTTATTGAAACATTGAAAGAATATTTAGCTGAGGAATCGGATCTTAGAGTTATTTCTTGGTTAAATAAGCTTATTGAAATTGTAAATCGAGGCATGAGTGATAGTAATTGTTCTATTTGTGATTTGTATTTAGTTTGTCCAGAAGATCACAAACAATTTCAAAAACTGATGCATCGGATTGACATTTTTTATACAGATAAATATGAAAGACTTGAGCAAATTGAAAGAGTGATAGATTATTATAGAGATTTGAATTTTGATGTTACCGAAATTGATGAAATTGATTTTGTTTTAGAAGAAATATGTGAAAAAGAAAAACAATTTAATTATTCGAATAACGATAAAAAGAAGATTAAAAAGTTAAAAAAACAACTTAAGGATTATCAAGATGTTATGTCTGTATTATTTTATGTTTTAGATCCTCAAGAAAAGTATGAATTAGGTTATGATATTTGGGATAATTTAGCAGATGAAAAAGATAAGAAGTTATTAGGCACAGTTATTGATGCTATTTATAGTGGCCAAAAAAGCTTTAACACTGTTGCATTTCATTTTTTCCTTGGTGGCATTTTCCGAACCAGTCATTTTTTGAAAAAATTATATGAAAACAGATTACCTTCTTTTAAAGAAAAAATGAATGATCTAGGTTCAGTGTTGAAAGATAAAGTTAAATCTTTTAAACTTAATCTTTCTTTAAAATTAAATTCAAAAGATAAAAGTTTTTTCAAGGAAAATAATTTTGTTGGCAAATTGAAAGATAAAATTAAATCGTTCAAGACTAATTTTTCTTTGAAGAACAAATCAAGTATTAAAGATAAGAATCAAGAGAAAAAGGCAATAAAAGAAAAGGTCACTGATTTAACTAGTAAATTAAAAGAGAAAATCCCGACATCTAAACACTTAGCTGATTATTTGACTTATAAAAATTATCAGTTAGCAGTTAACTTTACAAGTAAGCCTGCGGATAATATTTCCGTTAAGGAAGTAAAGAAATATGCTCATAAGGTTAAAAGTATTGATAAAAAATTTCAAAATATTTTAAAAGGTCGTAAGGCAAATGAAGTCTTAGATGATATCAATAATGTTTCGGCAACACATGCACGTAAAGCTGTGAATCATGCCGAAGTTTTACTTCAATATAATAGTGATGGCTTTTTAGATGCTCAAAAATATTTAGATTTTATTCGAAATACTCAGACTATCTCAGAAGCAGATAAGGTTACTTTTGAACAAGAATTAAACGATTTATATAGCGATAATTTGACTTTTAAAGATTGCTTAGAGATTATCCCAGAAAATCTTCAAAAGATCAAAAAAGGTTATCGAAAAGTTGTTGGAAGAATGGCTGTGTTAACAGCGGGACTATCTATTGGTGTGGTTGCTTTAGCGTCGGCTATGGTACCTAAAAATGTAAATAGTGAGCTTAAAGAAAGTGAAAGTAAAACAGAAGCTCCTAAAGAAACGGAAGTAGAATCTTCTCATGTCATCGTAATGCCTGAGGTTCAAGAAACAGAAGATGCGACTATTTCTATTATTCCTGATGAGACGCTTGAAGAAACTTTGGATGCAAGTGAATTACAAGATTTAAAAGACGCTTTATTAAAAGTCCAAGAGCAAATTAAACAAAAAAATAGTGAAAAGGTTGATGATGTTATTAATATTGGCGATCTTGTTTCGATTCGGCAAGATGCTGCAGTTTATGAAGATATTTATTCTTTAGCTACGAATGAAAACGCCAAGTCGTCATTTTATCAGGATCAAGAAACGCGTGTTGTCGAGTCCATTGTGGTAAAAAACAACACGAATGAAATCGTTAATATCCATGATATGGCTCAATATGAAAACTTAGTTGCTAATGGCTATGAAGTTATTGGCTATACTGTAGCTAATCAATATTCTAGTGACAGCATTACTATTGAAGGAAGATATCAAGCTGATGATGTACTGTCTTTGACCAGAAAATAGCAAATCCAGTCTCTTATGAGGCTGGATCTTTTTATACTATAGATTTTTCCAAAGAATGTTTACTTAACATGCGAATTTCTTTTTCATTTAATCCCGTAAGAACTTTAATTTCTTCTATGGAATATTTTTCAAGCATTTTCTTTGCTATTTCTATTTTGGTTTGTTCTTCGCCTTCAGTTTTCGCTTCCATAATCAAGGTATTGCGAATCTTTTCTTCATCTTGTTCTTTGGTCATGTATTCCCGAAATCTTGGATCTTCATTGACTCTTTCTAATTCTTCCATATATTTTTTCACCAACCTATCTTTTGTCTTTGAATATAATTTTTCCAACTCTTCTAATGGTAAGCCAAGCATGATAATATACTTGTATTCTTGTATTTTCTCTTCGTTTTCATCATACCAAAATCTGATTAGCCTGTCTATATTTACTTCATAAATAAAGGCATTTTGAACAAATAGAAATTGATCTTCATCTTGCATTTTATACACACGACATTCTTTTAGATCTTTATGGATCCCACTTGTGAAGTTTAACTGCAGAAACTGGATCACTTCATCATAGATTTGACCTACACCAACATAATGGGAAACCATATCACTAAAAAAAGCAAAGTTTCGAGCCCGGATATACTTTTGATTCGATGAATTCACTTCGATTCCAATAAGTCCCGAATCCGTTTCCAATAAGACATCGAGTGTTTTTCTTCTGACTAAGACATTGTCACTTTTTCTTTCTGTATTTAAAAGTGTCATTTTACTAAAATTCATTTTTAAAGACGTATACAGCAAAGCAGATAATAAATCTTTATTTTCTTCTTTCAAAAAGATTTCTTTAAAAACACGGTCATTCATGCCTAGATAGAAGGTTTTATCTTCATCAAAAATAGAGATTTTCATTTCTATACCTCCCTTCTTAACTGTTTATTCTAAACTACAATAAGGCACCTAAGCAACGAGAGATTTTGTAAGGTTTTGTCGATTTAAATCCTATACTTCATTCTTTGTAATTAGATATATTTTGTTGTTTTTATAGAAAGCATAAAAAATATCTGTTATTTCTAAATCTTTTTTTTGTAGTTCATTTTCTAGCCACTGTTTTGTCTTCTTTAAAAATTCTAGGGTTTTTTGATTTATTTCACCATCTAAGATGATTGGCATAGGATAACTTGTTTTAATTTTAAATAGATTATATTTAAAAATAGATAACTTACCATTAGGTTCAAGAAAAGCATATTCTACTTCATTTAATTCTTTAATAGATTTTTGTCTTAGACTTAGAAGTAAATCATCCATACTGTATCTTTGACGAACCATTTCTTTATAGTTTACTTTACCATCACAGATAATTAAGGAAGGTTTGCCATCAAAGAGACGTCTAAAAGTACGAGATTTAATACTTATAAAAGCAAGAAGGATTTCTAAAACACCTAATAAAGATAATGGTATAATTGTTTGAAATAAGGATTTATCTGTATTTTCAATAGAAATTGCTACTAATTCTGCAATTAAGATCGATACAATTAAATCAATAATTCCCAGTTGGCCAATTTCTCTTTTGCCCATAATACGATAAAGTAAAACAATAAAGAAATAAAAGAAAACTGTTCGAAATATGACATTTAATAATTCTTGCATAAAAAATCACCTAATTTTATTATGGGCGAGGACTATTTTTTTTAATCACTCATATAGTGAATTAGGTGATAAATATGAAAACTTTGCTAAAATATGCTAAAATGACTGGCTTATTTTTGGGTGTTATTCTCCTACTTTCTTTCATCCTTGCTCTTTTCAATTCGTTCGGCTTTCTCTATTTTAAAGCCACAAATACAATTATTTTGATTGGGATGATTCTTCTTTTATTTATCATTGGCTTTGAATTTGGTAAAAGAGCTTTAAAACAGGGTTATTTAGAAGGAATTAAAATTGGTTTTTGTTTGATTTTCTTAATGATTGTGATCAATCTTATTTTTTATCAAACTGGTTTTTCAATTGAAAGAATTATTTACTATGTCGTTTTAATTTTGGCTAGTACTTTAGGTTCTATGGTTGGAATTAATAAAAAACGTTAACTTGCGTCATGAAAAGTGTATGTGTTTCCATTTTTCTCAATATAAGCGTTATGGGAATAATACATTTTCGTTATGGGATTGACTTCTTCTTTGGCGTAGCCTAATTCAATCAACTTTCCGAGCGTTACATAGGAATCTTTGCAAACATCATCCCAGTAACAGTTTGTAGCGCCTTCGGTTATTCTTTTTTCTGTAACCAAAACTAAACGCTCTTCATGTCTTTTTTGAACTTTGTATAAGGTGACGACAGTAATTAGAATGCAAGCTAATAAAAGGGTCATTAAGATTATTTTTAAATTCCGCATTTACTCACCATAGTACTCTTTTAGAAAAGTATCCCGAAATTCTAAAAGATTATCGTTTCGAATGGCATCACGAATATCTTCCATTAAGTGCACTAGAAAGCGAATGTTATGGATCGAAAGTAATCTTGCTCCAAAAGTTTCTTCGGCATTAATTAGATGTTTGATGTATGCTTTCGTATAATGCTTACATGCATAGCAATCACAAGTTTCATCAATTGGTGTAAAGTCCCTTTTATATTTAGCATTTTTAAGATTGATTTTACCGTGTTTGCTAAAAGCGTGTCCGTGTCTTGCTAATCTTGTTGGCGTCACACAGTCAAAAAGATCAATTCCTCTTATAACCCCTTCGATAAGGTCTATGGGTTCGCCTATGCCCATAGCATAACGAAGCTTTTCTTCCGGTAAGTATTTTGTAGAATAACTGAATGCTTTATACATATCTTCTTTCGATTCATGATCGTTAGCTACTCCACCAATAGAATAGCCATCAAAATCCATAGCCACTAAAGCTTCAGCACTCATTTTTCGTAAGTCTTCATAGGCTCCACCTTGCACGATACCAAAGAGTAAAGCGTTTTTTCCAGTAAAGACATCTTTGCCTCTTTTTGCCCAACGAAGAGTCCTTTCCACACTTTGTTTTAAGTATTCATAAGAAGCGCTAGCTGGTGGACATTCATCAAAGCTCATGATAATATCACTACCTAGATTTTCTTGAATTTGAATAGATTTTTCAGGAGTCAGAAAAAGCGCATCGCCATTGTATTGATTTTTAAAATGAACGCCTTCTTCGGTAATATCTTTTGGTTTAGCTAAAGAAAAGACTTGGAATCCTCCTGAATCGGTTAAGATTGGACCATCATAATTCATAAATTTATGAAGGCCACCTGCTTCTTTGACAATGTCATCTCCTGGTCTCAACCATAAGTGATAGGTATTGGCTAAGATAATACCAGCTTTAGTTGCTTTAACTTCTTCCGGACTCAAAGTTTTTACTGTTGCTTGAGTTCCTACTGGCATGAACATTGGTGTTTCATACATTTGGTCCTTGTACTTTATTTTTCCTAATCTTGCTTGCGAATTTGTCTCTTGTTTTTCTATTTCAAATGTTAATTTCATTATGTCACTTCCTTGTTTCTATTTTAGCAAATGTTAAACATTATTACTAGTCATTATTATACAGACACTTGTTCAATAGACATACATATTTTATCGGTTTAAATATATTATCTTTTATTCACAAATTATCTCTTTGTTTACAGATTGAAAAAATTTGCATTGTAATTACTTTTTCACATATTTCCATCATTTCTCAAATAAATCTCACATATTTTTGTACATTCTTTTCGTAATATAAAAATCTATATTACGAATTTTTTGATTTTTTCGTAATATAAAAATCTATATTACGAATTTTTTGATTTTTTCGTAATATAAAAATCTATATTACGAATTTTTTGATTTTTTCGTCCTACAAATTTTTATAAGCCGAAATTTTTTTGACTTTTTG
>CALVUT010000050.1 GCA_944363675.1 uncultured Bacilli bacterium | reverse complement strand
TATAATAAGAAGGAGATAAAAAATGATGGCTATATTTTAACTGTTCCTATTGGTTATGCAGATGGGGTGACGAAAGAGTTTAAAAGTGTTTGGATTGAAAATAATTATTATCCTATTGTTTCTGATTCTATGGATATGCTCATGGTTTTTGCTAGTGAACCAGTGCAAGTGAATACGACTGTAGAAATTATTGGCAAGCATTTGCCGATTCACCTTGTTTGTAGTAGAATTCATAAAAATGCTTATCATCTATTAAATGATATTAGTAATCGTGTTGTTCGAGTGCATGTTAAGGATACGGAACAAGAAGAAATTTACTATTAGAAAGTGAGGTTTTATGAAAGAACTCAAGATTTTAATTATTGGTAGTGACGCGAATGCTTATTATATGGCCAGATGTGCTCATGAAGCAACTGGTATGAAAGCACATTTACTTGCTAAGGATCGATTAGCTTTTACGAAGTTTTCAAATATTTTAACGATTGAATATGATGAAGATTTGTGGAATGAAGAGCATTTTGTGAAGCGGTTGAATGCGTATGCAAAAAGTTATAAAAGTAGTCAGGTTTTGGTTATTAGTACTAATGAGACGTATTCCATTTTTTTGGCTAGGAATAAAGGTGAGTTCGAAAAGAATTTGGTCTTTTTTCAGCAAGATGAGCAAGTCTTACTTACTTTAACAAATAAGGAAAAGTTTTATAAAACCTATAAAAAATCTGAATTGTCTTTTCCTGAAACGTATTATTTTGATGTAACCAAAGATAGTTTGATTCCGACGATAGCGTACCCTATGATTTTGAAGCCTGCTAATGTGGTGATGTATAATCATTTGTCTTTTGAAGGAAAAAATAAAATTTATAAAATTGTTTCTGAAGAGGAGCTTAGGGACGTGATTGAACGTATTAAAAAGGCTGGATATACAGACCGTTTGATTTTACAAGAATATATTGCTGGTGATGATTCTTATCTTTTTGATAGTGTAGTTTATGTTGATCGTATGGGAAAAGTAAAAATAATTAGTTTTGCGCAAATTGGATTGCAGGAACATAGCAAGAGTATGGTGGGCAATGCTGCTTGTTTGATTAATGGTTTTAATAGTTTTGGAATTGACTTTCAAGAAATGAAACAGAATATTATTTCGTTTATGGAAAAATTAGGAATGAATGGCTTTTTTGAGTTTGATTTAAAATATGATGAAAAGAGTAAAGCTTTTAAAGTTTTAGAAATTAATGCAAGGCAAGGCAGATGTAGTTATTATGTCTCTGCTTTAAATGCTAATTTGGTTCAAGTTATGATTGATGATTTGATTTTACATAAGAAGTTGAAGTTTCAAGATTTGACGGAAAAGTGTTTGTTATCTTTTGTGCCTAAGAGCATTGTCAAAAAATATGTTTTGAACGAAGCTTTTAAAAAAGAGGCTTTGCGTTTATGGAAGAAAAGAGTTAGTCCAATGGAATATAAGCGTGATCGGAATATAAAGCGTTTTTTGATGATGAAAAAACGTCTTCATCATTACCATAAAGAGTATCGAGATAGTTATTGGGTGGCTTAAGATGAAAAAAGAAAAATCTTGTGGGGCAGTTGTTTTTAAAGAAAATCAGGTTTTATTGATTAAACATGTGCTGGGACATATTGATTTTCCAAAAGGCCACATGGAAGCAGGTGAAAATGAAAAAGAAACAGCTATCCGCGAAGTAAAAGAAGAAACAAATATTGATATTATTTTAGATAGTAAGCATTTTGCAACGATTTCTTATTCGCCTAAAGAAGGAGTTTGCAAAGAAGTGGTTTTTTTTCTAGGATATTACCAAAATGGAAGTATTCGAAAACAACCCGAGGAAATTGCTGAAGTCTTTTGGGTAAATGAAGATCATGTACTAGATTTATTGACTTGGAATAGTACGAAAGAAGTTTTTAAAACTTTAAGAAAATTTACAAGACAGGAGGAATAGGTATGTGTGGAATTGTTGGTTTTTGTGATGCCAAGACGAAAGAAGAGAAAAAGAAAATTATAAAGAATATGGCGGATAAAATTGCTCATCGAGGTCCAGACGGGGAAGGTTATTTTGTGGACGATGTTGTGGCTCTTGGACATCGGCGTTTATCTATTATTGATTTGAATACAGGTGGACAGCCTATTTTTAATCAAGAAAAGACAAAGGCTATTATTTTTAATGGAGAAATTTATAATTATGAAAGCTTACGGGATGAATTGCAGGAAAAAGGATATGTGTTTCAAACAAAAACAGATACAGAAGTTATTTTGCATGGTTATACGGAGTGGCATGATGAGTTGTTTGCAAAGTTAAGAGGAATGTTTTCTTTTGTCATTTATGATTTGGAAACACATGAACTAGTTGGGGCTAGAGATCATTTTGGTATAAAACCTTTTTATTATTATAAAGATGAGGATAAGTTTTTGTTTGCCTCAGAGATTAAGGCTATGATCGAGTATCCGGGATTTTCAAAAATGGTTAATACAGATGCTTTGAAGATGTATTTGATTTTTCAGTATTCTGTGAAAGAAGAGACTTTTTTTAAAGGTGTTTTTAAATTAAAACCAGGCCACTATTTTCATTATAAAAATGGATCTCTAGAGATCAAACCTTACTTTAAGCTTAGTTTTGATAAGAATACAAACAAAACATATGATGAGGTAAAAAATGAATTAGAAGGTGTTTTGAAGGATTCTATTTATTATCATCAAACTACCAGTGATGTGGAAGTAGGAGCTTATTTGTCTGGGGGGGTGGATTCTTCTTATGTTGTTAGTGTGGCTAAACCAGATAAGACTTTTTCGGTAGGTTTTTCTTATGAAGGGTTTGATGAGACGGATTATGCTCAGGATTTATCTAAGACTTTAGGAATTAAGAATACACGCAAGAAGATCAGTGCGGATGATTTTTTTGAAGCCCTACCTAATGTGGAGTGGCATACGGATGAGCCTCATGCTAATTTGTCTACGGTTCCTTTGTATTTTTTGAGTGAATTGACGCGAAAAGAGGTAAAGGTTGCTTTGGCTGGCGAAGGGTCAGATGAGATGTTTGCTGGTTATAATGAGTACAACGATCCTTTCTTGTTGCGCGTTTATTTGCATTTTCCTTTATTTTTACGTAAAGCAGTTCGGTGTATTTGTAAGCATTTGCCTCATTTTCCTGGACGTAATACGTTAATCAGATATGGGTTACCTTTTTATGAACGTTATATTGGACATGGAAGTTATATGGAAAGTGATGAGGCCAACCTTATTTTAGCGGATAAATTAAAGAATAAGGAAACAATTGCTGATATTATTAAGCCTTACTATGATCAAGTAAAAAATGAGCCTGAACTTACGAAGAAAATGTTTATTGATTATCATTTTTGGTTGCCTCAAGATATTCTTTTGAAAGCAGATAAGATGAGTATGTCCCATTCTATAGAATTGCGGACGCCACTTATGGATAAAGATGTTTTTGCTTATGCAAGAACGATTCCCAATAAGTATTTGCTAAAGAATAAAGAAACAAAATATGTTTTTCGAGATATCGCTAAAAAGACGATTCCTCCTGAATGGGCTAGGCGTAGAAAGTGTGGCTTTCCTGTTCCTTTTTCTAAATGGATAAGAGAAGAAAAGTATTATAACATGGTTAAAGAGGCTTTTCAGGCTGATTATGTTAAAGATTATTTTGATCAGAATTATATTAATCAGTTGCTAGAAGAGCATTATTTAGGAAAAAGGAATAATGGGCGTAAGATTTATAATATTTACTGTTTCTTAGTTTGGTATAAGGTTTATTTTACTTAAAATTTTATATGAAAAGTCTTTTTGCAAACGTTTTTGACTAAGATATTCGTATTGTAAAGAGACTTTTTTCTTTTTTTTGATTATTTTGTGTGTTTTTTGTGAAAAAAGTTTTTTTTCTTATTGACAATGAAAGCGGTTTTTGGTAATATTTTAAGTGTCATATGGAACACGGGCGTTTAGCTCAGTTGGTTAGAGCATCTGCCTTACAAGCAGAGGGTCTGCGGTTCGAGTCCGTAAACGCCCACCATTATTTTTTTTGCCGACATAGCGTAACTGGCAGCGCAACTGACTTGTAATCAGTAGGTTGGGAGTTCGACTCTCTCTGTCGGCACCATTTTTTATTGGAGGGATAGCGAAGTGGTCAAACGCGGCAGACTGTAAATCTGTTCCTTCGGGTTCCATGGTTCAAATCCATGTCCCTCCACCATTTCTTAATACGTATTGCCTCGTAGCCAAGTGGTAAGGCATCAGACTTTGACTCTGACATTTCGGTGGTTCGAACCCACCCGAGGCAGCCATTCTTATTTTGGTTCGCTAGCTCAGTTGGTAGAGCATTTGACTTTTAATCAAAGGGTCTCGGGTTCGAATCCCGAGCGAGCCACCATTGTAGTATATAACCTCTTTAAAGAGGTTTTTTGTTGCATTTTTTTGAGGATGGGCATATAATGTTATTACATTGAGTGCATTGTTCTTTGATAATTAGATAATGAACCGTATGAAAAACAAGGAGGCAACCTTGTACGGAATATATCTCAATCTTATTACTTGAAAGAGCGGTTTTTCGAGGGATTGAGTGAAAAATAATAGTAATATTATTTTTAGGACTTACAAAGTAAGGAAGGAGATATAGGTCGTTTGGATTATTGGTTTATAAGGCACAGTCCTAATCGTGATCACCATAAACTTCTTTGGTAGAAAGCAAAGAGAATAACTTTAGTTTTTACTAATGTGGCAGTTAGAGAAGAGTAAAGAATGCCAATTAAGTCATTTTGCAGTTGATACATAGTGATATGTTATAAGATTAGAAACTGGTTAAAGTAGCACAAATCTGCAAATAGAATAGTCTTTTCCGGCTATATTATTGGAATTGGTTACCTAAGCGTGTGAAATTTAGAAGTGTAAGTCTTCTGTAGTGGTTGTAGGTAGTTGAAGAATGGGAGTCGCTATCTCATGAGGGCAATTACTGGCTAGTGGCTGAAATAAAAAATAAGCTGATTTTTTAAATGAATGAGAGAATCATCTTTATCTAATTATCAAAGAACAATAAAAACGAGTCATTTTTACTATGGCTCGTTTCTTTTTTTGGCTAGCTTATATGAATATAATTTTATACTTTTACTAGCCTGCATATAGAGAAGAATCTCTAGGTACAAAGAATTTGTAAGATAGAAATCCACAATAAGCTTTGTACATTATTAGTATATAAATTATTTGCTATTTTATACATTAATTTTTCGAAAATGCTTCTTCTTTCTTCGACAAGTTTTTTTGCTTTTGTTTGTTAAAATCCTTTTTAGAAGGAGGGAATCCTACAAAAAATTGTAATTTTTCGCAATGTTAACGGTGCGTGGTTAATAGTTTTTTTCAAAACATTGATATACTTTTTGTAGGGTGGTAAAACATGAAACTATCAAGAGCTATTTCCATTAAAATGAACAAATTATGTAGAGAAAAAAATATCACACCTAACAAATTAGCTAGTCTGTGTTGTTTGACACAAAGTACGGTTCAAAATTTAATTACGGGGAAATCTAATAACCCAAAGTTATTGACGATTATTCGTATTTGTGAAGGGCTTAATATTTCCTTGAAAGACTTTTTTGATGATGAAATTTTTACAAAGGTGGAGAGAGAAGATTAATGAAAGAGAGTAAAGAAATTGTTTTTTTAGACGAGGGCGATGTATTAGAAGTTTCTTTGCGTCGTAATAAAAATATATGTGTACAAATTAAGTGTTTGGATAATAAGTTGTATGTTGAAGATATTTTGTATGAAGAATTAGAAGAAAGTAAGCAAGAAAAAGAAGAAGTTGAGAAAATGAAAAAGTATTTGAAGGAGCGAGAAGAATTTGATTAGGCTTGCTTTTTTATTACGCTTTGTGATATAATATCAATGCTTTTGAAAAAAGCGATGTATTATCCGCTGGTTTGAGACTATGATGATATGTAATAGGTATAGAAAGGAAGAAGATTGCATGGCTAATTTAGTTGATAAGATTAACCAAAAGCATATTCGTAAAGACATTCCAGAAATTCGTGTCGGAGATACTGTACGTGTGGATGTATGGGTTAAAGAAGGTAAGAAGGAACGTATTCAAGCTTTTGAAGGCTTAGTAATAGCTAAAAAAGGTGGTAGTGTTTCTGAAACTATTTCTGTACGTAAAAAATCTGGTGGTGTTGGTGTAGTACGTATTTTCCCTGTTAATGCTCCTACTATTGATAAGATCACAGTAGTGAAAAAAGGAATGGTACGTCGTGCTAAACTTAACTTCATTAAGAATATGCGTAAAGAATATAAGGTTAAAGAAAGAAACGACGCAAATAAAGGCAAATAGAAAAGATATCCTTTTAGGATGTCTTTTTTTGAAAAATTGAATTAAGGTTTTACATTGCTTTGGTGTTTTTGAATTTTTTGATGTATTCATCGGTGAAAAAATCATATATTATGAAATGAAAAAAACAATCTTTTGTTGATTGTTTCTCTATTCTAGTTCGAATGGATCGAACGCTTTTTTTAAAGTGGTGTCCTGGGCGAGATTCGAACTCACGACCGATCGCTTAGAAGGCGATTGCTCTATCCAGCTGAGCTACCAGGACAATTTAACTAACAAAATGATTATAATATAAAACATCTTGAATTTCAAGATGTTTTTTGAGAGAATATGGTGCATTTTTATTCGGCTTTAGTTGTGTCTTCTGTAAATATGACGTTTTTGATGTTTAATGTGTCTTTTAATGAAAGAGAAATTGAATATTTTACTACTTCAGTCATTTCTGTGTTGGCAAGTCCTTCATATAGTAAAGGAGAGAAACTTAAGTAAACTGTTTCTTCTAATATTTCGTAGTTTGATAGTTCCGTTGAGGCATTAAGATAACTCATAAGGTTTGTCCTAAGGCTTGGATTGCTTTTTAATCGTTCGATTACAATCTCGATTTTATTCTTGTCGTTGTTTTCTAGGAGAGTTACTGGGACATAATAAATTGCATCATTTTCTTTAGCAATATAGTATGTTGTTGTTTTACTGACATTTTTTATTGAATTTAGATTATACATCTTGTTCACTCCAATGTCACGTGTAAGCAGACTTGGTAAAGAGATATCTGTATTTGGTATTTTCTTTAGCATATTTCCTTCGACGTATAGAATAATGCCTTTTACATTTTCTAGTTCTGTTAATGAATAAACTAGACATTCTATCATTTTTTCTTCGTATCCTTTGGCTACATTTAAAAATTCTTTACTGAGATTCACCTTTAAGACTTGATCTTGAATATCTATGCTAAGTAGAGTGGTGTTGCTTGGAATTACAGGTTCAAAAGTAGCAGGAATATAGGCACTTTTGGCATTATTGATCGTTAGAAAGCTAATAATTTCTTTTGCTTGATCTATGGTAGAGGTTTCTTTCATGGCTAAAGTCGTACGAGCTACTAAATTATCTTTATCTAATAAATATATGGGAAAAGTATTTCCTGATTGATAACTTATTGTCACATTTTCAATTTTTTCTTCTACTTTTGGAAAGGTTAGCGTAATAAAAAAAACAATTAAGGCAAAAGTGGTAATAATTAATTTTCTTTTAACACATTCCCGAATCACATAAATCACCTAATAAACTGTATGATTTGCATAGAAACTTGATGACAAAAAAAGAATCTTTTGAAAAGACTCTTTTTAGATACTAATTTCTTTTAAGCGAATGAGTTCCACTACGGCACTAGCTCGTCCTTTTACTTCAAGTTTTTGCATTGCGTTTGAAATGTGGTTGCGAACGGTTTTTTCGCTTATGTTTAATTTTTGAGCAATTTCTTTTGTTGAGTAATTTTGAACAAGCATTTCAAAAATTTCTTTTTCGCGATGTGTTAGTATTTTTCCACTCATGTTTTCACCCACTTCCCCATAGTTCCTTAGTAGTATTTTATGAGGTTTTTGGGGAATTGGACCTAGGCATTTTCAAATTTTACGGTGATATATTTATTTGTGTCATAAAGGGTTTGAACACTGCGAATGATGTTATTAGCTAATGAAGTGGAGTGATCAGTGCTGGCTATTGTTATACTAATAGTATCTTCTTTGATTTTAACAAAACTTTCTAATTGAAATTCCTCTTTGATTTTGGCTTCGATTTTTTCTTCATCTGCTTTTTTTTGGTTTAAAGCCAAAAGTGAGTTGTAAGCATTATTTTTTTCTTCGGTAGTAGATGTGCTGTCGAATAAAATAGATTGATAGTCATTCATCTCTTTTAAAACGCTTTCATCTTCTTCAATTCGTAAAGAAACCAGCAGACTACTTTCTTCAACATCAACATTGACTGGTGTTGTATTTTCTGTAGTGGTGTTTTCGATTATACTTTTTAAACTGGAATCGTTTAAAGTAACGTAATAAATAGACAATACTAAAATTAAACTAAATAGGGTTACAAACCAAACACTTTGCTTATTAATCATTTAATTTTCCTCCTAGTCTTTATTACATTCTATGGTGATTCACAAAATTTATTACATGAATTCTGAGGATATATGCTATAATAAAAATAGCTAGGGAAGTTGGGATATTATGTATCAAATCTCTTTACTTTTTATGAAGTTTATTTTGTTCAGTGTGATTGGTTATGTTGCAGAAATGATTTTCTGCGCTATTATTGATAAGAAAATAACCAATCGTGGTTTTTTTTGTGGACCTATTATTCCAATTTATGGGGTTGGGAGTTTAGCTTTAATTTGGATTTTAAAACCTTTTATGCATAATGTTTTTCTGGTTATTTTACTGGGTATGGTTATAACTGGTGCTATTGAGTATGTTACGAGTTATGCTTTAGAAAAGATTTTTCACAATAAGTGGTGGGATTACAGTGAAGAAAAATTTAATCTTAACGGAAGGGTTTGTTTGAAAAATTTAATTTGCTTTGGTTTAGGTTCACCAATTATTTTGTATGTTTTAAATCCATATATTACTGATTTTCTTTTACAGTTGAAAGACGAAGTTTTGATGGGGACGGCTGTTGTTTTGTTTATCGTATTTGTTTTGGATGTTGTTTATTCTTGTCTAGTTGCTTATAATTTGCGTAATCGAATTATTATTGTTGAGGATTTGAAAAATGAAAAGCTGGCACGAATACCTGGTATGTTAGAGAGAATGCTTAATAAGCGCGTTAAAGGCATTCGAAGGTTTCCGAAAAGACTTCTTAAGGCTTTTCCAACTTTATGGAAGACCAATGAAAAAGAATTTGAGATTATGAAAAAGATTGATCAGAAATCTCGAACTAAGTCAAAGAAGAAAAAGAAAAAATGAAATAGGTTGAAAAAACTTATTTTTTTTATGAAAAAAAAGGAAATTGAAATATTTTAGGGTATATATTTGTGAAGGAGGTGAATCAATGAAGACTATGCAGCAAAGAGATTTGCAGGATTGTGGCGTGACTTGTTTAGAATATATTATTGAGTATTATCATGGTCATGTTCCAATTGAAAAACTTAGGGAAGATACTTGTACGGATAAAGATGGAACGAGTGCATATCATCTAGTAGAAACGCTTAAAAAATATGGATTTGATTCCTTTGGGAAAAAAATTACTTGTCAGGATTTAAATCAAGATTTACTTCCAGCAATCGTTCATATTGTTCTTTCTAATGGATTGAATCATTTTGTTGTACTAGTCAAGTCAAGAAAATATGAGGTTGTTCTTATGGATCCGATGATTGGAAAAAGAACAATTTCGAAAAAAGAGTTTGAATATATTTGGGATGGGGTTATTTTGTATGCAATTCCGCAGCAAAAAATTCCTGTTGTTCCTAAGGAAAAAAGTATTTTTTCGGTATTAGTTTATTTTGCTAAAAAAGAGAAAAAATTAATTTGTTTAATCTTTTTGTGTAGTGTTTTAACGACCCTTTTAACGATTGTTAGTGGGACTTATTTTAAAATAGCTTTAGAAAGTCAGGTTTCTTTTGATCATAATACTTTTTTAGCTATTTCGTTCGTTTTTTTGATTGTTTTTCTTTTTCGATTTCTTTTTGGATATTTTAAAAATTATTTGAGTATTTATTTAAATAAAAATATTGAAACAAATTATATTTACGCCTTTTTGAAACATTTATTTTCTCTTTCTGTTTCAAAGTTTTTTACTTACCATGAAGGAGATATTCTTACTCGAGTTCAGAATGCTTTTGAAATTAAGGAACTTTTTCAAAATATTTGTATTACCTTTTTTCTTGAACTTATTATGATTTTATTTTCCTTCTTCACTTTATTTTGGTTAAATTGGCAACTTACGATGGTTCTTTTTATAGGAATGTTTCTTTATATTGGGATTAGTTTCATCGTAGCTAAGCCTTTTTATTTTATGATTTTAGAGATGTTGGAAGAAAGTAAGAAATGGCAAGAAAAGCTTTTAGAAAATATTCGCCTTTTTTTGCCTATGAAACATCTTAATCAAACTTCTTATGTGATGAATCGTGTCGAGCATGCTTTTTGCGTTTATGAGGAAAGTCAGATGAAATATCAGAAAAAATTAATGTTGCAAAGGTCTTTGCAAGAAAATTTTTTGGAGTTGTTATTTTTTGTTCTTTTGACTTATGGAGTGTGGTTGATCTGTCATGGGAAAATTACTCTTTTAAGTTTTGTGACTTTTCAAAGTTTATATGTTTATTTTGTTAATCCTTTAAAGGCCATGGCTGATATTACTCCTGAGTTTTGCTACATGAAGGGAGTGATCAATAAGATTAGTGAAATGGCTCATTTAGATGTGGAGGGATCTTTGGAAAAGTCGTCTTTACTTAAGCCTGCTTCGCTTAAAATTAGCAAGTTAAGTTATTCTTATAATCAATGCGATTTGGTTTTAAAGGATATTCATTTTCAAATTAAAGCCAAAGAGCATGTTTTTTTGCAAGGTCCTAGTGGGTGTGGAAAAAGTACCATTTGTAAGATTTTGCATGGAGAAATAAAAGATTATAAGGGAGAAATATTATTAGATGGAAAAAATTTGAAAGACTATAGTTTAGCAGATATTCGCAGTTCAGTTCTTTATTTAGGGCAAAAGGAAAATCTGTTTATGGGAAGCATTCGCGAAAATGTTTTGTTTGGCAGTCAGGAAGATGATCATTTTTTGAAAGTTTGTAAGATTTGTCGATTGGAAGATATCGTTGCAACTAAGCCTTTGCGTTATGAAACTTTTATTCACGATCATAATGTGTCTGGTGGGGAAAAACAACGAATTGTTTTGGCAAGAACTTTACTTAAGGAAGCAAGTTTTTATTTGCTTGATGAGTGTTTAAGTGAAGTGGATGAAGAATTAGAAGTGGCTATTATTCAAGATCTTCGCAAGTATTTGAAAGGTAAAAATCTTTTATACATAAGTCATAAGAATCATCAGGACTTATTTGAAAGGAGTATAGTATTGTGACAAATCGGAGTATTTATCATAATGTTTATGCTCTTTTACAGAAAAAGTATAAGCATTTGGGATTGTTGATTTTCAGTTTATTTTTCTTTGTTTTGTTTTTAAAATTATTGTTTTTGGAAACTGTACCTTTGGTTGGTACTTATCAAAGTCTTTATCAATGTAGTAAGTCTTGTATTTTAGAGCTTGTGATGCCAGTCAATGATGTCCAATATTTTCAAAAGGATTTGAAAGTGTATGTTCAAACAAAGGAAATTGTTGTTCAGGCGATTGATTTTGGTACAGTTGAAGTGATTCAGGGTGTTCCTATTCAAATGCTTGAATTAGAAATTCCTAAGCAGGATTGGTATAACAAACAACAAATTGAAATTAAAATCGTTTTAAGTAGAGAAAGTATCGGAAAAAAGATTCTTGAGGTTTTGAGGGGAGGTGAAGCGGATGCTTGATCGGTTGGAATTGCAGAAAATCCGTGGTGGTGCGGTAAACTGGCTTTGGATTGGCGGTGTTTTTGGAGGACTTTTTACTTTTTTGGCGGGTTTTATTGATGGTTTTTTAAATAATAGGGCAAGTTGTTCAAAGGAGGGATAATGATGATTTTGCAAAGAAATGAATTATTGAAGATTAAAGGGGGTGCTTTTTCAGCCGCTATGATTAATGCAATTGTAAGTTGCTTTGAAGGATTGTTTGAACTTGGTAAAAGTTTAGGAAAGAATTTTGCTTTATGGTTAGGTAAATGTTAAAAAAAGATGCTTTTTTAAGCATCTAGTAGGATGTTAGGTATAAATCGTAATACTCATCAAAATGAAGTCCGGATTCGTGTATTTTTGTAGCTGTTTCTATACCAACATAACGAATATGCCATGGTTCTTCCATATAACCTGTAACTGTTGAGCCATCTTTTGGATAACGAATTATAAATCCATATTTATAGGAATTGTTTTGCATCCACTCATAGTCTGCATCGGTTAAGTTATCTGATAAAACACTACTGCGAATATCAATAGCTAATCCAGTTTGATGTTCAGAGTGGCCTGGACGGGCTGAATAAGTATCTACTTCACTTTGTGGATCTCTTCCTAAATAATAATTGTATAGAGAAGCTTGATAATCATAAGAACGATAGGTACTATAGGGAATTAGATTTAAGCCATCTAAGGTTGCAGCTGCTATGAGGTTTTGATAATCTTCTAAAGCTACCTCACGAATTTGAAGGGAAGTCCCTGGAATGGTAACGAGATCACTAGGAACATAGTCGCTTGGTAAAGCATGATATTTGTTAACTAGTACGGTAATACTTTCTGGATCTGTGATTGTTTCTATTTCAGAATAGAATGGCTTGTCTAAATTTAGATTTACGCGAGTTACTGCGTCACTCATTTCTAGACTTTCTAAAGATTGATAAGCTAGATAGCGATCGATTTTTGTAAAATCAAAATTAGGAATTTCATAGAAAGCGGATAAATCTTTATAATCGCTGGATAAAATTAGATCGAGGTTACGGTCACTCATATGCTCATAGATCTGATTAATTTCTGTGGCTGTATAGCCTTTATTTAGTAGTGTGTTTGCTTCGGCTGTGAAGTTTTCTTTATCTACCATTATTATGCCTTTTTCTTCGAGAATTTCTTGTTCTGTTTTTATTGGAGCTTCTGTTTGTTTGAAAAAATTTACTGATATGAGAGCAATTAACATGATTAGAATTAGAATTCCTAGAATACTGAAGAAAATTGCCCAACTTTTTTTTAATTTCATTTCTACCACCTTAGTTAATTATATCACCTTTTTTGAATAAAAATACAAAGTAGACATATTTTTTAGTGAGAGGTGTTAAATGAAGAAGGTATTATGTTTAATGTTAGTTTTTTTCTTTTTTGTTCCGATTGTGTTTGCTGAGGAGGCAAGTGATGATTTAGCTCCTAATAGTAAGAGTGCGATTTTAATAGACTTTGACAGTGGGGAAATTTTATATCGAAAAAATGAAACAGAAGCTTTAGCTCCTGCTTCCATGACTAAAATTATGAGTATGCTTTTGATTATGGAAGCTATTGATAATGGGAGTATTGCCTTTGATACAGAAGTAACTATTAGTGAGAATGCAGCTAGTATGGGTGGAAGTCAAGTTTTTTTGGAAGCTGGTGAGGTTTATAAAGTTGAAGAGCTTTTAAAAGGTATTGCTATTGCTTCTGGTAATGATGCTGTTGTGGCAATGGCTGAAAAAATAAGTGGTAGTGTTTCTGAGTTTGTGAATAGAATGAATGAACGTGCTAAAGAACTAGGGCTTAAAAGTACAACGTTTAAAAATCCTCATGGGTTGGATGAAGAAGGACATGTGTCTAGTGCTTATGATATGGCAATTTTGGCTCGTGAATTGATTTCTCACGAAAAGATTTTGGAATTTACAAGTATTTATGAGGATTATTTACAGAAAAATGATGGAACAAGTACTTGGCTTGTTAATACAAATAAATTGGTTCGGTTTTATGATGGTGTAGATGGCTTGAAAACAGGATTTACTGCAACTGCTGGATACTGTTTAACAGCGACAGCAAAGAAAAATAATTTACGGCTTATTGCTGTAGTTATGGGAGCGGATACAAGTGATCACCGCAGTAGTGATATTTCTAGTTTGCTAAATTATGGTTTTAATACTTATAAAACAGAAATTTTATATGCCAAAGATAACACTTTGGGAACAAAGCGAATAGAAAATGGGACAATGGAAACAACGGATATTGTTCTTACTGAAGATTATGTAAAATTGCTTAAGCAAACAGAGGCTAAACCTAATTATTCTTATAATGTTAAAGTCGATGGATTAAAAGCTCCGGTAAAAAGGGGGGATATTGTCGGCAATGTTGAGGTTGTGGATGAGTCGGGAAATGTTGTTGATACTTTAGATGTTACGGTTAGACAAGATGTTTCTAAAGCGAGTATATGGGATTTATTTGTTCGCAATTTCAAAATGGTTACAGCTGGTAAAGTATTAATCAAATAAATGTAAAATCATGGGGAAATGGTTGTATTTTCCTCTTTTTTTTATATAATTTTTATAGGTGAGCATAGTGGAAACAAAGAAAAAAAGAAAATTGAAAAAAAGTGCTGTGTTTAAAGGTATTTCCCTTGTTGTCGCGGCAATTAGCTTACTAATGTTTATTTTACTGGTGCGTTTGGATATTTTTCCTTGGAAGTATCTTATTTTAGCTTTTGCTCTTTTGGCGTTGCTTGATTTAGGTTTATATTTTTTAATGTCTAGAAAAAATTATAAGTTACGTTTGACGGGAACGGTATTGTCTATTGTTCTTGTTGTTTTCTTTAGTGTGGCTATGTATTATCAAAATGTTACTTTAAATTTTTTTGAGAGTATTCAATTTTTAAACATTCAAACGGAAAATTATTATGTGGTTACTTCTAAAATGAAAAGCTATGATTCTATTGATGATTTAGCTGATAAGCGATTGGTTTATGTCGATGATCGTAAAGGTGTTAATAAGGCGGTTAATGATATTGATAAACAAGTTAAGCTTACTAAGAATATTGTTGCTGATAACAGTAATTTGTTTGATGCTCTTTTTAATGACGATTGTGAGGCTGCTTTAATTGAACAAGGAGAGTATGAGCTGTATGAGGAAATGAACAGTGATATTTCTTCTACATTAAAAGTGATTTCGACTATTACGGTTCATGTGGAAGGAGAAAATATTACTAAGGATGTTAAGATCACTCAAGAACCTTTTAGTATTTATGTAACGGGTATAGATACATATGGCGAGCTTACGACCGTCAGTCGCAGTGATGTTAATATGGTTATAACAGTAAATCCAAAGACACATCAAATTTTATTGACCTCTATTCCTCGGGATTATTATGTGTCTATTGCCGGTTCAACTGGATTAAAAGATAAATTAACACATGCTGGTTTAAAAGGAGTGGATACATCGGTAAAAACAATTGAAAATTTACTAGAAATGGATATTAATTATTTTTTACGTATTAATTTTACGTCTTTAGTAGAAATTATTGATGCTATTGGTGGTGTTGATGTCGATAATCCTTTTGAGTTTACAGCTGATTATGAAGAAAATAATGAACACGTTTATTATGTATTTACTAAAGGTTCTAATCATTTGAATGGGAAGCAGGCTTTAGCTTATGTTCGTGAACGTTATGGCCTTAGAGAAGGTGATATCGCTCGCGCAAGGCATCAACAGCAGGTTTTAAGCGCAGTAATTGAAAAATTATCTACTTCAACGATTTTAACTAAGTATTCTCAGATTTTAGGAAGTATTGAAGGGAATTTTACGACGAATCTTTCTTTAGCTAATATTACAGGTTTTATTGAATGGCAATTGGATAGTATGCCTTCGTGGACTATTGAAAGCATGGTGTTAACTGGCTCTGATGCTTCTAGAAAAACAGCTTCGATGCCTAATCTTTATTCCTCAGTAATGATTCCGGATGAAGAGGCGGTACAGGAAGCTATTCAAAAGATTAATGATGTTACTGGACAGATTTAAAAAGTGAGCAATCACTTTTTTTGTTTTGTTTTGTCGAATAGGTTTAAAAAAATTAAAAAATTCTCTATATTAAAATAGGCGAGGGTGAGAGAATGCTAATTTTAAATTTGGATGTTCAAGGAGAAAATTTATATGCTAGGTTAGTTGGAAAATTAACAAAGAAAGAAACGTATAAGTTTCATCATTATATTATTCCTTATATTCAAAAAGAAAAGATTAAGAATTTCATCTGTGATTGTAAAGGGCTTTCTAAAGTGGATAGTGAAGGAAAATATGCTTTGTTAAAGACAAAAATTACAATGAAAAAGCAGAAAGGGAATTTTCTTCTTTGTGATGTTAAAAATGATATAAAAAAAAGTTTAATTGGATATCGTATGCGCATACACTAGAAAGTGGATGATGATTTGAATTGTGAGGATTTGATTAGAGAGAATATGCCTTTAATCAAACATGTAGCTGCGAAGTTTTACCAAGTTCCTTTTGAAGATTTAGTTCAGGCTGGAAGTATGGGGGTGTTGAAGGCTTTGAAAAAATTTCGACAAGATGGAACTTGTAAGTTTTCTACTTATGCTTATGATTATATCTTTGGGGAGATGTATGATTTAGTCATGAAGGAAAGAAAAATTAAAGTAAATAAAGATATTTTAAGATTAGCAAAGCAAATTGACATCGCCAAGAATACTTTGGCTTTAAAAATGGGACGTTCTCCAAATTATGAAGAAATCGCAACATTTTTAGGACTTAGTACAATGCAAATCGCAGAGGTTGCCTCTTTGACTGCAGAGATGATTAGTCTTGATAATAACACCGAGGAAGCAAGAGAGCTATATGAGACCATTCCATTGACAGAAAAAATCTCTTTGGAGGACAAAGTTGCTTTACAAAGTAGTTTGGAAGCGCTTTCTGCTGATGAGCAAAAAATATTAGAGTATCGTTATTTTGAGGATTTGACTCAGAAAGAAACGGCCGTGAAAATGGGAATGACTCAAGTGATGATCTCCAGAAAAGAAAAGAAAGGCTTGGAACGATTAAGAAGTTTTTATGAAGTTGTTTAGGAAAGGTCCTTGATAAGGCTTTCTTTTTTTGTTACAATTTTATTGTGTTCCCTTAGTAAAATGGATATTACAAAATCCTCCTAAGGGGTTGTTTAAAATAAAGGAAAATGTATTAGAAGCCTTTATTTTACAAGAGAGGACAGATTTTAAAGGAATAAGATAGTCGCAAAATAGTCGCGAAAAATTGTCTTTATCTTAAAAAAAACAATAAGATTTTGAAAAAATAACCTTAATTTTGATATCTATTTGTTAAGATTAAGGTATATGTCCCTGTAGCATAACAGGAAAATGCCTTCGCCTCCTAAGCGAAAGATTGGGTGTTCGAGTCACCTCAGGGACGCCATTTTTGTGTTAATTAAACTGATTTAGATATTTATAAACTAAATCGGTTTTTATTTTGGTTTAGTTTTTTGTAAGTGTTAGGAGATGTAAAGATGTCAGTTTTTAAAATAGAAAAGAATAATAACTATACCGTTATGTCTAATTATCATTTAAGAGATAAAAATTTATCATATAAAGCTAAAGGATTATTGTCATTTATGTTAAGTTTACCTGATGACTGGGATTATTCTTAGCAGGGTTATGTTCTGTAAGTAAAGAAGGCAGAGATGGAATTAGATCCATTTTAAAAGAACTACAAGAATATCACTATTTGGAAATAGAAAAAGTCAGAGGTAAAAAAGATTATTTTGAATATAATTATTTAATTTATGAAATACCACATTTTATTGAACTAGAAAATGATAAAAAATATTCAGATATGGAAAATCCACACCTGGATAATCCAGATATGGAAGAACCTACACAAATAAATACTAATATAATAAATACTAAAAATCAAACAGATGAACTCAAAAGTAGAATATCGGATTATAAAAAAATTAGGCTTTAAATTATTCAAGAGAAAAAAATAATTAGTTTGAAAAATAAAAAATGGTGAAGTTACATTTATTATTTTTTTTGATTTTTGTACTTAATATTTTAAAAATATTATTTGCTTTTTTAATATAAATATTATTTATAGTATATAAAGATTTGGGATATTTATTAAATTATCTATTAAGATTATAATTGAAAATGAGGTGGTACAATGCTTAGCTTAATAGATTTACATATTCATTCTCAATTTTCTGATGGACAATTTGATATAAAGCAATTAGTCGAATTAAGTAGAACAAATGGTGTTGGGTTAATATCAATAACAGATCATGATGACATAAGGTCATCATTAGAATTGAAAAATAACTCTGATATAAAAGAAATTAAATATGTTAATGGAGTTGAATTATCTTCATATATAAAATTAAATGGAAAGATTATTAGATTACATATTTTAGGGTATGGTTACGATGAAGAAAACGAAGAATTAAAAAGCAGATTGTTAGAAAAAAGAAATTTGAGAACTTATGTCAATAAAGAATATTTAGTCAAGCTAATACATGAGTTTCCCTATTTAAGCAATGATCTTTTAGAGAAAATTCAATGCGATAAATATATAAGATTATCACGATTAATAGAAGCATACTTAAATAACGAAGAATTATCAAATGACCAATTAAATGATGTTAAGAAATATTTGGACAGTAATCGTCC
>CALVUT010000049.1 GCA_944363675.1 uncultured Bacilli bacterium | reverse complement strand
TGATTACACATATGTTTCCTTTAAATCGAAGAATTCCGAGATGCAGGGAGGCTTGGCTTTTAACACTTGTTGATAAAGCCGATTCAATTGATTTTATTTTACATCCTATCGCGTTGTATCATATTTTTTTTCATAAGGAAATTAAGAATCATCGTGAAAATGTTTTAAGAAGGCTAAAGAAGAGAATTCAAAAGAAGTTAAAAGATGTTAAATAGGCTTTTTCGTACAATTTGCACGAGAAAGGGTTAAAAAAATGGGCAAATTGTACAAAATGATTTGAAATTGTAGTCAAAGGGTATGCTGTGTTAAGAAAAATGGAAAGTAGATTTCTTATGTCAGTTTGGAACAAGATAAGCTGGCAGGACTTATAGTTTTATAATCAGTTTAAAAAGTTGTATTATTATACTTTTAGATCGCATGAAATAGATTTTTTGATTAAAATTGATGTAGTAAAAGTTTAAATGAATATATGAAGAAATATAATTCTAAATATGGATTCGCATTTCACAGAAAAACTTTGGCTTTCTCCATGGTATTAAGTCTTTATATGCGGTATTTTGTGTCAAGTAATGCAAAGGAAATTTGCATTCTTTTTTTATATTTTATATAATATTTATGGTGAATAGTATGGCAAAGAAGAAAAAAGGTTCAGGAGATACAAAAAAGAATACAGGCATAAGTGTTGAACTTACTGGTTTAATTATGATTTTAATCGGTTTAATTGGCTTTGGATTTGGACCGGTTGGATCTTTAATTAAAAAGTTTGCCATGTTCTTAATGGGGGAATGGTGGCCTCTTATTTTAATTTTTGTTTTGGTTTTAGGTTTTTATATGCTTATTAAAAGAAAGCTTCCTAATTTTTTTAGTGCAAAATATATAGGTATTTATTTACTTTTGATTGTTATTTTGGTTCTTAGTCATTTGACTTTTGTTAAAGAAGTAGAAAATCCTAGTGATATTTTTAGTGAGACTATGAATCATTATATGGAAAGGGTTGCTTCAATTGGTTCAAACAATGCCTTATCGAGTTCAGGACAAACTTCTATTGTAATTGGAGGAGGTATTATCGGGGCAGTATTTGCTTTTGGTTCTTCTTCTTTATTTGGCCTTAATGGAACGTATATTGTTCTTGGCTTTGTTGCTTTGTTTGGAATTATTTTACTGTTTAATGTGAATTTGTCTAATGTTTTAAATAACTTTATTGCTAAGTTTAAACGCGTTAAAGAGTTGAGTGAAGAAAGTGAAGAGGAAGATGAAGTCGTTAAACGGGAGAAAGCGTTAGATAAAAAACTTCATGAGACGGAGGAAGAGTCTTCTAGTAAAGCAATTATTGTAAATAGTGTCGATGAATTAAAACATTTTGATGCTCACGAGAGTGTTGTGACAGAGATGCCAGCTGTAGCTAATCCGGCTTCGGTGATGCCTAATCCAAATTATCAACTGCCACCGATGAGTATTTTGGATGATCCAGTAAAACCAAAGAAGACGAATTCTAATCAGTTTTTAATTAATAATAAACAGAATTTGGAAAGGGTTTTAAAGGATTTTCAAATTGAAGGTCATGTTGTTGATATTCACATGGGACCTGCTGTTACACAGTTTGAAGTCGTTGTTCCAAGTGGAACAAAGGTTAGTCGAATTTTATCCATTAATAAAGAAATTGCTTTAGCTTTGGCAGCAAAAGATGTTCGTATTGAAGCTCCTATTCCAGGTAAGAGTACCATTGGTATTGAAATACCTAATCAATCTATTTCAGCAGTTAAAATTAAAGAAATTTTGGCATCTAAGGTGATGCTTGAAGCTAAAGGCGGGGTGCAAGTTGCTTTAGGAAAAGATATTATGGGAACGCCAAGATGTACCGATATTACAAAGATGCCTCATTTACTTGTGGCTGGTTCTACTGGTTCTGGTAAGTCTGTTTGTATTAATAGTATGATTGCTTCGATTTTGATGCGTTATCGTCCGGATGAGGTTAAGCTTGTCCTTGTCGATCCCAAACAAGTAGAGTTATCGAATTATAATGGAGTTCCACATTTACTTTGCCCTGTTGTTACGGATCCAAAAAAGGCTTCGGCAGTACTCCAAAAAGTTGTTACGGAAATGGATCGACGTTATCGTGTTTTTGCCGATAAAGGGGCTAAAAAGATCGATGATTATAATCGAATGATCGAGGAAGAAAATAAGAAGCATCCTGAAAGTCCGGAAGCTAAAATGCATTATATTGTGGTTATTGTCGATGAGATGGCCGATTTAATGATTGTAGCTCGTAAAGAGGTTGAGGATTCCATTATGCGTATTACGCAGCTTGCTCGGGCAGCAGGTATTCATTTGATTGTGGCAACCCAAAGACCTAGTACGGATGTTATTACAGGTGTTATTAAGACAAATATTCCATCTCGTATTGCTTTTGCTGTGGCAAGTAATGTGGATTCACGAACGATTTTAGATAGTGCAGGCGCTGAAAAGTTACTTGGCAAGGGCGATATGCTTTTCTTGCCTATGGGCGAAAATACACCTATTCGTATTCAAGGTTGCTTTATTTCGGATGATGAAATTCGCAGACTTATTGATCGTGTTTGTAAAGAACAACAGGCATGTTATGATGAATCTTTGACGGCTACTTTAAGTGAGTCTCATTCGGCTGGAAGTTCTGCTGGTGGGGAAGAGTACGATGACCCTATGTATAATGAGATTGTTGAATTTGCTATTCAAACAGGTAAGATTAGTGCCTCTTTAATTCAGAGAAGATTCCGTTTTGGATATAACCGAGCTGCTCGTGTTATAGATTTATTAGAGGAAAGAGGCATTATTGGGCCTCAAAATGGTTCTAAGCCAAGAGAGGTTTTAGTTAAAGTTAAACAAGAAGAAACTGAGTAGGTGAATTTGTGATAATTATAGAGTTAAAAATGCTGAGGAGATTGTTCATCCTTTTAATCATGATCTTATTAACGATACACTTCATGAATATCTGATGAAAGTAGGACGTGAAAAATATAAAGAACAGCAGCTTTTGCTTTTCTTTAAGGGAAATTTTAATGATCCTGAAAAGCAAAGGATTGAACGAACTATTCATCAATTTTATGCAAAAGAGAAAAAGTGGTATAAATTTGTTGATCGTTATGATGATTGGTGGCGTATTGTAGGACTTTTTGTGGGAACAATCTTTATTCTTTTTGCTACATTGATTAATAATTTTGTTGGCGAAGTATTGATGGTTGCTGGTTGGGTAATTGTATGGGAAGCATTCTATGATATCTTTTTTGGGGGGATGAAAAGAAAAATGGAATATACATTGCTCGATAAGTTAGCTCGTAGTACTATTTGTTTTGAAGAAGAGAAAGATAGCTTATAGGGGCTATCTTTTTGTGATTATTGAAAGAGTCTTGCTAAGGTAGTTAGGGTATGATATTATTATGGTAGGTATAAATTATTGAGGTGTGGTTGCTGTTTATGAAAAAGGTTTTGGGAATAATTGGACTTGTAATTGTTGGTATTTTAGGTCTTGGAAGTGCATATTTTTTCTTTGTTTTACGACCTATTCGAGTTAAAGATGTTTCGTATGTTTTAGAAAACGAATCTATTGTAGCAACGATTTCATTTGACAGTCATATAAAGGGAACTTGTAGTACAGATGATTATACGGCTTTAATACGTGATGGAAAGTGTTCTTTGACGGTTTTAAATGAAGATACACCTGTTATAGTTGCGACGAATTTTAACCAAATTGAATATGTTTTAACGCCTAATATGAATGAAGTGTTGTCTTTTACTTTGGATCAAGATTTTGGTTATTTGGTTATTGGAGAGAAGTATACGTTAGAATATGATACAGAGGTTTTGGGAAGTCCTGAGGTTACGCCGGTGGTTACTTCTTCTAATCCAGAAGTAGCTAGAGTAAACGGACTTGAAATTGAAGGGGTTAGTGATGGCGAAGCGAAGATTACAGTGCAAATTGATCATTTAACGCAGGAGTTTTCGGTTGTGGTTACCTCTTTGATTCATAAGCCGATTTTAGAAGAGAATAAAAGTTATGTACCGTGTGGAGCTTATACACAGGAGCAAAATGAGCTTTTGGATAAGTTACTACAGTATCGGATTGAACAGGCAGGCTATCACACGCGAGCTGGGGTTGTCGCGGCAGCACGGTTTTTAACGCTCGAGTTTCCTTATAAGTTACCGTATTTTTTTGAAAATGGTAGACTTAATAATAATACTGGTGGACGATTTGTTGATGGAGAGGGTAGATATTATCATAAAGGCCTTTATTTAAATGCGTATAAATTTAGTGAGTTGGATCCTAATTCCAATGGTTGGGGACCAGCAATATGGGGTTGTCCTTTGATGAATTGGCAAAATGAAGCGGGGTTTGTCCCTGGTGTGAAATTTCCTAATGGAATGGATTGTAGTGGTTCTGTGTCTTGGGCTATGTATAATGCTGGGTATGATCCAAAGGATACTGGGGCTGGGACCAATGTTGTTTATCACGATGATTTAGGCGATATTGGAAGTCATATTCCAATTACGATGGAGCTTTTAAATAGTCATACTTTAAAGGCTGGTGATTATTTAGGCAGTAATGGGCATGCGGCTTTAATTGGTGGGATTACAGATGAACATATTTACGTTTTTGAATCAACTACTTATTGGCATGGATTAGTTATGCATGAGTATACATATCAAGAACTTGTCGATACTCCTTATTTGACGTATGCTATTAGGATGGATGATTATTATGGTAGTGATGGTAATTATACGGCTTATTGGGAATAGTTTATTACGAAATTGTAAGGTTTTGTAAGTTAGAAAACACGACAAAACCTTTTTTTTCGGCTACAATGGAGGCATGAAAGGAAGATTTTTATGAAAAATATTTTGAAGATTGATAAGATTGAAAAATATTATGGTAGTAAGTCTAGTCTTACGAAAGCTATTGATAATATTTCGTTTGAAGTTTCTGAAGGGGAATTTGTAGCAATTATGGGCGCTAGTGGCTCTGGTAAAACGACACTTTTAAATTGTATTTCAACGATTGATAAGGTGACTAGTGGACATATTTATGTTGATGGAATGGATATTACCAAATTAAAAGGAAATGATTTAAACAAGTTTCGGCGTGAAAAATTAGGCTTTATTTTTCAAGATTTCAATTTGTTGGATACTTTGACTGCATATGAAAATATTGCTCTTGCTTTATCTATTCAGAATAAGTCTTATAAAGAAATCGAGAAAAGTATTCAGGATGTGAGTGTTAAACTTAATATTCAAGATGTACTCGCCAAATATCCTTATCAAATGAGTGGAGGTCAAAAGCAAAGGGTTGCTTCTGCTAGAGCTATTATTACAAAGCCAAGTTTGGTATTAGCGGATGAGCCTACGGGAGCTTTGGATTCTAAGTCTGCTAAGATGTTACTGGAAAGTTTTCAATATTTGAATGAGTCTTTACAAACGACGATTTTAATGGTTACCCATGATTCGTTTTCAGCTTCTTATGCGTCGCGGGTTATCTTTATTAAAGATGGTAAGCTCTTTCATGAAATACGTAAAGGAAATGCTAGTCGCAAAGAATTTTTTGATCAGATTATTGATGTGGTAACTTTATTGGGAGGGGATTTAAATGAAGTTTTATAAGCTCTCTTTCAAAAATATCCAAAAATGTTTTAAAGATTATGCTATTTACTTTTTTACTTTGATTTTAGGTGTCGCTATTTTTTATGTTTTTAATGCTATTGATAGTCAGACGGTTTTACTTAATACGCAGTCTTATGTTTATGAGCTTATTAAAATGATGGCCAATATGCTTTCGGGTGTAAGTGTTTTTGTATCTGTTGTTTTAGGCTTTTTGATTATTTATGCCAGTCGCTTTTTAATTAAACGAAGACATAAAGAATTTGGAATTTATATGTTGCTTGGAATGAGCAAGCGAAAGATATCGATGATTCTCTTTTTTGAAACGCTTTTTATTGGTATTTTGTCTTTAGGTGTTGGGCTTATTCTCGGTGTTGTTCTTTCACAATTTATGAGTATTTTAGTGGCAAATATGTTTGAAGCGGATATGACTAATTTTACATTTATTGTTTCAAAAAGTGCAATTGTTAAGACGTTGATTTATTTTGGAATTATGTATTTTTTAGTTATGATTTTTAATACAATTAGTATTTCTAAATGTAAGTTGATTGATCTTTTACACAGTGAAAAGAAAAGTGAACAAGTCAAACTTAAAAATCCAATTCTTTGTATCTTTTTATTTCTTATTGCGGTAGCGATGTTAAGTTATGCTTATTATTGTGTGACTATTGGAGTTAAAGATCTATATTATGCGTATGAGATTTTTATTCCTATTGGGCTTGGTTGTTTGGCAACATTTTTGATTTTCTTTTCTTTATCTGGGCTATTGTTACGAATATTTATGAGTATGAAAGGCCTTTATTATCGGGGACTTAATAGTTTTACTTTACGACAGATTAGTAGCAAAGTAAATACAACTGTATTTTCAATGACAATTATTTGCTTAATGCTTTTTTTAACGATTTGTGTTTTTTCGACATCTCTTTCTTTAAAAAATTCTTTAACCCAAAATCTAGAGGAACTTACACCGGTTGATGTTTCTATTTCTAAACGAAGAAATTTTGATGATACGGCTTTAGAAGATGGGTGGAGTCTCGGACAAATTGAAGATAGTCAAAAAACAATTCCGGAAAGTTTTCATGAAATGAATTTTGATTATCAAAGCTATTTTGACGATATTTTCGAGTTTAATGTTTATGCTTTTTCTGGGATTACTGTTGCAGAAACTTTAGGAGATGCTTATAATGATATTGTTGAGCTTTATCCGTTTTTACAGTATGATAGTGTTGAGGAATTTGTTTCTTTAAGTGATTATAATCGGTTGGCAAAAATGTATGGTTTAGATGAAGTTTCTTTGCGTGATAATGAATATGCGATTGTTGCTGATTATGATCAATGGATAGCTATTCGAAATGATGGTTTAAAAGCAAATACACCTCTTGTTTTAAACGGTAAAAGTTATTATCCTAATCGTGAAAAATGTACCTATGGATTTATGGATATTGCTTCTAATCATATTAATGTTGGATTTTTTGTTGTTCCAGATGAGGCTTTAGAGGATGCGGTTCTTTATCGAAGTTTAATGGTTGCTAATTATAAAGGTTCGACGGATGCCGAAAAAGAGCATATTGAGAAAATAGTTCATGATTTAGAAGACAATCCGTATGCTATGAGTAGTACTTTAAGTATTTCGACGAAGTTAACTATTTATGCCGCAAGTGTTGGTCTTGGAGCCATGGTAACTTTTATAGGACTTTATTTAGGGCTTATTTTCCTTATTTCTAGTGCAGCTATTTTAGCTTTAAAAGAGTTGTCTGAGAGTACGGATAATAAAGAAAGATTTCAAATGTTACGTAATTTAGGGGCAGATGAAAAAATGATTAATAAAGCTTTATTTAATCAGATTTTAATTTTCTTCTTATGTCCACTTTTACTTGCATGTATTCATTCTATTTTTGGTATTCTGTTCTGTAATTATCTTTTAGAAAGTATGGGTACAACTCAATTATTGACTAGTATTTTTACAACGGCAGGTTTTTTGATTATTATTTATGGGGGATATTTTCTAATTACCTATTTTTGTAGTAAAAATATTATTAAGGAAAGGTAGTTTTTCTTGAAAAGAGTTATTTTAGAAATAAAAAATTTCTTTTTTCTTATTTCGAGTTTAAGTTATTTAGGCATTTTCTTTTTAAAAATTCGACATCATAATAAAAAATATTGGAAAGAAAGTAGGCGATAATATGGATTATTTAACAGCGATTAAAACAGCAATTTTTGTTTTTCCTTTTATCGCTTTTTTCTTTACGATTCCTTTTATTTTGCATCAATATCATAAGTATGGTTCCATTCATAAATGGCGTGTTCTTATTGTGTATTCTTTTATTTTGTATATGATTACTATCTACTTTCTTGTTATTTTGCCTTTGCCTAAACGAAGTGAAGTTGTAGTTGGAAAAAATATGGTAAGACTTATTCCTTTTGGTTTTGTCACTGATTTTTTAAAGGAAACATCGTTTGTCTGGAATGATGTCCGTACTTATCTTAAAGCTTTAACAGAGCCGTGTGTATATGTTGTTGTTTTTAATATTTTAATGACGATTCCTTTTGGTATGTACATGCGTTATTATTTTAAGATGAGTTTTAAAAAAACCGTTTGGTATAGTTTTTTGTTGTCTTTGTTTTTTGAATTAACACAGTTAAGTGGATTATATTTTATTTATCCGGCACCGTATCGTTTGTTTGATGTTGATGATTTGATTTTAAATACAACGGGTGGCGCGTTAGGGTACTTTTTCGTGCAACTATTTACGAAGTTTCTTCCTTCGCGTGAGGAGATAGATGCTGAATCGATTGAGCATGGAAAAAGTGTGTCTGGACTTCGGAGAGTTACGGTTTTCTGTTTAGATACATTTTTCTGTTTATTTTTTTATACGATTTTAGAAATATTTTTTTCTATTCCTTATTTAGCTTTTTGGACTTTCCTTATTTATTTTGTTGTATATCCTTATTTTTCTAAAGGATATACAATCGGCAGTCGGTTTTTAAATATGAAATTAGAAGGCCATCTTTCTTTGATACGTCTTTTCGGGCGAATTGTGTTTTTATATGTTTATTATATTGGATTACCGATTTTCTTTCTATTTGGGATGGCTGAGATTTATTATGCGCTTTCACTTAGTGTTCTTGAAGCATTATACTTTCTTTTGATCGTAGGCATTTTGTGTTTAGTTTTCTATATAGGTCATATTTTCTGGCTTATTAAAAACAGACGAATATTTTATGATTCTTTCTTTCAGTTAACTTATGTAAGTACGGTAAAATAATTTTACGGCTTAAAAAGAAAAAATCACTTTAAACTTGTGATTTCTTCTTTGGCTAGACCTGTATACAAAATAATTTTGGATATCTCCTCGTGTTGTTTAAGCATTTTTTTAGCCATGTCTAGTTTATTTTGATGCATACCCTGTTTAATACCTTGTTCAACTCCTGTTTCATAAGAATCATTAAGTTCCCATTTATGCTTTTCTTCTAAATCATAGTAACCCAGAAATTCTTCGTCTTGAGTTAATTGTTCAATCTTTTTCATTAGTTTTTCATACACCTCATTTCCTTTGTATTTTTCTTTAAGTTCTTTCATGGTTG
>CALVUT010000048.1 GCA_944363675.1 uncultured Bacilli bacterium | reverse complement strand
ATGACAAAATATTTTAGGTCATGATATAGTGGTATTAAGTAAATAAACAGAAAGAAGGAAATATTATGGTTGAAAGTAAAATTGGGGATTTATTTCAAGATGAAAATACGGTTTATATTTTTGATGTAGATGGTGTGTTAGCTAGACTTGAATATGGTGAATATAATCATTATTATTATGATGATGAGGCATGGAGTAAAGTGATTTATGAGAAGGATTATTATAAAGATGTTCGAGCATTCGAAACAATGCAGAAATTTCTTTCTAATAAGGATATGAAGCGTGTATATGTAGCTACAAAAGTAATGAATGAAGAAGAACATAGACAAAAGGTTTCATTTTTGAACCGAAATTATGGCATTTTACCAGACCATGTTTTTTTGGTGTATCAAAATGATGAAAAGTTAGATGTACTTTTGAAAATTAAAGAAAACTATCCAAATTTAGAAGATAAATTTTTTGTTATGATTGATGATAGTGTGGATGTTCTTAATCATATTATGGATAATTCTTCTTTTAGTACGGTTCATGTGAGTAGTTTTATGGCCTAAAAGTTTCTTTGATGAAACTTTTTTCTTTTTTTGACTCTTATTTATTAGAAGGTGGTCGAGCATGAGTGATTTTGAATTGTTTTATAGGGATACTTATATAGAGTTTAGTCGCTTTCTTATTTTAAATGCTCCGGTATTAGATCGTGTGGATGATTTGTTACAGGAAGCGTATTATCTTGTTTTTAAACGTTTTAAAAAGGCGGATATACGGGATAAGAAGGCTTATCTTTTTAAAGTAGGATGGTCTTTGATTAAAAAGGAGTATAAAGTAAGACAGGAGTATCCGATAGATTTACAAGTGACTTCCGATAAAGAAGATACGGAAAAAAAGATTTTGGAGCGTATTACTTTAGAAAGGCTTTGGCATTATTTAAAGACGAAAGACATCGTGATTCAAAAATGTGTGTATTTGTATTATTTAGGAATGCCTAATCAAGAAATTGCTGATGCTTTGCACTTAAGTCTTGCTCAGGTAAAAAATTATTTGTATCGAACGTTTAAAGAATTAAGGGAGGTTTTAATATGAAAAAAACTATGGAAGAAAATTATGAGGGCTTTTTAAAAAAAGTAAGACAGGCTCGTCATAAAAAAGAAATTTTGGGCATCCTTGTTTTGGTCGTTTTCTTTAGTGGAATATTCTATTTGGGCAGTTTTGAGAAAACCGTAGTTTTTGAACCAAAGGATTCTATTTTCTGGAATGCTATTACTTCTTCTGGGGTGGCAAGTACGGGAGATATTGCGACGACGATTATTGAAGAAGATATTTCGTTAGAGTATGATTGGTTTTCTAATTTGTTTTCTTCTTCGGATTACAAAAGAGGCTTGGTTGGGATGCGTCTTGCTCAAGGGCTTTGGATGTTTGAACCAGAAGTCGTTGTGGTCTATCAAGATGCACGAGTTTATTTGACGGTTTCTGCTGAAGATGTTGGCTTTCTAGGGTTTAGTTGCTTTGAAAGACCGATTGTTTTAGAAGGTAGTCCTTCGTTGATTTCAAATCAAAAAGTTTGGCTTTATGAGGGAGAAATGAGTTTTTATTTTAAAATAGAATTTGCTGATGCTTTTGTTCACGGTCAAGTTGCAAAAACGCTTATGACTGAAGATGAGCTTATTGAGCTTATTAAAAGGATTGTTGAGGGAAAAGAATGAATCGATTTATTTTCGTTTTACTTGCTTTAGCTGGTTTGACGCTTTTCGGGGGAAGTTTTCAAATCGAAAGAAGTGCTCCACCAAATGAGGTTTTGCGCCTTATTCGTTTAAATGATACTCTTTATTATGACACGAAAGAAGTTAGTAAAATAAAGGGACGTTGTGGGGTGGTGGATGGCCAAATTTATCCTTCTGTTTTGGCTGGTGAGATTCTGGATGAGAATTTTACTTCGAATTTAGAAGAAACATACGGATATCAGTGGATTAGTGATGAAAAGGTGGATGTGTATATTGATGGCATGTTTTGGGTGTTTAAAAAATGGGATGAAAAAACCTAGAAAATCATTTCTAGGATTCAATGTAAAAGGCATAATATTCATCATAAGTAATATTTTCTTCATGCATGGCGGTTGCTACTTCTATTCCGACATAACGCCAGTGCCATGATTCAGGGGAATAGCCAGTTAAATAAGTTTTGTCTTCTGGGTAACGTTCAATCCAACCATATTGGTAAGCGTTTTCTTTTAACCATTTATAGGCTTCGCTATCTGAGAAGGATTCGGCGTCTGGTTCTGTTTTGCTTGTCATATCGACAACTAGTCCGGTTTGATGTTCGGAGTGTCCAGGGCGAGCGGCTGTCTCATCGGCTTTTCTTTCGCCAAGAGTATTTTTACGGTATTCATAAATTTCTTCTTGATCTGCGTAGTTTCGATAACTTGAAGTAACCATTAAGTAATATCCGGCGTCATTTGCAGCCTGCCAAAGATCTAAAAATTTTTCGTAAGCATAGTCAATTAATTGGTTGTCCCCTTCGGAACCATAAGAATAATCTAATGGTATGTTTACTAAGTTTTCGGGAGTATATTCGTTTGTTAAAGCATAGAATTTATTGACATTCATTTTTTCTTTTAAAGATATATCTGTTTTGAGTTCTATTTCATACCATTTGTTGTCTGCGTGGACATTGACGATGGCTATAACGTCTGCGTAATCAATTTCTTCTTCTGTTTCGTCTTCAATATAAGCTAGGTAATTATTCAGGTTTTTCTCAAGAAAATATTTTTGATTAAGTAGATTAATTATATAGTCATTTTTCTCTTCGTTTAGAAGGGTATTAATATTTTCTTCACTTAATTTTTCATTTATTAATTTACTTTCATCGAGGCTATATCCTTTTTCCGTTAATTTGTATTCTGTGGTTTGTTTGTATTTGTAGTCATTATAAAAGTTGATTCCTAAAATTACGGCAACGATGATTGTAACAAGACCAGCAAGTATGTAGTAGGCTTGTTTTTTAAGTTTTAATTTGGCTTTTTTCTTTTTCATATTCCACATCCTATTCGTAATTTTATTATATCAATTTTTCTTGCTATTTTCTATATTTTGTTGTATTCTTTATTTAGAGTAGTAAAGGATTGGTGAAAGATGGAAGTGGATAATAGCAGAGAAATCCTTAAGAATTGTCCTAACTTTACGCGGATTGTTAATTTTGACTATGCAAAGGATGATCTTATTACAGCTAAATTGATCCGAATTTATCGTGATTATATTTTTAAAATAGATTTAAAGAATGCTCAGGAAGTTCAGAGTGTTCATGATATTGATTATGTTTTAGGAAAATACATTGATGATTATTTATTTCGCAAAGAACTTAGAAGTGAAATTGTTCATGTAAAAATTAAAAAAGGCTTGACTTTTTTTGATAGTCTTAAAGCTATTGTAGCGAGCATCTTACATATTTTTGATCATTATTTAGAAAATTCAACAAGAAAAATTACAATTGCACGCTGGATTTAAAAAGCTATTGTTTCTTGGAGGCTTTTTTGGTATAATTTTAGATGTCTTGAAGTGAGGAGGTTATATCATGAAGGTTTATAAAAAGAATTTACCAGATGGAGTAAAAAAGATGTTTACTACTGAGAAAGGTGTAAAAGTTAAATATTTAAATAAGAAATATTATGATAAGAAAAAAAGTTCTAAGTAGTAAAAAAATGATTGTCAAACCAAAGGCAATATGTTATGATAATGTTGCTTTTGGAATTTATGGCGAGATAGCTCAGCTGGCTAGAGCAATCGGTTCATACCCGTTGGGTATATCGCCATTTTAATTGTTATGGCAAGATAATTCAACTGGCTAGAATGTCCGGTTCATACCCGGAATGTTGGGGGTTCGAGCCCCTCTCTTGCTACCAAATTGATATTTAAGAGTGATAATTTTTCACTCTTTTTTTATCGTTGTGCCATAAAAGTGTGCCATTACTATTTTTTTCTAGTTGGTTGCTACTGATTTTTGTAAATTATCAAATACATTAGCACTTGCTTTTTTGTTGCCCTCAAAAGTATGTGTATAAATATTCATTGTGATACTTGCGTCGGCGTGTCCTAATCTTTCACTAATTGTTTTAGGGTCAATGCCGTTGCTATTTAATACACTAGCACAAGTGTGTCTTAACTCATGAAATGATAATTTTGGTAAATTGTATTTTTCTAAAACTCGTTTCAAAATCTTGTTAGTTGTGTCGGGGTGCATATGTTTGCCGTCAATAGCCGTAAATACTCGGTCGGTGCCTAGCCATTTATCGCCTTTACTAGCGATAAAATCGTCTTGCCACTTTTTATACTCTTTTAAAAGTTCAATAGTTTTAATACCTAGGTCAATGGTTCTAACTGAATATTCGGTCTTGGCTTTTTCTTCGTCCACCTCGCCGTTAATTACTTTTAAAGAATTATCAATGTATAAAGTCCTGTTGTCAAAGTCAATGTCGCTCCAACGAATAGCACACAACTCACTTCGTCTAATACCACTATCTAGGGCAAGTGTGATAACTGCTCTTGTCTTGATGTCCTCTTTTGCTAGACAATTTAATAACTCTAGCACTTGGTCGTTGTCATAAAAGTTTCTTTTTCTCTTAACAAGTTTCGGTTTTGTTGCGTCCTCGTTTGGGTTGCTATCAATAAACTTCCATTTTCTTGCTTGTTTAAACATAATACTCAATAGGTTGTAATAATGCGACATAGTCTTTGGCGATAACTCTTTGCCTTTTTTTCCTACTCTTAAATTTTTATATAGGTTATCTAACATAAATGTATCAATTTTTTTTAGTTTGATGTCGCCTAGTAGTGGTAAAATATTGTTAAGCATTTGTTGATAATCTTTTAAAGTGATTTTACTAACATTAGTTTTACAATAGTTATTGATAAAAATATTACTATACTCTTTGAAAGTCATATCATTTAGGTTCAATTTTTTTCCTTTATGATAATACTGCTTTTTTAGTTCGGCTTCTTTAAGTTCCACTTCTTCTTTTGTTCCATGAAAGCGTCTTTTAATTCTTTTGCGTTTTCCGTTGATGTCTTCGCCGACCTCGATAGTAATTTGATATAAATTTTTTTCTAGTTTAATATAACTCATAATTTTTCTCTCCTTTTCGAGAGTTATATGCACCATTTATACCTAACATAATTATAGCATATAACCCTTATTTTTTCTAGTAAAATAAACTTTTTTTAGCATTTTCTTCTTCTAATTTTTCAAGCCAATTATTGATTTTTTTTAAGTCAAATCTTAATCTATTTCCAACTCTAAAATATGGCACTTTGTTCTCTCTTACAAGTTTCCTAACTTCTGATACTGACACTTTTAAATAACTTGATAATGTTTGAATATCGCAAATCTCTTTTGTCATAGTTTTCTACCTCCGTTTTTTCGTTCTCTTGCTTAAGCACCTAAAGAATAACAAGAATAAAAGCCTCTAATCTCGCACGGAAAAATTAAGATAGTGTTCCATTTTGAAAACTAAAAGAAGCCCGTAATATAAGGGCTAGACAATTTTACTTAA
>CALVUT010000047.1 GCA_944363675.1 uncultured Bacilli bacterium | reverse complement strand
TGTGTATATCAAATACAGGATATTTACAGGATTGTAGTTGGGAGTCTTATACAAATAGTAAAAACTGGACATTATCAGGGGACTATGATGGAGGGACAAGAAAGGTTTATATTACCATACAAGATGCCAGTGGAAACATAGGTCAAAATGAATCCAGTTACACCGTATATAAAAGTTGTACAACTACGACAAAAAATTATACAGATAGCAATTATGGAACGTGTAGTAAAGCGTGTGGTGGTGGAGTACAATATCGAAACTATCAATTAAAAGATTCCTACTTAGGAACAGTATGTAGTACAGGCAAAGATGAAAAGGCATGCAATACTCAAAGTTGTGATACATCGCCACCGACATTCCAAGTAACTAAAGCATTAAGTTGGGTTTTTAGCGATACAATCTCTGTAGTAATTACAGACAACGATAGTGGTATTGTTGGTTACGCTTGGACAACGACAAATAGTCAACCAAGTACATGGAGCACAATTTCTAATCGTAAAACGCACACCGTAACAAAAATATTGAATTCAAATCAAACCATTTATTTATGGGCCAAAGACGCTAATGGTAACATTGGAAGTGTCACTATTGTAGAATCCCTAATTGATCGTAATGATCCAACTCTTAACTATACGACTCCGGCGAATTACGTAAATACTGCAGTGACAGTAACGTTGTCCGCAAGCGATAATGAAAGTGGGGTTAATGCAATATATTATAAACTTCAAGGAGAAACGACTTATACGCGATATACGGGACCATTTCAAACTACAAAGGGTAATTTCTATGCCTATGCAGTCGACAACGCTGGCAATGATTCATACCCACGTTATTATCAAACGAAATCAGATACGGCACCGCCTGCCACACCAGTATTAGATATTGAAGAAACAGCAGCCGAAAGCAACAATCGAAGTGTCAGTTGTACGGCTAATGATGATCAATCTGAAAGTCAAAACGAATGTACCATTTATGCAAATTCAAAGCGTGTAGATTATTGGTTTTATGGATTGGATACCTATCCTTCATATACAGGATCATCATGGGTAGCTAAGTTTGTTCGAGAAACATGGGTTAATGGCAGCTTGAGAGCAACCGATACGGCCAATGAAGGTGAGTCGATGCCTTATCGTACCTACTCAGCTAGCTACTACTATCAATTGATTTATGCCATAGATGCAGCCGGAAATAAATCGAAAAATGCTTTAAAAATAAATATGTACTTTAATTAAAAGAAAGGAATTGTATGAAAAAAAGAGTAATTATAGGAATAATTGTTTTTGCTATCCTATGTGCCGTGGGTGTATTGGTTTATATTCTTACGCATCAGCCTAACGAAGAAGTTCCAAACAAAACAGAACCGTATCCAGATATCATCGAAAACATTATGCCTGAAGAAACGACCCGAGAAGAAGCCGAAAAACTGATCAAAGAAGAACTAGGAAATATCGATATAGAATTCAAAGAAGAAACAGACGATTGGTATTTCTTTGATGTGACAACTGAAGGCCAAGGTATAAAAAAAATTCATTTTAATAAATTTACAAATGAAATTGTACCTATTCGTACAGCGAGTAGCAGTGGGCAAGCCGAATAAAAAAAGTCATTATACAATGGCTTTTTTTATGGAATAAGAAAAAATTTCAATCTTCTATTCAAATGGATGAGAATCGATATGATGAAATAAAATACCGATACTTACTAACCCACCAATGCCAACTAAGGTGTAAATCACCTTAACAATCATTGAACCACTTTCAAAAATAGAAGTAACTAAGTTGAAATCAAAAAGGCCAATTAAACCCCAGTTTACAGCGCCAATGATTGCAAACACTAGACAGATTTTGTATAGAATTTCCATATTTCCACCTACTTTCAGTAACTAGTATGAGAAAAAAAAGAAAAATTATTCATAAAAGTCTGTTCTTAAAATATATTGAATTAGAAAAGGAATGTGGTGAAAAATGAAAAAAATAATTGGACTACTTTGCGTGTCCATATTACTATTAACTGGTTGCGGCAAAAGCAGTACTGAAGATGTAATAAATAATTTTACAGCAAAAGTAAACGATACGAAAAGTTATAACTTGAAGGGAAATTTAGAAATTTATGCAGATGAAGAAACGTTTACTTATAGCATTGAAGTAGATTTTCTTAAAGACAATTTTTATAAAGCAAAAATGGTTAATCAAACCAATAATCATGAACAAATCATCTTGCGAAATAGTGATGCCGTCTATGTAATCACTCCATCGCTAAACAAAAGTTTTAAATTTCAAAGTGAATGGCCAAATAACTCTAGTCAAGCCTATTTGTTAAATGCAATTGTCAATGATATGAAAAATGACGCCAATAGTACTGTAGAAGAGGTAGATGGAAATTTTGTCGTAAAAACAACTGTAAACTATCCGAATAACCCAGAATTAAAATATCAAAAAGTGACAATTGATAAAGATAATAATTTAAAGAAGAATGAAGTATATGATGAAAAAGATCAGTTAAAAATGAAAGTCAGCTTTACATCAATTGATTACAATGCAAGCCTAAAAGAAGATGATTTCAATTTAGATGAATATATAAAAGAAGATAATACAAACGAAGAGAAGAAGAAAGATGATACGCAAACAAAAGAAAATTGCCAAGACGAAACTTGCAAAGAAGAAAATGGAACTTGTGAAGGAGATGATTGCAATACAGAAGAAACTGGTGCTTTAGAAAACATCTTGTATCCGTTATACGTTCCTACAAATACATATCTTTCAAGCAGTGACAAAGTTCAAACAGATACTGGCGATAGAATAATTTTAACCTTTGGTGGGGATAAAAACTTTGTCTTAGTCGAAGAAAAAGCAAGCGTTGCAGACGAGTTCGAAATCATACCAGTATATGGAGATCCTTTAATTGTAAATGATACAATTGGGGCGTTAGGAACAAATTCCTTAAGCTGGACTAAAGATAATATCAGCTATTACTTAGCTGGAAACGACTTATCTACAGCAGAATTGCTTACAATTGGTAAAAGCATAGGCTATAATAATACATCTGTTAGCAAAGAGAAATAATTTCTCTTTTTTTTGGGAAGAGGAATAAGTAGGTTTAATACAATTGCATTTTGAGTAACTTTTAGGTATAATATAACTCAGGTGATTTAAGTGAAAAAGCAAAAAATTGTTTATCAAACAGAAGAAACACAAGAGTTAAAAAAATTCTTTATTGTCCTTGTTATTGTTGTTTTAATTATTGTGGCCGCATTTGCATTAAGTAGTATCTTTTTAAAAGAGACTGCTGAGGATTTGACATATCAAACTGGAAGTGTAAGTACGAATATTGCAATAGTAGGAACTATATTAAATAATCCGGAAAGTGAGTACTACGTCTTAGCTTATGATACCGAAAGTAAAGATGCCAGTGCTTATGTAACTTATGCAAGTTATTATACAAATAATGCCAAAGATCCAATTATGATTTATTACTTGGATTTAAGCAGTACTTTTAATAAACCTTATTATGTTAAAGAAGGAAGCAATCCAAAAGCTAAAACTGTTAAAGATTTAAAAATGTTAAATGGAACACTTTTACATATTAAAAATGGAAAAATTACAGAATATATCGAAGGAATAGATAAAATTGCTGAAGCATTAAAAGTTGAATAAAGAGAAATTTGTTCTCTTTTCTTTTTGCTTAAAATATGATACCATTAAAAAGAATTAAGGTGATAATAGAATGGTAAAAAAAGGATTTGAGCTAAAAAAGGTGTGTATAATTATTATAATTACAGCCATTGTAACCAGTTTAACTACAGGTCTAATTATATATAATAATAGTAAGATCATTTTAGGATCAACAAGCATTAAAGAAGATGAAGCCTTAACAGAATTTTTAAGAGTATATAATAGTTTAGACGAAAATTACTATACAGACTATAATAAAACAGAAATGATTGATGCAGCCATTGCCGCTATGCTTGACTACTTAGGCGAAGATTACTCAACCTATTTAAATCAAGACGAAACAGATTCTTTGTCAAATAAACTAAGTGGTAAATATTTAGGTATAGGCATATCTATTGCTAATGGCAATGAAATACTTAAAGTATACGAAGATACACCCGCTGCTGAAGCTGGATTACAAATTGGCGACAAAATTATAAGCGTCAATAACGAAAATACTACAGAAAAAACACAGGCAGAAGTGTCGAACATGATAAATAAAACCAAAGAAAACGAAATCGTTATAGATCGTAACGGAGAATACATTACTTTTAACATAACGGCCGCCGAAATTAATATGCCACTTACTCGTGAAATCATTGAATATAATAATAGGAAAATTGGATACATATATATAAGTTCATTTACAAACACAGTTGGTGAAGAGTTTGCTAAAAGTCTTAGAGAGTTAGAAAATGAGGGAATGGAAAGTTTAATTATTGACGTTCGCGAAAATACTGGTGGTTATTTGAAAGGAGCCACTGAGATTGCTAGTCAATTTATTGAAAAGGGGAAAATACTATATAGTTTAGAAAGCAAAGAAAGCGTTGATGAATACAAAGATGAAACAGATGAGTACAAAACCTATAAAGTTGCCATCCTTGTGAGTGAAAATACTGCAAGTGCTAGTGAAGTATTAACCGCGGCTTTAAAAGATAGTTATGGAGCAGTGGTAGTGGGAAAGACCACATATGGTAAAGGAAGAGTACAACAGACAAGAACGTTAGAAGATGGAAGTATGGTAAAATATACAACAGCAAAATGGTTAAGACCTAATGGCGAGTGTATTGATGGTATAGGAATTATACCGGACTTTGACGTCGATATTATTCAAAATGAGGATGGAACCTATACCGATCAACAAATGAATACAGCCTTAGAACAATTAAGTATGTAGATGAATAAGTTTTAGGATTTTATAAACAAATATAAAATCCTTTTTTTGTACAGCATGAAAGCAAACAAGATGTCTAAGTTGAGTATTAATCTGCTTTTGATAAAATAATGTTAGAAAAAGCTAGAAACTTCCAATCATCCAAACAAAGCATCTACAGTAAGAATTAAAAAAAATATTAAGATAATTAAACATAAAAGTATTAGTGCACTTTTCATAAATATAATCTTGCAAAAAGGGGATTTAAAGAACAATAAACTGCTCTATAGAAAAAAAGTTTCTCTTTATAAAAGAAAAGAAATTTTGTATAATAAACAAGAAAAGAAAGCGAGTATTTATGGAGGAAATAAAAATTGGTGATAAATTAAAAATAGAATGTTTTAAACATAATGGATACCTAGATCAAACCAGCGAAGAAGCAATTGTTGTATATGTTGATGAAAATGAATTGGTTGTGGCGAATGATCGAACAAAACTGATTGAACACAACGGGGAAAGTCATAGCACAGGAGAACCAGCAATCCTATTTTTTTATAAACATAAATGGTTTAATATAATAGGTCAGTTAAAAAAGAAAGGCTTATTTTATTATTGTAATATTGCGACCCCATATATTATAGATGGAAAATGCATAAAATACATTGATTATGATCTTGATCTAAGAGTATATCCTGATGGAGGTTTCAAAGTTTTAGATCGTAATGAGTATAAATATCATAAATATATAATGAAATACAGCAAAGAACTCGACCAGATTATAAGAACGACTATGCAAGAGTTAATTGAAATGAAGAAAAAAAATCAAGGTCCTTTTCAAAATGAAGTTGTTGAGAAATACTATCAAAAATTTCTAGAATTACAAAAAAATACCCCTTAAAAAGGGTTATTTTTATTTAAATAAAGCATATAATAAAAAAAATCGATTTTTTTTAAATTTTTGCTTGCATTCTGATTTAAGTTATTGTAGAATGATAAACGTGTTGTGAAAAGCAGCAAAAAAAGTATAAATTTGAAAAAAAACAAAAGAAATGAAAAAAAGTAAAATTTATACTTGCATTTACATTCAAAGTGATGTAAAATGTAAAAAGTGTTGTGAAAAACAACGTAAAATGAGATTCAAATAAAATTGCCAATTTTGCCTTTATTTAAAAGAAAAAAGGCAAAATAAAAAAAATAAAAAAAATGTCAAAAAAATGTTGACAAAGGCAAAAAGATTTGATAAACTCATATTGCACTTGACAAAAAGAGGTGCAAAGAAAACGATCTTTGAAAACTAAGTAAAAAAGTCAATTTGAGTAGCTTAGATTAAACTTAAAAATATTTTTATTGAGAGTTTGATCCTGGCTCAGGATGAACGCTGGCGGCATGCCTAAGACATGCAAGTCGTACGCGAGGGCCCAATGACGATGAAGGAAACGGAAAGTGCTTGCACTTGAAGCGGAATTCATTTGATTTGGATTTTCCCTCGAGTGGCAAACGGGTGAGTAACACGTGGGTTACCTGCCTCTATGTTGGGGATAACAGTTGGAAACGATTGCTAATACCGAATGTGCTCTTCGGAGTAAA
>CALVUT010000046.1 GCA_944363675.1 uncultured Bacilli bacterium | reverse complement strand
CAGCTAGTATGGGAGAAGATTATGCTAATTTACTTACTTATCCAAATTTGCAGTGTGCAGAGCAAAATGATCGGTTTACTGTAAGTGATGAAGTGATAGGCAATGGAGCTTTAACGTATCCAATTGGCCTTATTACAACGGATGAAGTAGTATTAGCTGGCGGATTCGGTGCAGAAAATTATGATTACTATTTATATACAGGGGACTATTATTGGACCATGTCGCCTGTTAACTTCAATGGTGGCTTTGCCTACGTGCGTAGCGTCAATTCTGGTGGTTATGGCAACCACTATGGCAGTGTGTATCTCTTGTGCGGTGTGCGGCCCACTCTCAATCTGATACCTGATAGCCTGAAAGTAGGTTTAGGGACGGCTGCAGATCCATGGAGAATCGCCGATTAGGCGGATTTCAAAAACATTAGTCGAGCAATTTACTTTCCAAAATGACTTATCATTTTTGAAAGATATCTGAGCTACGGACAGTTTTGGACTAAGCTAGGAAATAAAAGAAAAAAGATAGAAAAAGTTTGCCCGAAGATGAACAAATTCTATTTTTTTTTTGGTGAATTGAGGAAAAACGTTTTTAATACTTATGGCCTTTGTAAAAACTTTTCTCAATTTAGATTGGGTTAAGTGGTATAATCTTGGATAGGTGATGGGATATGACTTTTGCAACTAAACTTAAAGAAGAAATTTGTGCTAATGATATTAATCGAGTAGAACAGTTTAGTGAGCTTAGTGCGATTATTCGTTATGATGCGCATGTTGTGGATGGTAAGATAGTCATGACTTTTGAAAATGGTAGTGTGGCTAGAAGGGTATTTAAGGATATTAAGAGTATTTTTAATGTTTCTCCGCATATTGTTGTACGTAATCAAAAGAGATTACGAGCTAAACAGATTTATATTTTGGAAGTTAGTTCTTGGGAAATTATGAAACGGCTTAATGTGGATAAGCCAATGAAAAGAGAGTATTTGGATACGCCTGAAGAAATGGTGGCATTTGTTAAGGGATGTTTTTTGGTGTGTGGCTCGATTAATGATCCGGCTACGGGAGGATATCATTTGGAATATGTTTTTAATTTAGAAGATGATGCTTGTTTTGTTAATGATTTACTACATGAAATGAAGTTTGATAGTAAAATGATTGAGCGTAGTAATAAATATATGGTTTATTTAAAGAGTGCGGAAGAGATTAGTGATATGATTCGGATGTTTCAAGCTACGACGAGTTTATTTTATTTTGAGGATATAAGGATATATAGAGATCATAAGAATATGGTAAATCGTCTTAATAATTGTGAGATTGCTAATCAAGAAAAGACTACTTTTACAGGGATGAAACAGATTGAGGATATTCATTATATTGAGGAACATGATTTGATGGGGCTTTTAGATGAGAAGACTAAATTGGTTTTGGAGTATCGTTTAAAGTATCCTGAGAGTTCTTATCAAGAGCTCAGTTCTATTATTAGTATGGAGACGGATTATCGAATTGGCAAAAGCGGTATTAATCATCATTTTATTAAGATGCGAAAATTGGTTGAGCAACATAAAAAAAGGTAGTTTACTTTTTGCACTTTTGTGCTTATAATAGATAACCATACATGGGAGGTTATGGTTATGAAAAAAATATTGTTAGTGTTATTTTGTTGTTTTTTCTGTATGCCAGTTTGGACGAATGCTCAAACGAATATGGCATATATTTTTGGGGCTAGTGATGCTAGTCTTACAAATACTACTTTGAATGGAAATAGTGTTTCGATTAAGAACGAAGGAAATAATACAAAGATTTATTTGGGATTACAGGTTGTTGAGGGCAGTTTTACGACTTATGAGGCAACTTTAAAGTTGTCTGATTCAAATTATAGTTATCGCAGTTATGAACTTGCTTCTGGTTGGAGTGGTACGATTACGGAAGATGCAAATGAATCAGGAAAGTACTATATCTCTTTGAAAAGAAGTGATGCTTTAGCTGTTGGTAAGTATTTGGTTGTAACGATTTATTTAAATGTGGCACCTAACACTTCTTCAGATCATTGTACAATTGAACTTTCGACGACTAAGGTAGAGAAGCCTGTTTGTGAGGTTGTTGATGGTAAATATTACGATAACAATGGCAACGAAGTTAGTTATCCAGAGTATTTAAAGGCTTGTACGACTGAAAAGTATTATTGCGAAGAGAAAAATGGCTATTTCTTTGATAAGAATGGTAATTCGGTAAGTGAAAGTGAATATCGTAAAAGTTGCTTTAGTTGTGCGGTAGATGGAGATAAGTACTATGATAATAATGGCAACGAAGTTAGTTATTCAGAGTATCTAAAGGCTTGTACAACTGAGAAGTATTATTGCGAAGAGAAAAATGGCTATTTCTTTGATAAGAATGGTAATTCGGTAAGTGAAAGTGAATATCGTAAAAGTTGTTTTAGTTGCATGGTTGATGGCGATAAGTACTATGATAAGGATGGACAACTTGTTGATAAGGATGCTTATGAGAGCAGTTGTATGAGTGGATCTTTGGCTTGTACGGAACATGATGGCAAGTATTATGATATGGATTCGAATGAAATAACAAAAGAAGAGTATGAAAATATTTGTTATTCTAAAGTTGAGTCTTATCAATGTTTGACGGAAGAAAAAATTGAGTATTATGTAACAAGAACACATGTATTAACTGGTGATGAGGTTAATTCAGTAGAAATTGTTGGTTTAGATAATCCTTTCTTTCAAGAAATTTTAAGTAGGAATCCAAACGTTTTGGACGCTTGTCGGGCACCTGTAAATCCTGGAGATAATAATAATACTCCTGGTGAGGGAGAGGTTGAAAACCCTCAAACGGGAATGGATACAAGTTATTATATATTAATTCCTATAGGAATTGGTATTGCTGTGTTTTTATTTATGAAATCAAGAAAGAGTTATTTATATAAATTATAATGAAAAAATGGACTATAGAATTTGATCTATTAGTCCATATTTTTTTGCCTCTTCACTGGATAGATAATTATCACGGTCAGTGTCTTTTTCAATTTGCTTTAGGGATTTTCCTGTGTTTTTAGCTAAAATGTGATTAAGTTTGTCTTTTATTTTGAGAATTCTTTCGCAGGCTATTTTCATGTCTGAGGCTTGCCCTTCCATGCCTCCTAAGGGTTGATGGATCATGACATCGGCATTTTTTAAAGCGCATCTTTTACCTTTAGTGCCACTGGAAAGGATAAAGGCAGCCATAGATGCAGCAATGCCCGTACAAATGGTTTTGACATCACTTTCAATATAGTTCATGGTATCGTATATGGCAAGCCCGCTTGTGACAACTCCACCTGGACTATTAATATAAAGATAAATGTCTTCATGGCTTTTAGCGTCTAAATAAAGTAGTTCGCTGATGATGATGTTGGCTGTTGTGTCGTTAATCTCACCGGTTAAAAAGATAATACGGTCTTCGAGCATTCTAGAGTATAAGTCGTAGGCTACTTCACGATTGTTTTCTTTTTCTAATACTGTTGGAATTATGTTCATTTTGTTCACCTAATATTATCTTAGTAATTTTAGGGAAAAACTATTCAAAAAAAATGTTATTTATGATAAAATGTTAAAGAATAAAGGAAGGCTTAGGATACTATGCAAAAAGTAAATATTACTTATAAAGGTCAGGTTGCATCTTTTGATAAGGATACAACTTATTATGAGGTGAGTCAGTTTTTTGGATGTAATGAAGCAATTGCGGTTCAAGATGGTAATGAAGTTATTTCTTTGGATACAAAGATAAAAAAGGATGCTTCTGTTGATTTTTTGGATGTGACAAGTTTGGCTGGATATAAGATTTATCAAAGTGGATTAAAATTTTTATTTTACTTATCGGTTAAAGAGTTGTATCCAGATTGTGAAGTTTCTTTCTTGCATAGTGTTCCAAAGGGCATTTTAAGTGAAGTTATTATGCCTCATAATTTGACTAGCGAGGATGTTTCAAAAATCAAAGGACAGATGGCTAAAAATGTTGCTCAAAAACTACGTTTTATTAAATATAATTTGGATATTCGAGATGCTTATCAGTATTTAAAAGAAAAAGGAGAAGAAGAAAAGGCTTGCAATTTACAATCGATTAATCAAGATGTAGTAACTATGTATCGTCTTTCCGATACACTTAATTATTTTTATACTTTGATGCCTTATGATACGGGGGTTATTCATCGATATGAGTTAGTGTTTTTAGGAAGAAATCGTATTGTTCTTGTTTGTCCTAATGTTGTCAGTGGAGAAAGTGTTCCGGAGTATGTTCATTATGAAAATATTGTAAGCAATTTTATGGAAACAAAGAGATGGCTTCGAAAGATGAATGCTCCTTATTTGGCCGACATGAATCAGCTTGTTAGTGGATCTAAAATTTATGATTTTATTCAGTGTAATGAGATATTGTTTGAAGAAGATATTATTAAGGTTTGTAATCAAATTGTCTCTTCTAGGGATGTAAAAATTGTATTAATTGCGGGTCCTTCTTCGAGTGGTAAAACGACAACAATGAAACGTCTTAGTGCTTTTCTTAGAAGTAGAGGATTGAATCCAATTGGGTTATCGACAGATGATTTTTTTGTGGATCGAGATGATACGCCTAAAAATGATAAAGGAGAGTTTGATTTTGAATGTCTACAAGCTATTGATTTGGAGTTATTTAATGATTCTTTGCATAAGCTTTTAGATGGCGAGGAAATTGAAGTTCCTGAATATGATTTTGTTAGTGGCAAAAAGGTTTTTAAAGGAAAAAAGATGCAGTTAAAGGATAATAGTATTTTACTTATTGAAGGTCTTCATTGTTTAAATGATGATTTAATGCCTTATATTGATGCTAAGTATAAGTATAAGATTTATTTGAGTCCATTTATTCCATTGAATATTGATCGACATAATTATGTATCTACACTTGATTTGAGACTTATTAGAAGAATTGTAAGGGATAATCGGACGAGAGGAAAAACGGTTTCAGATACAATTCGAGAATGGCAAGTGGTAAGAGCAGGGGAGGAAAAGTATATTTTTCCTTATGTTTATCAAGCGGATGTGATTATTAATACGGCTTTAGCTTATGAGATTGGTGTTTTAAAGGTTTATGCTAATCCTCTTTTGTACTCGGTAGGTATAGATAGTCCGTATTATAATGAATCAAGAAGGTTAATTAATTATTTACAAATGTTTTTTACTATTCCAAGTGAGTTTGTACCTACTGATTCTATTTTGCGTGAATTTATTGGGTAGTTATGGTATTTGAATTGTGATGAAGTTGCGATTTGAAAAATGAAAGTTTAAGTTAAACTAAAAATTGAGGAAAAATTATAAAGTAAATACTTTAGGGTATCCTAGAAGAATAAGGAGGAGATAAGATGATAAGGGTAGCTATTAATGGATTTGGAAGAATTGGAAGACTTGCTTTTCGAGAAATGATTACGGGGGTAGATTTTGATGTTGTAGCGATTAATGATTTGACTGGGGCAGAGGATCTTAGTTATTTGCTTCGTTATGATACGACTCATCGGAGTTTTCATAAAGATGAGATTCGTAGTGAGGATAATTATTTGGTGATTAATAATGTGAAGAAGATTCCGGTGTTTTCCGAAAAAGATCCTAGACAATTACCTTGGAAAATTTTGGGTGTTGATTTGGTGTTGGAATGTACTGGGTTATTTACTAAGTATGAAGATGCTTATAAACATATTGAGGCAGGGGCTAAGAAAGTTTTGATTTCGGCACCTGGTAAGGGAGATATGAAGACTATTGTTTACGGTGTGAATGATAATATACTAGACGGTAGTGAACAAATTGTTTCGGCAGCAAGTTGTACGACGAATTGTTTAGCTCCAGTGTTGCATGTTTTGGATGAAAAGTTTGATGTAGTACGAGGGTTTATGAGCACTATTCATGCTTATACAAATGATCAAGCTACTTTGGATATCGCTCATAAAAAAGGGTATCGTTCGAGAAGAGGTAGAGCTTGTGCAGCCAATATTATTCCGGCTAGTACGGGAGCTGCGACGGCGATTGGTAAGGTTATTCCGCATTTAGAAGGAAAGTTAAGCGGTGGGGCTTATCGTGTTCCAGTGACTGATGGATCTATGATTGATTTAACGGTTGAGCTTGGAAGAGTTACTAGTGTTGATGAAATTAATCAAGCTTTTGAAGAAAGTAAGTCCGAGTGTTTGGACACGACGATGGATCCTGTTGTTTCTAGTGATGTTATTGGTGAAAAAGTTGGAGCTTTAGTTGATCTATCTTTGACAACAGTGTTGGAAACTGCTGAAAAACAATTGGTTAAAGTTGTGGCATGGTACGACAATGAGACGGGGTATACTGCGCAGATGATGCGTACAGCAAAAAAAATGTTTGAACAAAATATAGAAGAAACTATTTAACTGGTTTCTTTTTGTTTAACAAGATATTACTGTGATATTCACAATTTTTGCTTATGAGATTTTTTAAATAAAAGAGCTTCTTAGGTAGGTAGTATTTGGAGGTTCAAAAAAAAATATGAAGTATTATAGTATATAAAGAAAACTTCTGGAACAATTTTGTTTTTTACAAATTTTTTACTTTTACAAATTTTAAAATATAAAAGGGTATAATGATTTTTGTGTGATATAATTGTGTATGGGGAGGAAACAGTATGATAAATCAAATTCCAGAAAATCTTTTAAATCTAATTAAAAATGGAGAGTGCTCAACTGTAGAATTTAAAACAGCAAAAAAAAAATTACCTGAAAACTTATTTGAAACAGTTTGTTCAATGTTAAATCGTAATGGTGGACACATATTTTTAGGGGTACAGGATGACGGAATCGTAAGAGGTATATATAGAGATTATGTAAAAAATATGAAAAGTGATTTTGTCAATTTGTGTAACAACAGTGAAAAAATAAGTCCAACTGTTCATCTTGAAATAAAAGAATATTTGTATGAAGAAAAGGAGCTTTTATATATTTATGTTTACGAAAGTTCAGATGTTCATAAAACTGCTAATAAAATCTTTGATAGAAATGAAGATGGAGATTTTGAAATAACTGGAAATACTTCATTAATTTCCCAATTATATATAAGAAAAAGCAGTACTTATATAGAAAATAAGATATATCCCTTCGCAACAATTAATGATTTAAGAAAAGATTTGATAGATAAAGCTAGAAATATGGCTGCTAATAGAGTTGCTAATCATCCATGGTCAAAAATGAACGACTTGGAAATGTTAAGAAGTGCGTCTCTTTATGAAAAAAACTTTCAAACGGGTGAAGAAGGGTTTAATCTAGCCTGTTTATTGTTACTTGGAAAGGATGATGTAATAGCATCAGTTCTTTCTTATTATAAAACAGATGCTATATTAAAAGTTGATAATGTTGATAGGTATGATGATAGAGATGATATTAGAACTAATTTAATAGAAAGTTATGAACGATTAGTCAATTTTGTTAAAAAGCATTTAAATGAGAAGTTTTATATTGATGGGAATCAAAGAATTAATATAAGGGATGTAATAGCTCGTGAATTGTGTGTTAATCTTTTAATACATAGAGAATATTCTAATCCGATTCCAGCGAGATTAATAATAACAAAAGAGTCAATGGTGACTGAAAATGCAAATCGTCCTAGGAGTATTGGATACATAGATCTTAATAATTATTCTCCTTATCCTAAAAATCCTAAAATTGCTAATTTTTTTAAAGAAATAGGATTGGCTGAAGAATTGGGATCAGGAATAAAAACTATAACCAAATACAATAAAATTTATAGTGGGGGTACTCCTAGTTTTAAAGATGATGAAATATTCACTGTTAAAGTGCCGTTAGTTCAAACAATTACAGAGATGGATTCGGAACAAACTGAAGAAATGGACGAAATAAAAATTAAACTTTTAGAATTTATAAGAAGTAATAATGGTGTGAGTCGACAGGACATAAATAATTACATGTATCCTCTTTTTAATACAACTGATCAAAAAGAATTAAATAATAAGACTAGATATATAATTACTTTTTTAAGAGAACGTGATTTAATTTATAATAAGGGTACTACCAACAAGCCAAGTTGGATAGCAAAAAAATAAAATCTTGATATTAACTGTTAATATTTTGTAAACAACTGCAAACAACTGCAAACAACTGCAAACAACTGCAAACGCTTTTTTATTTATACAAATGTGTACTTTGTACTTTAGTTGATCTATCTTTGACAACAGTGTTGGAAACTGCTGAAAAACAATTGGTTAAAGTTGTGGCATGGTACGACAATGAGATGGGTTATACTGTGCAGATGATGCGGACAGCAAAAAAATGTTTGAACAAAATATAGAAGAAACTGTTTAAATGGTTTCTTTTTAGATAGGAAGAAGTAAATTTATGGATATTACATATATTAAAAATAATTATTCTTTTCAATGTCGTGTTTCCGCTTGCATTTTTAACAAGGAAATGACGAAGTTGCTTGTCTTTCAAGCACATGGCAAAAATGTGCATTTGTTAGTTGGCGGAAAGATGCATGAAAAAGAAAAAAGTTTTGATGCTTTAAAAAGAGAATTAAAAGAGGAACTTGGCTGGGAAATAACAGAGGCTACATTTTTAGCCATTAGCGAAGAGTTTATACCTGATCAGAACGCTTTTTTACAGCAAATTAATTTTATCTATAAAGTCATCTGTAATCAAGATGCTTATCCGTTGGAATTTCATGGTTTAGAAGGAGATTGGATTACGTTTAAATGGATTGATATTGAAGAGATAGACCATTATAAAATTTATCCAGCTATGGTGAAAAAAATGGTAAGGAATCCTGAAAAAGTTTATAATTTTGTCGATGATTTAATTGAAAAATAGTTATTGGTATGGAGGGGTGTTGAGACTAAATTCTTTTGTTGTTTCGTTAGAATAGGAATTTATGAAAGTGAAAATTTTGAACTAAAAAAATTTCTTGTTAGGAAGTTTACGGGGATAGTTTTCTCATAATAAAGAAGAAAAAAAGATAGGTAATACATTAAAACGCGTGAATCGCGATTTTAATGATTTTATAATTATGCAACTAGATACTTCTTTAATAAAAGAAGAAATTAAACTATTGGTGAAATGAAAAGTTAAATGCAACACTTTGAAAAGAGCAAAGAAAGTTAGTATTTATGCAAGATTAAGTGCAACAAAAAATGCACTTTTTTGTATGGAAAAATCAAAAAAAGTGTTGCAGTTAC
>CALVUT010000045.1 GCA_944363675.1 uncultured Bacilli bacterium | reverse complement strand
TTTTTGGAGATAATGAAACCTCTGGTTCATCTAACAAATACAAATTATCTGGCTCGATATTATCTTCTAAGATTTGCATTGTTGTTTCTCCATTAGAGTATTTTTCTTGTGCGAATTGAAATCTTTCAAATTGTTTTTCTCCTACTTCTGTTTTCAAAAAATCTTCGGCACCTTGTAACCCTCTTTCTTTTATCAAATTGCTTTTTATACTTTCCTGTAAAATTGCATCTTGTTGAATTTTTCTTATTTCATATAGTATCTCTTCACTTTTTATATATCTACTATTTTCTGGTATTCTACTTATTTTTCTACCACTTTCATTTTCTCCTAGCTCATATTCACATTTTGATACATAATCTGCAAAATAGTCTATTGTTCCAGGAATTGGAGGATTACTTCGTTCTTTTCCTTTTAAATTTAATTTGTGAGCAATAATATTTAATATGGTAGATTTTCCAGAACCATTATTTCCATATAATACGGTTATATTGTCAAATATAAATATATCTGGCTCTTTATTTTGTAATACATTAAATGGATATATATTATTATTTGTTATTCTGCTATCACTTAGTTTAAATATTTTTAGGTATATCATTTTTATTCCTCAAATTATATTTATCTATATTTTCTTTAGTTGCAAATCCATTAGGTCCTTTTACTTTTTCTAAAAATACTATTCCGTCTAAATGGTCACATTCATGTTGCACTAATCTTGCAAAAAAACCATTTATTTGTTTTACTATTTTCTCTCCATTTTCATTATAATAAGTCAATTCTATATTTTTATATCTTTCTACTTTTCCTCTTATGCTAGGAACACTCATACACCCTTCATATTGTATATCTGTATCTTCTGTTAGTTTCTTCCAAGTTGGATTAATCATTGCTGTTATTGGTATTTCTTCTGCATCATTATATTTTATATTTTCTTTTTTAGCTCCTACTACAATAATTCTTTTATCTACACCAATTTGAGGCGCAGCAATTCCTAGTCCAGTTCCAAACTCTAGTGTTGATTTTAAATCTTCTATAATATCCAAAATTTCCTCATTAATGTTTTTTATATCTACTTCTATACATTCTTTTTCAAGAATAGGTTCTCCTACTTCTCTTACTTTCAAAACTTTACCCATAGCATACCATCTCCATAAATATTTTTTCTTAAAATTTTCTCTTATTAGAATTTATGTTCTTTCATATTTTCTAAACAGAATTTATATGTTTCTTTTACTAATGCCTACACTATACCACAGATTCACATTTTCCTCAACAAATTCAGTAAAATTCGCTTGGGTTTATTTCTGCCATAATCAAAACCTCTATATCAATTATTTTTGGCTTTTTGACTCAAAATAATTTATAGATTAAAATTTTCGATTCTTTCGTCCTATGAAATTTTATAGCACGGATTTTTCCATTTTTTCGTAATATAAAAATCTATATTACGAATTTTTTGATTTTTTCGTAATATAAAAATCTATATTACGAATTTTTTGATTTTCTCGTAATATAGATTCTATCTTTTAAATTTCTATTTCAAAAATAAATCTATATATTTTTGAAATGCAAAAACTTGATTTCTACTATAGCCAGTTGTTTCTATCAATATTTGTTTTTCCTGAAATGCGTTTATTACTCCTGCTAGTGTTGTAAATTTTATTCCTGTTTTTTCAATTATTTTCTTTCTTGAAACAATTGGTTCATCATATAATACATTTAATACTTTTTTAGCATTTTCTGGTTTTACTGGTAAATCCATTATAACTTGATCCATTTCCATTGTGAGTTCAACTACATTTCTAAATTTTTCTTTTGCGGTTTTTGAGGTTTCTATAACTGCTTCTAAGAAAAATTTGATCCAAGATATCATGTCATTATGAGTTCTTACTCTTGTAAGCATATCATAATATGTATCTTTATTTCTTTCAATGTAATCAGAAATATATAAGCAAGATTTATCAAGCATACCTTTACTTTGAATATATAATGGTACAAGTAGTCTTCCTATTCTTCCATTGCCATCTAAAAAAGGATGTATTGATTCAAATTGATAATGCAGAATTGCAATTTTTATTAAGTCTGGTGTATCTATTTCTTCATTATTTATAAATTTTTCGAAATCTGTTAAGCATTCTGCAATTTCTGTATGAGGTGGTGGAACATATACAGCATTACTTGGCATACTTCCTCCAATCCAGTTTTGGGATGTTCTAAATTCTCCTGGTGTTTTATGCTCTCCACGAACTCCTTGCATTAATATTTTATGTAGTTCCCTTATTAATCTAATACATACTGGAAATCCATCTTTTATTCTTTCTACGCCATAATTTGTAGCTTTTACATAGTTTTGTACTTCTTCCCAATCATCTCTTTTTTCTGGGTTAATATCAGTTACATCTAATAAATCTTCTTCTACAGTTGTTCTTGTTCCTTCAATTCTACTTGATTTATTAGCTTCAATTTTCACATGCATTTTAATATATAAGTCTACATTTGGTATCAATAATGAATATGCATTTAACTCCCCCAATTTGTCTATTAGCTTCTGCTAGTAATTTGTCTAATTTTGTGTCATCCCATCCCCAGTTATAATTTATTTTGCTGGGAATAAACGCTTTGTAATCATTCATTTTTACATATTCGCCGGATTTATATTCTTCAAGTTTCATACTATTTTTCATCTCCTTCTACGCTTTATAGATGATTTGCTATATCATATCCACATTCAATATAGATATTAATATAAATATATAAATCTTTGTAACTTGCTTACAACAACTATTAGTAAATTCTATTGTTACTAGCAATCTTTTAACTCTAGCATTGTGCAAACTTCCATATGCTTGGTATACGGAAACATGTCGTATGCTTTTAATGATTTTATTTCGTACTTTTCGGTTAATTTTTTTAGATCGCGCATTAAAGTTTTGGGATTGCAAGAAATGTAGACGATCTTGGGAACCGATGAGGCAAGAAGTGTTTGAATAACTTGTTTGGCCAAGCCTGAACGAGGTGGATCTATTAAGATTTTTGATGGATGATAAGGAAGTTTAGGGAGAATCTCTTCTACTTTTCCGACATGAAAGGATGTATTGGAAAGATTATTTAAAGAGGCATTGTAAGTAGCATTTAAAATGGCTTTGGGATTTATTTCTACGCCGATGACTTGTTTTACGAAGCGAGCTAGTTTTAAACTAAAGTACCCTACGCCACAGTAAAGATCGTAGACTATGTCTTCTTTGGAAAAAAACATTAGAATGTCTTGAGCAATTTTTTCGGCAATATCTAGATTTACTTGAAAGAAGCTTTCCGCATTTACTTTATACAAAAGATGATCTAGCCTTTCAAAAAAGAAAGGACTGTTATAAAGACATTTTTCATTCCAGATTATGCCCGCGATTTTATGTCTTTGAATCAGTTCTTCTTTCAACTTTGGTTCTTCTTGAGATTCAATAATGAGAAGAAGTTCGTCGTTTTTATTTGAGCGAATAGTTATAGATCCTTCTTCTATGTTAAATAAAGAAAAGTCTTGAACAAGTTTTTGAATAGATGGTAAAGCTATTAGACAATTGGTAATGGGAACAAAGTCATGGGTGTTTTCTTTATAATATCCTGGTTGTTGGTGATGAATTTTTAAACTGATTTTATTGCGGTATCCCATTTGTTTAGGACTTGGAATTATTTCAAGGTTTGGACAGTTAAAGCCATTATGTTCTAATAGGTCTTTTAAGATCGTTTCTTTGTATATAAGAGAATTTCTGTAAGAAACCATGGCAAAAGTGCACCCTCCACACTCTTTAGCAAAAAGGCAGAATGGTGTTTGACGTTGTAAAGCAGGCTTCAATATTTCTGTGGCTTTATACAAGTCAAAATGTTTTTCCTCTTTAATTTTCTTTGCTTCTACTACTTCTTCTGGCAAGGCGCCTTCTATAAAGACCACTTTGTTTTTTTCACGACTTATTCCTCTGCCTTCATAGTCTAATTTTTCAATATGACATTTCACCTTTTCATCACCCTTGAATTAAAACTACCATATTAAGAATAAAAAGACAAGTTTTTTCCCATACTAAATTTGGTGAAGACGATGAAGAATGCAATTGTTGAACGTTTAAAAAAAGAATTTCGTGATTGTCCTGATTTTATTATTAAACCGATTAAAGTATCTTTCAGGCAAACGATTTATGTTGTTTATTTAGAAAGTGTTACGGGCAGTGATAAGGTTAACGACTATATTTTAAAGAATATTACGCTTTTAAATGCTTTACCTAAAAAGAAATTAAAGGATTTAGAAAGTCTTATTCCAGCACCACATACGGTGATCTTGCAAAATCCAGATGAGATTGAATTTTATATTACCAATGGCTTTACGATTGTTCTTCGGGATTCAGAAATGCTTGCTTTGGAAACAAAAGCCGACATTACAAGGGGTATTCCTGAACCAACTACCGAGCAAGCTGTTTTTGGACCTAAGGATGCATTTACAGAAAATATTCAAATTAATTTAGGTTTATTAAAAAGAAGAATAAAGTCTAAGTCTTTGAAAGCTAAAAATATTGTTTTAGGTAGAAAGACAAGTACAACAATCAATCTTTTGTATTTTGAGGATATTGCAGAAGAAGAACTTGTTTTGCATGTTGAAGAGGAACTAAAGAAAATTGATATTGATGGTATTATTGATTCAGGAAATATCACAGAGTATTTATCTAATGAAAACAATACGCATTTTCCAACGATTATTAAAACCGAGCGGCCAGATACAGCTTCTAAGGCTTTATTAGAAGGAAAGCTTTTAATTTTAGTAGATACTTCTCCTTTTGCTTTAATTTTACCTGGTTTTTTTTCAGATTTCTTAAATCCAATTTCTGACAATTACAAAAAAAGTAATAATATCAATTTTTTAAAGATTTTACGATTCTGTTGTTTCTTTTTGACGATTTTAGCACCAGCCATTTATATTGCCCTTATTAATTATAATCCGGAAACGATTCCCACGAGTTTACTGATTAATTTTAGTATGCAGAGAGATAATGTTCCTTTCCCGGCAATTGTAGAAGCACTTATGATGTTAATTATTTATGAGATTTTACGAGAAAGTGATGTAAGGTTTCCTAATTCTTATGGGAGTGCCATTTCCATTTTAGGGGCACTAATTTTAGGAGAGGCGGCCGTCAATGCAGGTTTTGTCAGCCCTATTATGATTATTGTGATTGCTTTTACGTTTATTACAAGTCTTATTTTTACGGAGCAAGAGATGGTCAATGCTGCCAGGCATTTTCGACTGATTTTCCTGTTTGCCGCGGCTTTATATGGTATTTATGGGATCGTTTTAGCTTTCTTCTATTTTATTATCCATGTTACTGAATTGAAAACTTTAGGTAAACCTTATTTTTATCCAATTTCGCCTTTTGATAAAGTGTATTTTATGAAAGGACTTTTAAAGACTAATATTCGTAAGGATACGAAACGAAGCAAGATGTTGACAGATAAAAACTTTACGAAGCAAAGGAGCAATGAATCATGAGAAAATTACTTTTACTACTGCTGGTCCTTCCTTTTTTGGCAACAGGTTGTTTCGATTATCAAGAACTGAATAACCGAGCTGTTATTGCAGGGATTGCCATTGATTATGTTCAGGATAACTATGCGGTTACTTTTGAGATTTTAAATAATAAAAAAAGTACTTCTGGAGAGGAAGAAAGCGATAAAACTTATACGTTGGAAGGTGAAGGAAAGACTTTACCAGAGGCTTTTCAAGATTGTAGTTTAAAAATTAGTAAGGATCCTTACTTTGCACATTTAAAAGTTCTTATTTTAAGTGAAGTTGTGGCCCAAGAAAAAATGCTCGATGTTTTAGATTATTTCATTCGTGATGCATCGATTCGTAATATTTTTTATCCGGTGGTGGCACAGGATAGTTCGGCCAAAGATATTTTAAAAAGTACAACAACAGAAAATCCTATTGTTTCGACTTCGATTCAAAGTATGCTTGAAAACAATAAGATGAATAATGGCGTTGTTGTTCGAAAAGATTTTGAAGATTTTTTAAATGAAGTGATTGATCCTTATCAAGATGCTTATTTAAATACAATCATTAAAGAAGAAGATACTTTAGTACTCAAAGGCATCGCGGCTTTTAAAGATCATCAACTTAAAACAATTTTATCTACTGAAGACGCTATAGCTTTTAATACTTTAAATAATGATTCTACAAACTATTATATCTCGAGTGTTTGCCCAAATGACTCTACGCAAAGTATTACGATTAATCTTTATGATAATACAGGAACTGATTTTTCCTTTGAAGAGGATGCTGTCCAAATAAAAAGTCATTTGACGGCTTCCATTATTACGGATGGTTGCAAGTTTGATTTGAGAGATCCAGAAGTGTATACAACTATTGATAAACTTTTCGAACCTTTAATTGAACAGCATTTCCAAAACGCAATAAAGATTATCCAAAAAAATCAGACGGATATTTTAGGTATAAATAATCGGTATTATAAAAAGAATAAAAAGGCTTTAGAAGATTGGTACACGAAAGACTTTACTTTTGATATCCAATTGAATGTGAATAAAAATGGACTAATATTTGAGGTGAATGAAAATGACTAAAACAAAAACCTTCGCTGTATCTTACTTTTTAGGAAGAACTTTTTTCTTAGGATTTGGCTTTTCTTTGCTCTTTAAACTTTTAGACAAAGATGTTTGGATTGCGTCCTTTTTAGGGATTCTCTTAGGGTGTGGCATTTTATGGTGCTTTGAAAGACTGAAAAAGAAACGCCCACTTACCCGTCTTTTACAAAAAGTAATCTTCTTTCTTTTTAATTTCTTTGTTTTCACCCAAATTCTCTTTATTTTTGAGACGTTTTGTTCTTCCTTTTATTTGATTAAATCCCCTTCTCTTTATATTCTGGCCCCTTTATTTTTTATTATTTTACGAATTACGAAAAATGGCTTTTCTACAATTTCTAGAGTATCTGAAGTCTTATTTCCAATTGGCCTTGCCTTAATCTTTGTCGTCAGTTTAGGGCTTTTGCAAAACGTTCACTTCGAATATTTCGAGCCAGTCATGGATGTGAAGCCTTTTACTCTTTTTCAAGGAACGATTTATTTTGCTTGCTATTCTACAGCTCCTTATTTTCTGTTATGGAATGAAGAGACCGAAAAAAATATTCTCAAACCCTACCTTGCTTCAGCTATAAGCATCTTCGTTGCTGCTTTACTCATCACTGCTGTGTTAGGTCCAAATCTTGCTCAAATTTATCGTTATCCTGAATATATGACTTTAAAAAAATTAAAACTCTTTAATTTTATTGAAAAAGTAGAAAATATTGTTTCTATTGCTTGGTTGTTCGATCTATTTATTACACTTTCCGTTTCAGGAAATAATATCAAGCAAATCCTTCCTAAAAAGTATTGTAATTTTACGTTTGTCTTCGTTTTACTTATCCTTTTTGGAGTCAGTTTGTATGGAGGAGCGCATTATCAAAACGAGTTATGGATTTATACCTACTTGCCTATCTTGTTAGGAAGCTTTATGCTTTTACTTATTCTTGTATCTTGCCTGTTTCCCAAAAAAGAACCTAGGAAACTTCCATAGGTTCTTTTGCTTTACCATCTAGACTAAAGCTTTTTGCATCGGTTATCTCAACCATAATAATTTTACCAATTGTTTCTCGTGGAGCTTCGACGTTTACTAATTTCATGGTATCGGTGTAGCCATATACTTTGGATGCATCTTTTTCACTTTGGCCTAAAATTAACACGGGTACGGTTTGACCTAAAAGCTTTTCGTTATTCAAACGAGAGTAATGATTGACCCGTTCATTTAATCTTTTTAGTCTTTCTTCTTTTTCTTTTAAAGGTGTATCATCTTGCATTTTGGCTGCTGGTGTGCCTTCACGAGGACTAAAGATAAAAGTAAAAGCACCATCAAATTGACAAGACTCGACTATGTCCAGCGTACTTTCGAAGTCACTTTCGGTTTCACCAGGAAAGCCCACGATGATATCGGTTGTGATCGCTACATTCGGTATTCGTTCTTTCATTTTTTGATAGAGTTCTTTGTATTCTTCTTTGGTATATCGGCGACCCATTAATTTTAAAATACGATTTGACCCACTTTGAATAGGTAAATGAATGTAAGGCATGATGTTATCGTATTTGGCAATGGCATCAATCATCCGATCTGTAAAATTCCAAGGATGGCTGGTTACAAAACGGATGCGGGGAATATTTGTTTTGGCTACAGCTTCTAAAAGATCTGCAAATTCATAAGACTCATCTAAATCATGACCATAAGCATTGACATTTTGACCGAGTAAAGTAACTTCTTGATAGCCTTCTTGCTTTAAGGTTTCGACTTCTTTTACGATTTGTTCTAGTTTTCGTGATCTTTCTTTACCTCTCGTGTATGGCACGATGCAATAGGTACAGAATTTATCGCATCCGTAGATAATATTGACCCAAGCAGTGATTTTCGAGTCTCTTTTGTATCTGACATTTTCAATAACATCTCCTTCAATGCTATAGACTTCGATGTCTTGTTTACCCGGAAGACAATTTAATAGATAATTGCCAAGTTCGTGAATATTATGGGTGCCAAAAACAATATTAATATAAGGATGACGGGTGAGTATTTCTTCAACAACATGCTCCTCTTGACTCATACAACCACCAATGGCGACGATGACTTCAGGGCGTTCTTTTTTGATGTGTTTAATACGTCCTAAATAGCCAAAGACTTTATCGTGAGCATTTTCCCGAATAGCACAGGTGTTTAAAATAATGACATCGGCTGATTCCATTTCTTCAGTAGGTTCCATGCCCAAAAAGTCTAAAATTCCTTTAATTTCTTCTGAATCGTGTTCATTCATCTGACAGCCATATGTTCTTAAAAAGTATTTTTTAGCCGCTAATTCATTACTATATAATAATTGTTCTTCTTTATATACAACTGGTTTGTCGCTTCTTTTACGCGCTTCTTTTAAATTTGGTTTATTCATAGTCTACTCCTCCAAACTTCCTTTATTATACGCAAGAAAAAGATTTTTCTCAAGAGCTTAGTAAGGCTTTTTTAAAGTTAGAGTGTTTTTGGGATCGGTACTGAAATTAAGATTTTGTAAGGGATGGCCAGTTAAGAGATCAAATTTTTCTCCTTGCCATAGGTATACTTTGCTTATGGTGATATTTCTATTTAACAATAGTTCTAGTGTAGTAGACTTTAGAAACAAGCCCGATTCTTTAGGTAAATATAATTCGTATGTCTTTTCCATACCATTTACTTTACTAAGACAGCTCAATCCTTGATTTATTATCTGAATAATTTCATCTTGTTTAAAGTGGGCGCCTGTTGGTACGAGTTCGACTCCTGGTAACCTAGGAAAAGTGTATTGATATAACATTGGCGTAGATTTCCAAGGATATTCTACTTGGGTCTGAAAATCTTCAGCAACAAAGCTTTGCATTCTTGCTCTCAGTTCTAAATATTTTAAAATTCTCTGTACTTGGCGCCTTGTTGGTTCTTCAGAAGGCATCAATAGTCTAGCCTTCCACGTTAGGCAATTGTCTGGATCTCCGTGAAAAGACCAGAGATATGCATTATTATACATCTGCATTCTAAACCAGAAATATAAGTCATACTTATTTTCCTCTGTCTGAGTAACTTGTAATGGTGTACCATTTTTATTTATGGCAATATGAATGTCTTGTTCTTCAAAAGCTAACATAATTTCACTTCTTTCTCAATTACATCTTATTATACATACTTTTTATTTAATAATCTATATTAATTTTACTCTAAAAAAATGAGCATTTATTTATTTTGCTCATTTAGTAACTTTTGCAATTCTTTTTGCGATATTTTTGTGTAAAGTTTGATTTTCTTGATTGACTCGCCTGCATCTAACATTATTTTGGCAATTGTTAACTTACTTTCTTTTTGACCTAACTTCTGACCTAACTTTTGACCTTCTGCTATTCCAGATTTCCTGCCGTCAGCTAAACCATTTTGATAAGCTTCACTTTGTTCTAGGTGTTTTTTATCGTAATAAAAATAATCATCAATACATCCCATTAGACTGGTTACTTCTTTTTGCATACTAAGCATTATTCCATCTCCTTCATATAGTTGACTCAGTACTTCTTGGTTCTCTTCAATTAAGAAATATAAATCACTTTCTAAACTGTTTTTCTTGATATCATTATAATCTACCTTTCTTAGATAATCAAGGTTGAT
>CALVUT010000044.1 GCA_944363675.1 uncultured Bacilli bacterium | reverse complement strand
ACTTGCTTTTTAAAATCTTCTGTATAATTTCTTCTTTCTCTTCTTTCTTTCATAGGCTTCTTTTCCTTTCCAATTTTATTATACATTGTCCTTATCTTTTCTGTCTAATTTATTATAACCGATCCACAAAATGCATCAGGTGTATTAAAGATTCCTGAGGAAAGAGTTACTGAAAAAGTAGAGCTTACTGATGAGGATATTGTAAGAATAGAAGAACAGTTAGAAAAAGCAAAGAACATTTTGAATAAACCTATTCCAAAGGTAGAAAGGAAAAAAATTTGTAGTAAATGTGCTTATTATGAATTTTGTTTTGTAGAAGAATGAAACAATCTTATTATATTTTTAGTAGTGGTGAATTAAAAAGAAGGAATGATTCGATTACTTTAATTGATGAAGAACTTGTAAAAAAAGATATTCCGGTTGAAAGAATTAAGGATTTACATGTTTTCGGAAATGTGACATATAATTCTAAGTTGTTTGATTTTGTTTCTCAACAGGGAATATTGATTCATATGTATAATTATTATGGCTTTTATTCAGGAACGTTTTATCCCAAAGAGAAATACATTTCGGGAAAGTTATTAGTAAAACAAGTAGAAGCTTATATTGATTATTCCAAAAGACTAGGTTTAGCTCAAGAATTTATTGATTCAGCAAGTTACAATATTTTAAGAAATTTAAAATATTATCAAAATAGAGGAAAAGAATTAAAAAATTATATTGCAGATATAGAGGAACTAAGAAAGCAAATTTTTGAAACCAAAACTATTGAAGAACTTATGGGTGTAGAAGGAAATATTAGAAAGATATATTATGATTCTTGGAAAGTTATAATTAATCAAGAAATTGATTTTGATAAAAGAGTAAAACGTCCACCTGATAATATGATGAATTCTTTAATATCGTTTCTAAACACTGTTGTTTATACAAAAACTTTAAGTCAAATTTATCAAACTCAGTTAAATCCGACCATCAGTTATTTACATGAGCCATCGGAAAGACGATTTAGTTTAGCTTTAGATGTTTCAGAAATTTTTAAACCCTTAATAGTGGATCGTACAATATTTTCTTTATTAAATAAAAACGTTATTACAGAGGATGATTTTGAACAAGAATTAAACTTTTTGAAGTTAAAAGATTCTTCTAGAAAAAAAGTTTTGCAAGAACTGGAAAATAGCTTATCACGTACAATTATGCATAGAAGTATTAAAAGAAAAGTTAGTTATGAGCATTTAATTAAATTAGAGTTGTATAAACTCATTCGTTATTTCATAGAAGATGAAACTTATAACGGTTTTAAAATATGGTGGTAATATGTATGTGGTGTTAATTTATGATATTAAACAAATTGGCGAATATCAGAACGTATGGAGAAAGGTATATAAGGAATGTAAAAAGTATTTGTATCATGTGCAAAATTCGGTGTTCGAAGGAGAGTTATCTAAAAGCCAATTATTTACTTTAAAAATGAAGTTAGAAAAAATATTCCGCAAAGATATGGATTCTTGTATAGTGTTTAAGTCTAATAATTCTAAATGGATGGATAAAGTATATATTACAGAGGAACAAGAGGATGATTCACAGTTTATTTAGTCTGTCGACCGTGAATCTTGCAAAAAGGCTAGGAGGTCGACAGACAAATTTCAGAAAAATACCGAACAATAGTAGTCTTTTATAATCATTTGTGTTATATTTTTATTAGAAGATTACTTAAAAAAGAGTAATTTTTTGAGTTTTAATCTAAACATAGTGTAATTTAAATGAAAATATTGAAGAAGCATTTTGGAGTGGTACTTGCGGTTTTAATCTAAACATAGTGTAATTTAAATGATTTAAAGCCTTTACTGTCTAAATCAGTTTCAATAAGTTTTAATCTAAACATAGTGTAATTTAAATTGTGCTACTAAAGTAACATTTTCGCCTTCTATATCAGTTTTAATCTAAACATAGTGTAATTTAAATCAAAATAGACTTACTATTGATGAAACTGATGGAGATTTGTTTTAATCTAAACATAGTGTAATTTAAATATTTTTTTTACGTCATCATAAGTATATATATCTATACGTTTTAATCTAAACATAGTGTAATTTAAATATATATTGAGTAGCAGTAACGACTGTTCCATTTTCGTTTTAATCTAAACATAGTGTAATTTAAATTTTAAAACGGTATCGGTTAAATTTAATTCTTTTGAAGTTTTCATCTAAACATAGTGTAATTTAAATTTGAGTTCTAATTGTTCTAACAAATCATCACGGATGTTTTAATCTAAACATAGTGTAATTTAAATGACGTGATGACTCAGATTAGTCAACAAAGAAAGCAACGTTTTAATCTAAACATAGTGTAATTTAAATGTATTAGGCACTTCGATTTCTTTTTCATTAGTTATGTTTTAATCTAAACATAATGTTTTTGAATTGTGTAATCTTTTTGTGTTAACTACTGATATAAACTTAATCGAAAATCTGAATGAATTGACAGAAATATTAAAAGAATTACATCAAAAAGGAGTGGTGACAGGTGAAGCTGCTTAGAGAAGTGCTATTAAGCTTGGTGTTCTGTTAGGAGAAATGATTATAAATAATGTAGAATTAAGATTGTTTTTGGATAGCAATTTTTTTCTTTGCTTATTGTTAATAATATGGTAGAATATGGCAAAAAGAGGTACCTATGGATAATATTGAAGCGTTACAAAAAGTCATTACTGAAGCTAAGTACTTAGCTCAAGAAAATTCTTATCGTTATCGTCCGATCATGCGTTTTTTCTATCATAAGTATGAGCAAGCCGAAAACTGGTTGTATAAAGAAGATGTGTATGATGAGTTAAAAGATAAAATTCCTAATTATACAATCGAAGAATTAGAACGGGATTTGGATTTTTTGGTGGACAACATGAGTTTGACAACTGTCCAAGATTCTAAAAATGCTAATTCTATTGAAGAATTTAATTTAAAACGTTTACGATATCAATTAACTGATTATGCCATTGTGATTGAGAGGATGACAATTGAACTTGAAGATCTTGAAGTCAAGGTTGCGTCATTATCTCCTAAACGTTTTGAAGTTTTAAAAGGATATCTTTTTGAACTCGAAAATATTCATACATTATCACCTGAAGAACTTACAGATTTATGGGAAAGAATTTCTAATGAGTTTCAAAATATTAATTTGAATTATCAAGATTTTTTAAAGAAGTTTCAAGAGTCTAAAACAGAAGAATTATTACAAAGTACTATTTTTTTAGAGTATAAAAATAAAATGATTCAATATTTAAAGGATTTTATTTCTGGCTACTTAAATCAGGCTGCTTCGATTAAATATTTTTTGAAAAGTTTACCTGAAGATTTTGCTGATGTGCTTGTTTTAAAATTAGAACAATATCAAAGAGATACGCCTAAAATTTATCCAGAGTTTAACTATGCTAAATTTAATCAGGTGAATCTTGGAAAATGGCGAAGTATATATAAGTGGTTTTTAAATGATAAAGGTAAATGTGAGGGCGATCGTCTTTTAGATGTTACTAGTTCTATTATTAGTCAAATTACTAAATGCGCTTCTTCGTTAATTGAGCTTCATGGTAATATGGTTCAAAGAAAAGAAGAATATAAACATATTTGTAGATTATTTGATAAGATGCTCGATATTAATCAGGCTCATGAATTATCTAATGCTGTATTTGGTGTCCAAGCCGTTCGGCATTATAAAGGGTCAAGCAGCTTAAATACAGATTCTTTAGTAAATTCTTATATGGTTTTACCGACTATGATTTCGGTTTTGCCAAATGATACAAAAATAAAACAAGAAAGAAGACATAGTGTGATTGTGGACAAGTCTTTAGAAAAAAAAGAAGCTTTATTAGAATTTGAAAAGGAAGAACAACGAAAGAAGGAAATATTACAAAAGTTTGTAGAAGCTAAAACAGTTTCTTTACATGGTAATGTTTTTTTAAAAAAAGAAGAACGTCAGTATTTGCTTAATCTTATTAGTCGAGCTGGTGATAAAGGATACGCTAAGGAACCATTATTTGGATTAAATTATAAAATTGTTTTTGGAAGTAGTAATGACATTTGTCAAATTGTAAGTGAAGATGGGATTTTTATGCTCCATAATTTACAACTTGTTTTTGAGGGGGAGTAGTATGGTAGATATTACAAATGAATTAAGAGCACTTTTAAATCGCTTTTGGGTTGTTAAAGAGGATGATCCTACGCTTTATTATGAGATTAAACGTAAGCAAGGGTATATTAGGGATTTTTTGACTAAGAATTTGGGAAGTCGTTTGATTGTTCATGAACGTTTTATTAAATTAGAAAAGTTTCCTGCTATTAAGATTCAGGGTTCTGGTATTGCTAGCTTTGAAGATGTATTAGATTATGTCTTGTTGTGTATTGTTTTATTATATTTAGAAGATAAAACGCGTGGAGATATTTTTGTGTTATCTAGTTTGATAGAATATGTTAAAAATACGGCTGTTACAATGGAACTTGATCATGTTCCTGATTGGAATTTACGGCATGATCGGCAAAGTTTTACACGGGTGATGAATTTTTTAAAAGATGTTTCTGTTATTAAGGTAAAAGATGAAGAAAAAGTTAGCTTTAAAGATAGTCAAAATGCGCAAGTTTTATATGAAGCAACGGGGCTAGCAAATTATGTGATGCGCTTGTTTGCCAATGAGATTTTTGGATATACAAATGTAGATGATTTTTTAAAAGATGAATGGGTCTATCAAGATGAAGAAAAAGGTGATGTTCGTAGATACAGGGTGTATCGTAATTTATTGTTTACGCCGGTTTTATTTACGAAGGAAGCTCAAGTATCTGATTATGATTATGTAAAAAGACTTCGGGGACATATGAAAGAAGAACTAGAAGAATTAGGATATGAGTTAGAAGTTACGCGTAATATGGCATTCTTATATGAATATGAGGGTAGTATTCAAAAAGAGAATTTCCCTAATAATAAAAAGATTTCGGATATTGTGTTGATGGTTAATCAAAGACTTTATCAGATGATTATTCATGATGAAATAATCTTAGATGATTTTGAAGTAGGGAAAATTTCGAAAGAAAGTTTAGAAATGATTTTAAAGGATATTAAGATGAATTATAGTGATTATCTTAGTAAGGCTTTTTTGGGACTTGCTTTGTATAAGTTTCAAGATGAGGTTGTTTCTTATATGAAAGAGTATGGCTTTTTAAGAGAGTGTGAAGATGGATATGAAGTAATGCCTAGCGTCGCACGTTTTAATGCTAAACTGATTAAAGATCGGGATACACAGTTAGATTTGTTTGGAGGGGATGAACATGTTTAAACCAACGAAGATCGGATTATTAAACTTTTGGCTTTATGATGATGAAGAATTTCAATTTTTTGATGGTAAGTTGTTACTGCGAGGAGAAAATGGTTCAGGAAAATCAGTGACTATGCAGTCTTTTATTCCTCTTATTTTAGATGGAAATAAATCGCCTAAACGGTTGGATACTTTTGGATCGAGTGATAAGCATATTGAATATTATTTGTTAGGTGAAAACAACGAAAAAGAAGATAGTACGGGTTATCTGTATATGGAGTTTTATGATGAACAAAAGGATAAATATGTAACAATTGGTATGGGACTTCGGGCTCGTGTTGGTAAGAATACTGATTTTTTTGGTTTCGCTTTAAAAGACGGTCAGAGAGTTAATCATGATTTTTATTTATATAAGTGTCAGGATGGTATTCATAAAACGCCACTTACTAAATTAGAATTAAAAGCTGCTTTAGGAGTTCAAAATGGTTTTGTAGAAACGGCTAAAGATTACAAGAAAATGGTAAATGATCTGTTGTTTCAGTTTTCTAGTTTGGATTCATATGATGAGTTTATTCAAGTTTTGATTCAGTTAAGAAGTCCTAAGTTATCTAAAGAGTTTAAGCCAACAAAACTTATGAGTGTATTAAACGATGTTTTACCGCCACTTGCTGAAGAAGATTTACGGCCTCTTTCGGAAACAATAGAAAGCTTAAATCAAACTCGGGAAAAGATGGAAGATTTACAGGCCAAGATTAAAATTATTGGTAATTTTGTGAAAGTTTTTCAAAATTATAATGAAGCTATTTTAGTCCAAAAGGCTAACCAGTATTTACAAAAAGTAAATGTGGTAGAAGAGCTAGAAAATAAAAAAAGCGAGCGAGAGCAAACTATACAGGCTAGTGAACAGGATTTAGCACAACTAAAAGTTCAACAAAAAAGTTTAGAAGATGAATATGTGAAAGCTAAGATGGAAAAAGAACAATTAGGCAATCAAGATTTAGAAGAAAAAAGTCAAAGAAAATTGGTTTTAGATCAACAAGTTCAAGAATTAGCAGATAAAATTGATCATGAAGAAAATAATCTTGATGTTATGAAACAAAAACTGGCTCAAATTAAAGCTGAATCACAAGCAAGTGAGAAAGAAGTGGCTGATTTAGAGAAAGAACGAGAGCAGTATACTATGCAAGGGCTTGATTTAGGAAGTGAACTTTCTTTTGAACCATTTTTGACGGCTTTTTCGTTAAATGAAAAGAATTTTGAATATTTGCATAAGTTGGTAAAAGAAAAAGAAAATGAAATTCAAAACGTTTTAACCTTATTAGAAAAAAGACAAAGGTTATTGGAAGAACAAAATAAAGAATCTGATGCTTTTGAACAATTGAAGGCTCAATATGATCTAATCGAGAAGGAAAAAGAAAATAAGCAAGTCGATTTAGAAAATGAAATGGAACTTTTTTTCCAGACTTTGCGTAATTTGGCAAATGAAAATCAATATTTAATGGTTTTAGAAGAAGATTATCGTGAAATGGTTGGATATTTAGAGGAGTATTCTTTGGAAAATTATCAACGGGCACTATCTAAGTATGAGCAGTTATATCAAAATGCTTATAATAAAGCAACAATGCATTTGGCAACAACAAGTTCTAAGCAAGAGAAAGTTTTAAAAGAATTAGAGTTAGAACAAGAAAAACTTACGGCTTTGAAAAATCAGGAAGAGATTTCTTTTGCAGAATTGGATTTGCAAGAAGAGGCCGTAGAGTATTTAAATCAAGAACGTATTCCTTATTTGTCTTTTTATCAAGCTGTGGAATTTCAGGATGGATTATCTTCGGAGGTTTGTAATAAAATTGAGGAAGCTTTATATTCGGCTGGTATTTTGAATGCTAAAATTTTAAATAAAGAGGATCTTTCTAAGATTACTCACTATAACCTTTCTTATATTGTTCCTAGTACAAAAAAGAAACAGAATTTAACCAAATATTTAAAACCAGCTAGGAATACGGTATTTGATTCCTCTTATATTTTAAAGATTTTAGAGTCAATTAGTATTAACGATCAAGATTTATTATGGATTAATGAAAATGATTTTCAATTTGATTTTTTAAGAGGACAGACAGCTAGTAAATATGAAAGTAAATTTATTGGTGTTCTTCTTCGTAAGAAAAGGCATGAAGAAGAAATTAACAAGCAGGAGTTAGTTGTTCAAAATGTTCAAGGACAATTAGATGAAATAAAAAAAGAACTTCAAGATATTCAGTTGACTATTCAAGGTCTTATGGAAGAAAAGGTTAAATTTCCATCGAACACTGTTTTGGAACAAATTAGTAAAGAAATTCAAAATGCAGATTTGGAATTAAAGTTTTGGCATGAAAAACTTGGACAAAGTGAGGCAAGAATTCGCGAAATACAAAAACAAATCGAGACTATTCTGTTAGATTTAGAAACAAGTCGTGGAGATATTCCGTTGCGATTAGATGCTTATCAAAATGCTTATCATGCGGTCAAAGATTTAAGCGATGTTATTGATGCATTAGAACGAATTGAAGATAAAATTTCGAACAAAAAGGAAATTATTTATACACAGCAGGCAAGAGAAGAAGATATTTCGCATAATTATGATGATACGTATGCTTTGGTAGCTGATTATTTGGAACAAAAGCATAAATGTGAAATGGAATTGGAAGCTATTGTTAAACTTTTGAATACACCAGAATATAAGGAGTTAAGTTTGAAATTAAATGCCTTATTAAAAATTATTGAAGAGTATCCTCATAAAACGAGTGAATTTTCTAAAAAGATTGGTGTTTTAGAACAAAGTATTTTGCAAGAGGAAGGTACTTTAAAGATAGAAGAAGAACAAATTAAACAGGCGTTAGTTTACCAAGAAATTGTTGCTTCTATTTTTGCGGAGGAGTTAAGCTTGGGTTATGTCCTTAAAGATAGTGAAGCTAGTCTTAGGGTAGCCGAGCAAATCATTCGAGATTATAAAGATCAAGAGAAGGATTTAATGACGGCGAATGCTAATTACTATCGAGCTTTTAATGAATACCGACAAGAGCTTTTGGATTATGCTATTCAAGATGTTCAATTATTTCATGAGCGCTCAACTTTAGTAAAAACTTATACGGAAAAAGGACTTGATGAAGTTTTGGTAAAAGAACTATATTCTAATGCTAAACGGCAAGATATTGTGACGAGTTATCAAGGAAAGAAATTAAGTTTGTATGCTTTACAAGATGCTTTAAAGGAAAGCTATGAAGCGGATAAGATTTATTTAGATGAACAAGATCGACATTTGTTTGAAGATATTTTGCTTAGAACAATTGGAGGTAAGATTAAAGAAAAAATTATTGATGCTCAAGATTGGGTAAAGCAAATTAATCAAATTATGGCTGAAAAACAAAAAGACAGTGCTCTTTCTTTCTATTTGGATTGGAAACCTAAGAGTCAGGAAACTTTAGAAGAAATGAATACTAAGGAACTTGTTGAGATTTTTATGCTCGATGAAGGTTCAGTAAGACCTGGAGATACAGAGCGTTTAGTTAAGCATTTTCAAAGTAAAATTAAAAGAGCTGAAGAATTTATGGATGAGAATAAAGACTCATATTTTGATATGATTTTTCAGATTTTGGATTACCGCAATTGGTTTACCTTCAAGTTGTTTTATCGAAAGAATCAGAGTGAAAGAAAAGAACTTACAGATAAAGTGTTTTCTGTATTTAGTGGTGGAGAGAAAGCTAAGACGATGTATGTTCCTTTATTTGCAAGTGTTTATGCGAAACTTGATAGTGCTTCTTTAAGTGCACCAAGATTAATTGCTTTAGATGAGGCTTTTGCTGGAGTAGATGAAAAAAATATTGAGGAAATGTTTGCTATTTTAGAAAGTTTTCAACTAGATTATATTTTAACTAGTCAAGCTTTGTGGTGTGATTATAAAGAGGTTCGAGACATTTCTATTTGTGAGCTTATTAAAGCCAAGAATGCTTCTTCTGTAGCTATACGTCGTTATCGTTGGAATGGTAAGATTAAAGAGGTTTTGAATTAATGAATTACGTTGAATATTTTAAAACTAAGCAAGGGTTTATTCGTTTTTTTGCAAAAGCACGTGATAAGTATCAAAAGTATGGTAAAGTTGTTGGTAAAATTCATATGGATAATCTTAGTGAAGAGGAGGCTAAAGCATTAACCAGTTTTTTTGCTCGAAAATTTGTTGCTCAAAATAGTTATGATATTTCAATAAATGAATTTATGAAAAAAGTACAACGTGGAAGATTTGACGATTTTGATTTTAGCTATTATTTTAGTCAAGTCTATGAGGATTTTACGTTTGAAACAAACCGTGAGAAACGGATTAAAAAAGTTGAGGCTTTTCATTCTTTTCTAGAGGAAAGTATAACTCAAATGAGATGTGAAAAGTTAAAAGCTTTTTTGAAAGATAATATGAATCGTAGTAATCAAACCATGACTTTGATTCGACGTAAGTATACTAAAGATAAAAAGGAATGTCGTAAGGAACTTTTAGATATTGATACTTTGTTAAGGCATATACCAAATGAAGTAACTTATCTTCCTATATATGCTTCATTGATTAGTAATCCTCATTATTTAGATTTTTCGTCTTCAACTGGTTCTCTTTTTTATCGTATATTAAGTTATATTTTAGAAGAGGATACGCCTAAAACAAATGAGGATAAGGCTAAACTTTTAGAGAGTATTAATGTTTATACCGATCCTCTAAGTAATTTTGTAATTGTGCATAATTTGGTTTATTCCGTTTCTGTTCCTTTTCAAACTATGAATTTAAATATTGAGAATATTTCTTCTTTGGATAAAATTCGAGGAAAAAAGAACAAGATTTTTATATTTGAAAATCCATCTATTTTGAATCGATTTAAAAGCTTAAATATTGATGCTTCCGTAGTTATTACTTCGGGTATTCCTAATCTTGCCTTCTATAAATTATTAGAAAAGATTGATCGGGAGACACTACTTTACTATAACGGGGATTTTGATCCAGAAGGATTGTTAATTGCTGAGAAAGTTAAGAGTAGGTTTCCTAAAGTAGTCTTTTTTGGCTATTCAAAAGAAAACTATATATTGACTAAGCCCATACAAGAAATTAGTGCAAAAAGACTTCATAAATTGGAACATGTTCATAGTTTTGAATTAGAAGAGATTAAACAATGCTTATTAGAGCAAAAAAAAGCGGGATATCAAGAAAATCAGTTAGAGTTTATTGAAGATTATGTTCAAGATAAGTTAAATGTTTAAATTAGATATATAAAAAAAGCTATATCAGTTTATGGGTTCTGTCGATCTGTAATCTTGTAAAATTACTGGGAGATCGACAGATATTTTTCTTAAAGATATCGAACATTAATAATAATTCGTAGCTATTTTGAAGGATTTATGGTATATTTTAAATGAAAATTAACTAATAAGTAGTGAATTTTCCAGTTTTAATCTAAACATATTGCAAAAGTATAT
>CALVUT010000043.1 GCA_944363675.1 uncultured Bacilli bacterium | reverse complement strand
ACTTGCTTTTTAAAATCTTCTGTATAATTTCTTCTTTCTCTTCTTTCTTTCATAGGCTTCTTTTCCTTTCCAATTTTATTATACATTGTCCTTATCTTTTCTGTCTAATTTATTATAACCGATCCACTTTTTCTTTCTGATTTAATAAGTTATAGTATAGTCTTGTCTCTTTGGTATCTTTGTTTTCGCTTAATAATCGAATTAAATCATAATATTTAAAGTCAGGAAAATTTTGATGAAATGTATTGACTATTTCATTTAATGCTTCGAAATTTTCTCTTCCAACTGTGTCAAATATTAATTGGATATTACCCTTTCTTCTACTAGCAAGAATAGGCTCTTTAAACTCTTCAAAAAATGTTTTTACAAAGGGTAAAGATTTTTCATAACTTGTTGTGTGTTGGTATTTAAAGGTTTTATCCTCATCGAAAACAAATAGTTGTTCTTTGGCCATTATTGAACATATTTCTTGAGTGATTAGCTCATTTATTATTTCATTAAATAATTCATATGGTCGCTTTTCTTCGAAAACTTTGTTTGTATCCACCTCTTCTTTTTGAGTTTGATTTATGTTGGAGGTCAATATATCCCAACCACAAAGCATTGTATATTTGTCTTCTTTAACATCCAATAAATGGAGCTCATAAAGATGATTTAACTCATGAATAATATCGTGATCAATATGTTCTTGAAATTGATTTAAGTTACCTAGTAATAGTAGAGAAAAAATTTCATAACCGTGGCTTGTTTGACGAATATTAGGATTTACAGAGGTACCACCTTGTTGATATAAGTTGGCATCAAAGTTGTCTTCTTTATCCAATAGGCCTAGGGCATCTATTTCGGCTCTAACTTTTTGATTTGGGATTAAACTATTAAAATAGGCTTGATTTAGCTTATTACGATATTTTTTACGAGATGCAAAAAACTTTGAGACAACATCAGCCAGCGGCCATATTTTTTGGGCTTCTTTTGAAGATATATAAGTTTCATAATCTTCCCCTAAATCTAAACCTTTCTGTTTAAAATAGGCTATTCTTTCTTTTTTTATACTCTCAGCTTTCCAAGAATCCATTTGTAGTGCTTCTTCATTTTCTTCTTGAAAACTATCTAAAATTGTTGAGCTCCATAGGGTACTTCCAAAAATATCTTTCGTTTTTTTATTTAAAGTATAATACGCTCTGCTATCTTTAATATATTCCTCAACTTCTTGACGATTTTCTGAAGAAATTAGATTGATATTTTCCGATACAAATTCCTTAAAACAACGTTCTGATAGATCATGAAATAATGAAGTAGATTGTTCTATGTATTGATAATAGGTTTCAAATGGCTTTAGGCTGTCCGTAAATTTTTCTGTTTTATTTTTGAATTTTTGGATTAGGGGTACTAATTTAATAAAGGGTTCGGTACCTAATTTGTCTTCAATATTTTCTGAATTTATCGTAGGGTCTATTTTTTGGCATAACTCTTTAACTTCATTAAAGGCTGAAATATATTTTTTTTGGCAATTGGATGGTTCAAGGTAATAGTTTACAGTTTCTTTTAACCATCGTGGGCATCGTGCTAAAAATTCCGATATTTTATTTTCTTTAACAAGTCTATCATATTCAGCACGGGATATCTCAGGGAACGCTTTTTGAAATTGCTCATAACCATATTGGAAAAATTCTTTTTCTCTTTTTTCTTTTCCCATTGTGTACATTTCATAAAGCTTTATATATTGAAAAATGGGCATAATTTGGTAGTTGGCTAAAGAATAGTTTTTAAATAAATCTTCAAAGTTCAAGGGAATACTCTGATTATCTAAGATGTCTTTTAATAATTCGAAGGTTAATTCTTGTTCTAACTTGTTTAGTATTCTTTTTATTGACTCGGGAGACATATAAGCAATGAAAAGAGCATTTTGAAAACTTTGACTGATTTCATCGCGAGCTTCTTCGCCATAGTATTTTGTAAAAATAGCCGTTAGCTGAGGTAGATTTTGTCGTAAGAAATCATTTGCATTTAAATATTTAAGAAATTTTTGATTCATATAAATCACCCAACAACTTTTTTAATTGAATATAATTTAAAGGAAAATTACCTTTCCAATGATATTTGGTGGAGTCATTAGAAGAAGTTATTCGAATTGTACATTCTTCTGCATCCATTGTTTTGGTTGAACTTGGTTGTTCTGAAAATGTATGGAGCAAATTAAATAATTTGCGTAAAAAGTTCTTATCTACTTCATACCTTTTCTGGTTTAAATAGCATATTTTTTGTTCATACCAAATTATTGCTTCCATCTTAAAATTTAATTGATTTGTTATATATATTTCTACTTTTTTAATCATATTTACCCTCTTAATAGATTTATTATAACATATATTTTTTAATTTTTCTTTTTTTAGAGCAAAAAGGAATGCATAGAAAATAAATTTGCTATGCATTCTTTTGGAGTGCTCACAGTACTTCGTTTCTCTTTTTATAAAGACCATATTCGTGATGCATCGCTTTGTATTTTTTCATTTAATTGTTATTATACTAAACTTAACTCTTAATCCTTCTTCTAAAATATTTCTACTAACATTGTAATCTATGTCCAATTAACATTCGATTATAACCAAAAGTTGTGGAAATCACTATCTCTTGTTCTAGCGTTGGATATAACTAAATGGATAAGCTCTAGTAATTTTCATAGAACATTCCTCCTAATGAACCAAATTATATTTTGCAAGCATACGTTTGTTAATTGCAAGTTGTAGGCTATTGTATTACTTTCTAATTATATAAAAAATGTAGAATATATGTTCTACATTTCATCTAAATCAATAAGTTCGTATTCCCGTGAACCAACACCAAGCTCAGCAGCAGCTTCAACAGTGTGAACACCATGGAGTGATTCGATTCTTTCGATTAATTTGTCTTTACCTGGATCGGTACTGTTATATACTAAATCTAGACAAGCTTGATCTACTGCAACTGGATCTAGGCTCGCTAGTATGCCAATATCTTTCATACATGGAGCAGAAGCATTACCGTCACAGTCACAATCTATAGATATATTTTTCATAACGTTAATGTATACTGCATTTCCTTTAAAATAATCGACAACGCTTGATGCAGCATCTGCCATTGCTTCTAGGAAATGATCTTGTTCTGGAAGATTTCCAAAAAGCTTTGTTTGATCGTCTGTTTTACCAGCGGTATGGATTAATGTTTTACCAGCTGATGATGCACAGCCAATTGAAAGTTGTTTTAAAGCTCCGCCGTATCCGCCCATTGCATGACCTTTAAAATGGGATAGCACAAGTAAAGAATCATAATTAGCAAGATTTTTACCGACGTAATTTTTTTTCAAAATCTTACCGTTTGGAATATCTAATTCCATATCTGGTCCTTCTGCATCTAACAAGTCAAAAGGAAAATATTTATTCCATTCGTGTTCTTCAATTAATTTACGATGTTTTTCTGTTGAGTTTCTAGCGCCTTCATAAGCTGTGTTACATTCTACAACGGTTCCATTTACATGTTTTACAACATCTTGAACAAATTCTGGCCTTAGATAATTTTGATTTCCTTGTTCACCAGAATGCATTTTTACAGCAACTTTACCTTCTAGTTTTTTTCCTACAGCTTCATAGGCTTTAATAATATTTTCAGGAGTTATATCCTTAATAAAATACACTTTAGATTTTTCCATTTTGATCATCCTTTCTAAAATTCTAATCTTATTTTTTACATATCCGATATAATTATACTACACTATTATTTGTGTTTCAAAATATTTCACTTATCAATATTCCTATTTCATATAATTTTATGGAATATGTTTATTTTGAAAGAAAACGCATTTAGCTTATCTTTAGTTTTTTCTTTCTAATCTTAATGTATCACTTAAAGCTAACTTTAAGTCAAGACTTTTTATAGATAAAACAAAATATTTTTTCCTATTTTAATTGTCTTTCAATGTACTAAAAAGCAGAAAATTATCTACTTTTTTGTATCATATTCTTTTTTAATTTTTTTGAGCATTTTAATAATTAAATATGTCATAAGAGATACAAAAAAGGTTATAGCTATTTCTCCACAATAAAACAAATATGGACTTTGATCGTAATCAAAAAACTTAAATTGATTTACTAAAAACATGTCTTTCCATAATTCTGTTTTAATAAATGCATATACGCCAAAAATCATAAACAGAATCATGATTAAATAATAGACATATTCAAAAGTATTGTTTCGCATTTTTTGGTTCAATCTTGTCAAGAAAATATTTAAATGAAGACCTAGGTGAATAGCCATGAGGACAAATCCCCAAGATGTAGAGATCATATGTAATCTTCGAAAAAACATGGTTGTTTTAAAATTTAAAAACGAAAAAACATTAGATGAAATCATAACACTACTTATCATAATGCCAATCATGGCTAAAAACAAAAGTGTATTAAAGATCATTTGAACTATTCTATAAAAGTTATACATACCTTTGAATATCATTTTATACCATCTAAGATTTATTATATGATGAACGATAAATAGTATAAAGGTTATTACTCCTAATATTTCGTGGATAGCATTTCCTGTGATATGATACCCCATTAAAAGGATAAACATGATAAACAAAATTATATCTATAATAATCCGCATATTTTTTTTCATTTTTTTCTCTTTCATTTGCTCTAACTTAGAATCCTAAACTACTTAGCCATTGATTAACTTCGTTTTCTGAGTTTCTAGCTCTACTGCCATATATTGCAAGTCCTTCTGTAACATAGGCAGCTGGTTCTTCACTTTGAATATTGGCAGGAGTTTTAGAAAGTCCTGATCCTCCATGAGTAATAAACGGTGCGATTGTTTTACCTGATAAATCATAGGTGTCTAGAAAAGTATAAATTGGCATTGGCATATCTCCCCACCAATTTGGATAGCCTAAAAAAATTGTATCGTATTGATCTATGTTTTCGATTATTGTTTGGAGTTGTGGTCTTGCATTTTGATGTTGTTCTTCTTGAGCATAATCAACTAAATCGTTGTACTCATCAGGATAGGTTTGAACTGTTTCTAATTTTATAATGTCACCACCTACTTTATCGTGAATAATATTAGCAACAGCTTCTGTATTTCCACTCATAGAAAAATATACAATTAATGTTTTTCCTCCATTTGATGCCGTAGTGTTTTCTGTACTTTCATTTTCATTATTATTGCTTTGTGTAGAATTATTAGATTGATTGTTATTATTGCTATTATTTGTTTCACTATTATTTCCTGTAAACATATAAATGGCTGCTCCAGCTACAGCAATAATTAAAATAGCCACTATTACAGCAAGCACTTTTTTATTCATTTTCTTTTCCTCCTATTATATTTATTATATTATTTTTTAATATCTTATCTTTTTCTTCTTCAGTTATATTCATATTATCTATAGCCTCAAGAATTTCTTTTGTTGCCCCAGCTGGCATAATCCCAAGTGGTGCATCAGTTCCAAATACTAAATGATCTATTCCAAAATAATGAGCAGCTAAGTCAAGAGCTTTAGGATTTCCTAAAATAGCTGTGTCTACATAAAATTTCTTAAAATCTTTTTCTTTTTCTTCACCTAGAATATATCTAATTCTTCCTGCGAAAAATGGAATCATAGCTCCAGCATGATGAACAATTATTTTTAAATTAGGATATTTTTGGAATATTCCAGCATTTACAATTTGCATCATTGCCTGTGAAAGTTCATATTCCCAGCTAAAAACTATATTATTATCGGGTTTTCTACTATCAAATACCGGATGCATCCAAATCGGTAAATTGTACTTATTCGCATATTCAAATATTTCTGAAAATTCTTCATCAGCGATACTTTTTCCTAAAGCTCTTGTAAAAAGTTGAATCCCAAATAATTCTTTGTTTTTGGCCACTTGATTTTCTATAATATCTATAGCGCCATCAATATTATTCATAGGTATCATACAGATACCCCCATAAAATATATCTTTGTTAGCCTTTATGGTTTCAAGCAATTCTTCATTTGCTTTTATGCAAAGCTCATAAGATGTTTCTTTATCAGTATAATCTTCTGGATTTACATTTACATAAGAGATAATTTGTTTTACATCAGTAATCATAGTATCTCTTCTTTTTTTTATGTCTGTTAATACTTCATTATTAATAAAAGGTATTTCTTTAGGTATATTAGAATCAATTTCTAACATTTTTTTATAAAAGTTTGGTAGTAAAACATGAGCGAACGCATCAATTCTTGTCATTATATTATTCTCCTAACCATGATGTTATTTCATCCCTTGAAACACTTTCTGATAATCTTTTGGCACTAATAAAATCAATATTCTTATATTCATCTTTTAAATTATCTAAACTTGCACTAACGCCACTACCACCTGAAGTGGCAAACAAATATACCTTTTTATTTTCTAGGTTTATACTTTCGATAAAAGTATTAATAATTCTAGGTGCTAAATCCCACCAAATAGGATAGCCAATAAAGATAGTTTTATAATCTTCTATACTATTTAATGTCTTTTTAATGGCAGGACGACTAGTACTATCTGCTGTTTCTAACGAAGATCTACTGTTTTTATCCTGCCAATCTAAATCTTTTGCTGTATAATCTTCTAGAGGCTTGATTTCAAATAAATCTCCACCTACTATCTTAGCAAGTGTTAAACATTAGTTAAAATGTATACGATTTATAATATTGATAACAAACAAAGGAGAACTTTGTTTGTAGTAGTAGTATAATCGATGAAATCTAAAAAGCAAGGGTTTCATGAACTCACTTTGTTCG
>CALVUT010000042.1 GCA_944363675.1 uncultured Bacilli bacterium | reverse complement strand
AAAAAAAATACACTTCAAATGAAGTGTGTTTTTAATCTATCTTTCCTCACATTCTGGTTCATCCTCTTTTATAATTTCATTATCTCTAAACATCTTTTCAATTCTTGCTTCTTGTTCATATTTTTTTTTTTTTTTTTCATCTCGTTGTCTCAATAATTTTTGGTGTCGCATTGTCCAAATTATACTTTTTTCTACAGCCTCTTATTGTTCTTCTCTTGACATTAATCTTCCTTTACTTTCTCTTCTTTCCATACATATCTCCTTATAAATTTATGGGTAGTGTTAAAACTTTATATGCTTCCAACTACTTTTTCCTTTATTTTTAAGTCTTTTTTGACTTTTTTATTTTTTACCTCTATTTTTACTTTAAAAAAATAGCGAATTCCTGTATAATTAGTTCATAACTTAAAACAAAAACCAAACTAAAAATACGAGGTGTTCGCTATGAACTATATTATATCAAATTTAATTAATCTTTTAAATAGAATTAATAAATTTATTTGGAAAATTATCTTTTTTCTTTCCAATTTTATTAAACCTGATGAAATTAAGCATCTTGATGATAAGCCAGAGGACGTTAAATATCGTTTGTTTCATGTCGATGAACCAGCAATTATTGAACCTTTTATTAAAATAGAACATAAGGATTATAAACAACTTATCAAAGATAATAACATCAAACCTATTAAACGTCGTAATGGCAAAGATATCGCTATTGATGTTCACTGTCCTTGCTGTGGTGCTCCTAAAGATTATCTTTACGATAATACTGGTAAGCAAAATCAGTTTGAATGCAAAGTTTGTTCTTTTATTTTTTCTACTAATCCCAATAAAGAAAAAGATGTTATCTTAAAATGCCCTCACTGCAAACATCAACTGGACTCATATCATCATCGCGAAGACTTTGATGTTTACCGTTGTAGAAACGACAAATGCCCTTATTATCTTAAAAACAAATCTTCTTTAAATGCTCATGACCTTAAGCTTTATAAAGAACATCCAGAAAAGATTAAACTTCGTTACATCTATCGTAAATTTAATATTGACTTTCCTACTTTACAAAAAGATTATCGTAAGTTTGTTCAGTCTCCTATTGATTTATCGAAAGCTTATTCCTCTCAATATATCATTGGCCTTTGTCTTACTTATCATGTGAATTATGGGCTCTCTTATCGTCAAACAGCTTCTATTTTACAAGATGTTCATGAAGTTTCTATTTCTTATAAAACAGTTGAAAATTATTGTAAAGCCGCTTCTTCTATTGTTCATCCTTTATTAGAGTTCTATCCTTATGAACTTTCTGATACCATTGCTGCTGATGAAACCTACATTAAAGTTCTTGGTAAGACAAATTATGTTTTCTTCTGGTTTGATGCCATCAAGAAGATTGTTACTTCTTATAGAGTTTACGATAAACGTGATTCTTTATCCTCTATTAAAGCTGCTTTTTCTACTTTAATTAAATATGATAAACTACCAGATTCTCTTAAAGTTATTTCTGACGGCAATCCCATTTATAATGTTGCTGTAGAGTATTGGTCTCAATATGGCTTTCCCTTTAAACTTTATCAGGTTATTGGACTTACAAATCAAGATGATACTTCTAAAGAATATAGAAGTCAAAAGCAAATCATTGAACGTTTTAATCGCACCTTAAAGTATTACTATCGTCCTAAAGGTGGTTTTACTTCTCTTGATAATGCCAACTCTTACATGGTCTTATTTGCTACTTACAATAACTTTTTAAGACCTAACAAAGCTCTTGAATGGAAGACTCCTGTACAACTTGATGAACTAAACGGCATTTCCAACATGCCTAATAAATGGATTGAACTATTAAATCTTGGTTATGCCTATTCTGATCTTTATGTTAAGTAATTTTTTTTAAAAAATATCTATCTTAACTTATTTTCATCATGTCTTTTTTTATTCATTCTATTTTCAAAGATCATTTTTCCTATCTTTTTTTGATAGTTTTATATCAAGATTTCCACCTAAATATCTGCTTATTTTAGTGTATCTTGTTTTCCATAAAACTTTTCACACTATCGTATTGCCATACATATATCCTACATAAGCTGGATCATTTTGTAATGTGTTAAAAGAAGCTTTTGAAATGTTATTATATCCTAAACTACTATCTGTTAGCTTCATATTTAAATTATTGCCCTCAGCATCGGAGGTCTCCCCAGCATATAATAGTCTGACAGAACCGTCACCATTAATACGAATAATCCGCCAATAATATCCAGCAAAATAAACATAATTATTGGTAACACTTCCTCGGTAGTAATAGCTTATTCCATAATCATCTTCCATTGGATATAATCCTTTATCCGATTTATCACTTTCTAATTCTGTTTGCGTATAAGCATATCCCGTCATACGATAAACTATAGTCTTAATTTCTGTTCCACCATTCCCCGTAGTTGTTCCTTCTTCTTTCGTGGCTCCTGTTAGTTTATAAATCGTTAAACAACTTGATATTCCTCTTGTTGGAGTTATCAAATCATTACTACTATTTGTACCAAAAGCTGAACCGCAAAAATAATAATCATTACTGTAATCCAAAGTGGTAGGATCCACATAGTCATAACCTGTTAGATCATATCTCCCGGTTTCTGAATTAAAGGTATACCCTGTCCCAATTGTTGGTAAAATGTTTTCTGCCGTTAAATTGGCTGCAATACCTCCTGTACCCACTAAATCTGGATGCGGCATGGTTGCAGAAGTTGTAGTTGTTGTACTTGCATGATTTTCCTGCCAATCAATGATTGGAGCTATTTTGGTAAAATCAACTTCTTGTTTTTCACTGATCTTTTGTTTAGCTATTTCTGGTGTTGTTTGATACTCATTAGCTAATATGGCATCAGCCAAAGTTGTATATCCTTGTTCTACCGGACTGTAACTACCT
>CALVUT010000041.1 GCA_944363675.1 uncultured Bacilli bacterium | reverse complement strand
AAAGGCGCAACAGTAGTCGACTTTGCCTTCTATATCCACACTCAATTAGGGCTTCACATGCGAGGCGCGATAGTCAATGGTATGATGGTTTCAAACGATTATAAATTGCAAAATAATGATACCGTTCATATTATTCGTGGCGAAGAATTAATTAATCAAGATGTTGTTCACTGTGCTCAAACCTTTTATGCTCGGCAAATGATCGAAAATGAAATTGCTCGATCTAGAAAGTTAAAAAGATAATGAAAAATGGCGTTTTACTAATAAATAAACCAGAAGGGTGGACAAGTAGAGACATCGTAAATAAAATTGCTAAGATATATCAAGAAAAAAAAGTGGGGCATACAGGCACATTAGATCCTTTAGCTACGGGTGTTTTAATCGTTTGTCTAGGTAAATACACAAAGCTTGTGGAAGCACTCACCAACAAAGAAAAAGAATATGTCGCGGTGATGCATCTTGGTTTAAAAACTGATACATCAGATATTACCGGAAACATTGTCGAAAAAAAGAAGGTTTCCCTTTCGGATGAAGAAATCAAACAAGCTTTCTTGTGCTTTCCTCACGAATACGAACAAACCGTTCCAATATATTCAGCCGTTAAAATCAATGGCAAAAAATTATACGAATATGCCCGTGAAGGCCAAAGTGTAGAACTACCCAAAAGAAAAGTTGTGATTGAAGAATTAGAATTTCTAAAAAGAGAAGGGGATCAGGTGACTTTTCGCACTGTTGTTTCTAAAGGAACATATATAAGAAGTTTAATTGAAGATATCGCGACTTCACTAAAGACAGTAGCTACAATGGAAAAATTAACAAGGACGCGTCAAGGAAGCTATTCCCTTGAAAATTGCCATAATATCGCGGATATTACTGCTCAAACTCCTTTATTAAAACTTGAAGATTTATTTTCTTATCCTAAAATAGATGTGGATGAAAAAACTGTAAAACATGTCAAAAATGGCAATAAAATATCTTTAGAATGCCAAGCACCAAAAATACTTATTTGCCATCAAGGACAAGTCATTGCACTTTATCAAAAAGAAGGGAACGCCTATCGCTTTCTTTTTGGAGAGTAAAATGACTTTTTTCTTTTAAAAATATTGACAAACAAATGTATGTTATGTATACTTTAAAATGAACAGGTGATAAAAATGCACGACATATGGAGTCCGTGGCATGGGTGTACCAAAATCAGTGAAGGCTGTGCCCACTGCTATATGTATTTTTTGGATAAGATTCATGGCAATCAGGATGGCAGTAAAATTTATAAAACGAAAAATATGCGTTATCCATTGATGCGGAATAAAGATGGAACCTATAAAATTAAAAGTGGAGAACAAATTCGTGTTTGTATGTCCTCCGATTTCTTTTTACCTGAAGCAGACGAGTGGCGAGAAGAAGCATGGGATATCATGCGGATTCGCAAAGATGTGATCTTTTTTATTTTAACCAAAAGAGCCGAGCGAATTGAAAAAAACCTTCCCCGAGATTGGGGCGAAGGTTGGGAAAACGTCTTTTTAAATGTAACGTGTGAAAACCAAAAAAGAGCCGATGAACGCATTCCTATTCTTTTGTCGATTCCTGCTAAACATAAAGGAATTATGTGTGCGCCTTTTATTGGGCCAGTATCCATTGCAAAGTATTTACAACAAGGTCTGCTAGAGCAAGTTATTGTCGGAGGAGAAAACTATGATGGTGCCCGTCCTTGCCATTTTACTTGGGTGCAAAACTTAAGAGCAGAATGTGTGCAATATCAGGTGAAATTTTGCTTTATTGAAACGGGTACAAAATTTATTAAAGATGGCAAAACATATACCCTCAAAGATAAAAATCTTCAGGCCAAAATGGCATTTAAATCAGCTCTGAATTTTGAGGGGAAAAAGATTGAATGGAAACTCTATGATGAATTTTTAAATCCATTATCGAAAGAGGAGCTATATAAGCCTTTTTTTTGGAGTAAATGTGAAGAGTGTGGCTCAAAACCAATCTGCAATGGCTGTAGTAGGTGTGGAAAGTGTAAAATATCTTTAGATAACTAACTTTTAGTGTTATAATGAAAAAGGAAAGAAGGAAAATTTATGTCAAGAATAATAGACGTACACGCTAGAGAAGTCTTAGACTCTCGTGGCAATCCTACTGTTGAAGTAGAAGTATATACAGATTGTGGCGATGTTGGAAGGGCCATTGTTCCAAGTGGAGCTTCCACAGGGGAAAGAGAAGCTTTAGAGCTAAGAGATGGCGATAAAACACGTTACTTAGGAAAAGGAGTTTTAAAAGCAGTTGCGAACGTAAACGATATTCTTTCAGAAGTCGTTATAGGTATGGATGTCACTGATCAAGTTGCGATTGATCATGCCTTAATTGAAGCTGATGGAACAAAAGATAAATCTAAATATGGGGCCAATGCCATTTTAGGTATTTCCCTTGCTTGTGCTAGAGCGGCTGCTAATCATTATGATATGCCTTTATATCGTTATTTAGGCGGAATGAATGCAAAAAAAATGCCTGTTCCAATGATGAATGTTTTAAATGGAGGTAGCCATGCGGATTCTTCAGTAGATTTCCAAGAATTTATGATCATGCCAGTTGGAGCTCCATCTATTCGTGAAGCAATTCGGATGGGTAGTGAAGTTTTCCATCATCTAAAAAATGTCTTAAAAGAAAAAGGCCAAGTGACAGCAGTTGGGGATGAAGGAGGATTCGCACCTAACCTAGAAGATAATGAAGCTCCATTAAAATGTATTATGGAAGCGATTGAAAAAGCAAGATATAAAGCTGGTGAAGATATTTGTATTGCTATGGACGTTGCGGCCAGTGAATTTTATAATCCTGAAACAAAAATGTATGATTTAAAAAAGAGCAACGGAGGTTCTAAAACAACGGACGAAATGATTGCTTGGTATGAAGAACTCGTTAAAAAATATCCAATTATTTCAATTGAAGATGGATTAGGCGAGAACGACTGGGAAGGCTGGAAAAAGCTTACGGAACGTCTCGGTAAAAAAGTACAACTTGTTGGCGATGATCTTTTTGTTACCAACACAGCTATTTTACAAGAAGGTATTAACAAAGATATTGCAAATTCTATCTTAATTAAAGTAAATCAAATTGGTACTTTAACGGAAACCTTTGATGCTATGGAGCTTGCTAGAAGTCATGGTTATACAGCTGTTGTTTCTCATCGTAGTGGTGAAACTGAAGATACAACTATCGCGGACATTGCTGTCGCCTTTAATGCAGGACAAATCAAAACCGGTTCATTATCTAGAACGGATCGTATTGCTAAATACAATCAATTAATGCGTATCGAAGAAGAACTAGGTGAGGATGCTATTTATCCAGGCCGTCATGCTTTTTATAACATTTACAAAGACTAAAAAATATCCCTTACAATCGGGATATTTTTTTGATGGTAATTTTGGTAACAAGTAAACTTACTATAATCGTAAAGAAAAGTGAAATTACGACCGTAAGAGGTTGAAACAAAATGGCTGGAACATTTAAAAAAGTCTTTTCAATATTTTTTTCATTAAAGTACTGAAGAACAATAAACCAACCTATGATTGAACCTAATAAAGAAACAAACGCGATAAAGCCAGTTTCAAGAGCAAAAACTTTAAACAGACTTCGTTTAGAAGTTCCAAGACTCCTTAAAATATTTATTTTCTTTTGACTTGCTTGAATTGTACTGGAAATAAGATGAATAAATAAAATAAAAGTAAAAAGAACAAAAATAAGCATTACAATAAGATAAAAAACACGAGTGTAATAATAAGTATAGGTAATATCCTGAATATCATCACTATACTCATTAACCAAAAGATAAGGAGAAACATCAATTGCATTAAAAATAGTGATATTGTTTAAAACATTTACTTGATCAATAAGCTGTTTAATTTTTTCTTCGTCAGGTTCATAAACTAAAAGGGTTTTTAAATCTCTATGTGCAAATTTGTTCGTAAACCCACGACAATAAACATACATGTGAAGATAATTGGTATTTTTCCACTTCTGCGTATTCGAAGTATAATAGCCATTTTGATAGGCTTCTAAATATTTATCACTCGTGGCAATTCCAACAATATAAACCGTTTCATTTTGGAGTTTCAAAGGATGATAATCCCGAATCAATTGATCACGACTTTCCGGTTTGTACAACTTATTTTCTGCATCATATACGCCATAAGCAATCATATAATCAGCAAGATACTCGCTAATTACAAGCTCACTTGAGGTTTTAGGACTTCTTCCAATTAAGTGCTCAAAAACAGAATCATCTTCCAATTCAATAAACGCAGTAATATTCGGTTGATTACTTAGCCTAGTGTAATAGGTGTCAACTTCACCATAATCAAAATGAATATTTTGATAGGTATCATAAATAAAATATCCTTTATGATAAGTAACATCAGCAATAGTTTTTAAATAAGCCACATCTTCTTCCGTTATAGTTTGCCTTTCCGCATTATACTGTGCATATCCATAAAAATTTGTAACCTCTTCATACTTCATTTTACGAATTTCCAATAAATAGTATTGATTCTTTTTGATGGCTTCAAAAGCTAAATCCTTTGCATTCATAAATAGGGTATTCAATGTATAATTCATTAAAATAAGGGCAAAAGTTAAAAGAAGGACTGTTAAAACGAGTTTAAAAGGTTTCAAGTTTAAATTGTGTAAAGCCATTTTAAAAATATAGGAGAAGGGCAGATGGGCTTCTTGTAAAGTAAAAGAACTAGAATTTTCTTCCGTGTTTTGATAACCAGTATCCTCTGTAATTTCGCCATCGACAATCGTAAGTATTCGATCGGCATATTTTCTTGCTGCCTCTTCATCATGGGAAACAACAACAACTAAATTTTGTTTACTAATCTCTTTTAAAATCGTAAATATCTCTTGACCACTTTTTTGATCTAAATTACCTGTTGGTTCATCACAAAGTAAT
>CALVUT010000040.1 GCA_944363675.1 uncultured Bacilli bacterium | reverse complement strand
GTATTTAATATACCTTCACTTTCTAAAGTAACATTTTCATCAATCCATAACCTTAAGTTATAGGTCACACTTTCATTGTGATCTAGGTAACCAGTTGTAAGTTTAAAAGATGTTGAGGCATTATCTAAAGTTGTTTTAATAGTATCATTATCGGATAGTAAAGAAATATCATCTTCTAAAGCAACCTTAACATATTCATAATGAGTTAAAGTAGATGTGTTTAATACTTCCAGATTCACTTGGTACGAAGCATACGCTTCACAAGTGTTAGTGATCGTAAACGTATAAGGCGTCAATTTTTTTCCATCTTCATCAGTTATAGGAAAAGTATTTTGTAAAGAAATACTTTGGGTATCTTCTCTAAACTCAATTTGGAAACATGAAGCTGAAACTAAATTTTCATTCGTTTGACTAAAATTAGCTACCCACAAAGCATAAGACACGCCTAAAAAGAATACTATAACAATTAAACTTGCTATTATTATTAAAATTGTTTTGCGTTTTCCAAATTCATTCATCTTATTTTACTCCTTCAATATTCCTATAATAATTATACATGGATACCCCCCCCCCGTTGTCAATTTTTGGATAAAAAAACAGATATTTTTTATCTGTTTTCCTAAGCTCTGCTAGAATATTTTCCATCACTTGTCGAGATAATAATTTTTTCTCCTTGATTAATGAATAATGGAACTTTTACCGTATAACCTGTTTCAATCGTAGCATCTTTCATTGCATTATTGGTTGTATTTCCTTTGACAGCAGGTTCTGTTTCAATTACTTCAAATTCAATTTTTTCTGGCAAAGTTACGCCTAATAATTCGCCTTCATAATAATCCAATTTAATTTCAAGACCTTCTTTTAAGAAACGTTTTTCATTTTCTAACTTCTCAGCAGGAACTTCTACTTGATCATAAGTTTCGGTATTCATGAAGACATAATTATTGCCATCTGCATATAAAAATTGCATAGGATTATGTTCTACTCTAGCTCTTTCAATTTTAATATTCGTATTATAAGAATTTTCAACGACTGCGCCAGTTCGTAGATTTTTTAGTTTAATTCGAACAAACGCACTACCTTTTCCTGGTTTAACATGTTGGAATTCTAGAATTTGACAAAGATTGCCATCTATAATAATGGTCATCCCGTTTTTGATATCATTTATATTGATATTCATACCTAACTCTCCTCACTATTTTCCAATTTTTGTTTCTTTAAACACTGTTACTTGATGACAAGTAGAACAATACTTTTTAATTTCTAATTTATCTGGTGTGTTTTTCTTATTTTTAGTTGTTGGTCTAATTTGTTTACCACAACGAGAACACTTCAATCCAATAAATTGTCTGTTTTCATTTTTAGCCATAAATATTACCTCCTCACATCAAACTATATGTATTTTAGCATAGTTAAACTCTAAGTTCAAGCAAAACTGCCTATAAAACGGGTGGCTTCTTTGTTCTTTTTAAAGTATCACTTTCTGTTTCGTATAATCTTAGAAATTCTTCTTGATCTTCTTTTGAGTCAAACATTACCAGATTCTCACCATAACAGAATTCAGGTTGAATCTGAAATAATGGTTGTTTTTCATCTAAATTTTCTTCTACTTCTTTTAAGGTCCGCATTTGATAGTGTTGATCAAATCTGGCTGTTAAGCCTCCTTCTAATTGATGTTCTTCATGAATAAGGTTGATGCGGTCAGGAAAGAACAGATGTTTATTCATTTCCGCTCTTGTTCCTGAGGCAAAATCCATAATGCAGCTTCGGTTTAAGTCATTAAAATGATCTATGTATGGCAAATCTACGACCTCAAATTTTCCTTCATGATTTACGGTAATCACACGAATAACGTATTCGTTCAAATTTTCTTTTTCCATTATTTTACTCACTTTCTACAATACTCCGTCAAATAGGCTTAATTGACTAGTTTCAGGCATGTTGCCAAATACCCCCATAACACGCATTTTATCTACCGTCGTCTGATTTACTTTACCGCGGTTTTGGAAGTCTTCAATACTATAAAAAGCTTTTTGATTGCGTTCTTCGATGATCTTATTAGCAACAGCATCGCCTAATCCATCTAAACTTCTAAATGGCATGATCAAGCTATTATCACTTTCGTCCATGATAAAGTTTGCTCCATCACTCTTTTCGATATCAATGTTTTTAAATTTTATTCCTCGGGCTGTAGCTTCTAACGCAAGTTTTAACGTTTCTAATAAAGAAGATTCTTTATTTGTTGCATCGTAACCTTTACTTTGAATTTCAAGCATTTTGGCGCGAATAGCATCATAGCCTTTGACCATAGCTTCGATATCAAAATCCTGGAAGCGTGTTGAAAAATACGTAGCATAGTAAACTAAAGGTTTATGTACTTTATACCAAGCAATTCGAAAGGCACTGGTAACGTAAGCTGCGGCATGCGCTTTGGGAAACATGTATTTAATCTTCGCACAAGAATTGATAAACCATTCTGGAATGTTAGCTTTTTTCATTGTATCGACATAGCCTGCCCATGTTTCAGGGTCTTTACTGGCTTTACCTTTACGAACAAATTCCATGATTTTAAATGCTTTGTATGGTTCTAGGCCTTGATACATCAGTTCAACCATGATATCGTCACGACAACCGATAACTTTACTAAATGGAACGACATTTTTTTGAATGAGTTCTTGAGCATTGTTTAGCCATACATCGGTACCATGCGCTAAACCAGAGATTTTTACTAGCTCAGCAAAAGTTGTTGGTTTGGTATCTTTAACAAGTTGAATGGTAAATGGCGTACCGAATTCAGGAACACCAAGTGTTCCGGTGTCACACATAATTTGTTCTTTGGTTACTCCTAAAGCTTTAGTACTCGTAAAAATAGACATTGTCGCTTTATCGTCTAATGGTACTTTGGTAATATCGTCTCCGGTTAGATCTTGAATCATTCTTAATTGTGTTGGATCTGTGTGGCCTAATATATCTAGTTTTAAAACATCTTGATCGATAGCATGGTAATCAAAATGAGTTGTGCGCCAAGCACTGGTTGGGTCTTCAGCAGGATATTGGAAAGGCGTGAAATCAAAGACTTCCATATATCCCGGAATAACAACAATTCCCCCTGGATGTTGACCTGTCGTTCTTTTGCAACCTGTACATCCTATGGCTAGACGTTCAATTTCAATATTACGCATGATAATATTTTTGTTTTCACAATAACCTTTTACATAACCATAGGCGGTTTTTTCGGCCACAGTGCCAATTGTTCCGGCACGATAAACATTGTCGACACCAAACAACACTTTCGTATATTCGTGAGCACTAGCTTGATTTAAATCCGAAAAGTTAAGGTCAATATCCGGAACTTTATCGGCATTGAATCCTAAGAAGGTTTGGAATGGAATATCATGCCCATCTTTATGCATTAAAGTCCCACATTTTGGGCATTTATAATCCGGAAGATCAAAACCACATTTGTAATTGTTACCTAATGGCTCACCATTTTCATCGTTAAATTCACTAAATTTACAGTTTGGGCAACGATAATGCGGAGCAAGAGAGTTTACTTCCGTAATTCCCATGAGATTGGCAACAAAAGAGGAACCAACAGAACCACGGGAACCTACTAAGAATCCTTCGTCATTTGAGTGTTTAACGAGCTTTTGAGCAATTAAATAGATGACGTCAAAGTTTGCTCCAATAATCGCGGTCATTTTCCCTTTGGCTTCTTTTAAGGCATCTTCTTCTGTCCATTCAGTATTTTCTTTTTGTAAGCTTAATGCGATTTCTTTTTGCACAGCATCCGGTCCTTTTGTAACGATGTCATGAAGTCTTTTATAAATGATGCTGTCTTCTTCTGATTCGGCATTTTTCTTTACAGCTTCGATAAAAGGAGCCCCGTAAAGTTCTAGAGCAATTCGTTCTTCAATGTGATAAGGCAAAGGTTCGCCATACCATTCTTTAGCTTTAGCATAAACCATATCGGTAACGATCATTTGCGAATTATCAATTTTGGGTGCGAAAGGAATTCCCTTCGTATCAATAATGACTTCAACTTCACTTACTTCATCGGCAATTTTATTGGTGTTTTCAACAACAATTTCATAGGCTTCTTCAGCACTTAAGAAGGAAAACTCTTCCAACATTTCGGCAGTTGTTTTTAAATACATATTCGGCACTTCCATTCCCCTTCTGTTTAAAGGATGAAGTTTACCATTGAATTTTTGATTGACGATAATTTCTCGATAGATTTTATCTTCTTTGGTTAAATTATGAACATCTCCAGTTGCGACAACTGGTTTACCAGCTTCTTTGGCTATCCGGATAATTCTTTTTAAATATTCTTCAGCTTCATATGTATTGCTAAACTTTCTTTCTGGGCCAATTAAATGCGTAAAGACACTGACAGGTTGAACCTCTATATAATCATAAAAGCTCATCATGTTTACTAGTTCTTCATCTTCTTTGCTGCCTGCTTTATCAAAGATCTCGCCATTTACACAACCTGAGCCAATTAAAAGACCTTCTCTTAACTTTTCAACTTCTCGCCTTGGAATTTTTGGCTGTTCATTTTTATATAAATATTTTGTGTTGGCAATGGAGATGATTTTGAATAGATTTTTTAGACCTACTCGATCTTTGGCAATAAGAGTAGCATGGAAAGGATAGGAGAACCGTACTAAAGCATCCATATCGACTTCTTCCAATAAATCTGTTGTTGTTTCAATATTACGGCTACTTAATACTTCACACATCTTATAAAAGCATAAGGCTGTTCCTTCAGCATCATAGTCGGCTCGGTGGTGTTTTTCTTCATCCCAAGGTACATCAAGACGTTTGGTTAAAGTTTGAAGTTTATGATTTGGCCACTCAGGATGCAACATTCTTGCCAAACTCATCGTATCTAAAACAGTAGCATCAAATTCTTTAAAACCATATTTGGTACAAGCAGCTTTCATAAAAGAAATATCAAACTTCGCATTGTGAGCAACCATTGGCAAATCGCCTGCCCAGTCTAAAAATCTTTTGGTTACGTTTTCTTCTGTGTCTTTACCAGCCAGCATTTCATCCGTAATAAAGGTTAGTTCGGTAATTTTCTTTGGTAAAGGACGATGAGGATCAATCAGTTCATCAAAACGATCTAAGATTTTCCCATTTTGAATTTTAACAGCACCTATTTCAATCATTTGGTCTGATCCGGCATAAAAACCTGTGGTTTCGGTATCGAAAACAACAAAAGTTGAATCTAAAAGATGATATTCACGAGGATTAAAGATAAAATCGACATCATCATTAACAATATTCATCTCAGCTCCATACAAAACTTTAAAGCGATCTTTACCTTCTTTACCTTTATTTATTTTTTCAACTGCATGGAAAAGATCTGGGAAGGCTTGCACACAGTTATGATCTGTGACTGCAATTGCTTTTTGCCCTAGCTTAGCAACGTAATTTACAAGTTTAGTTGCATCGATGACCCCATCCATAGCACTCATCATAGTATGGGCATGTAATTCCACTCGTGGAGTCTCGGCATCATCTATATTGGCTGCGTCTTTGCTATCTATTTTTTCTAGATTGCGAATTCCCAAAACAAAGTCTTTGGCAAAGTTGTCGTATTCAACGTTTCCTTGAAAGCGATACCAGTTTCCTTCTTTTAAAGAACCCAATATTGCCTGGTATTCTTTTTTGTCTTTTTTGAATATTTTAGCAAGTAAAGAGTTTGTTTTATCACTAATTTTTAATGTTATGATATTAATTGTTTCACGTTCTAAAGTATCTATTCCAAAAATATAAGCTTCTAAAATAATTCCTTTCGACTCGCCCATGATATTATTAATGGCCGTTGGTTCGCCATGGATTTCTTTTCCTAAAAGAAGGTTACCCTCGATTTTAGGCTTTTCTTCTTTGATCGTCGTTTCCTTTTTCTCCCGTTCAATTTCTTCTTTGATACTTTTTTGAAGTTCTTCGTTCATCACGGTTGTAAAAGAAAGGTCATTAAATCCAAACGTACTCATTTCACTTTCCATAAAATAAAACTCTCTTTTGAGATCTTCTTCTTCAGCTTTATTTCCAACTTCAAAGGAAATCGTATGATTTTCTATTGTTGGTAAATTACTTAGTATTCCCCCTAAAGAAGGCTTTTTCATTTTATATATTTTCAATAATTCTGTCATATAAACGAGAATATCTTCTTCTTTAATTTCATCATATTTAAATGTGATTACGCAATTTTCTTTATGATGAATACCATTTTTACTTGCTAGTATGAGTTCACTGGCTGTTTCATACGGCAGTGGTCTTTTGCATCGCATGACTACATCAAATAATTTTTTTGCTTTATTTAAATATACTTTTTCTATTTCTATATCTTTTAGACTTTTCCGATCTTTTTCATAAGAAATGCTATCTAAAAACCTTACTACATCATCCTGCATAATACACTCTCCTTCCTTCTTATAACACGATTTATCTTTTTTGTCTATTCTTATTCACCGATTTTTGTCACTTTATTCACATTCACTTGATAGTCGGCAAAACGTCTGGCCACGCGCCCTTCTATACACACTAAATCCCCGACTTTCACTTTTTCTAATTCTTTCATTAAAGGTGCGAAGAAAACAAAGTTTCCAGAAGCGGTTTCGTCACTTGCTGTCACAAAAGCCATTTTCTCGCCTTTTTTGGTCAAAATGGATTTAATACGATCTATTAACACGACTAAACGGACTCGATTATCGTAATTTTTATCTATTCTTTCTAATTTCATTATAGTCTTATCCATGTATTTGCTGGCTGGGTGATTACTTAAATAAAACCCAAAGGTTTCCAGTTCATCTTGACGCGAAGTCTCTTCTGGTTCTTGTGGCTGTAGTTCCATAGTTGGTTTCATGACGTAGTCATCAGCTAAATCACTCGATAACATGGCGTAGTTTAAAGCTGAGTCTATATTATATGTTAGTGTGTTGTGATTGTATCCGAAAGAATCAAAGGCTCCAGCTTTAATTAAGGCTTCAATGGTGTTGCGATGAACGGCATTTTTATAGTTTCTTTTTACGAAATCAAAAAAATCACTATAGGCAATGGATCCACGGTTGGAAACGATGGCTTTTGACATTTCCACACCTAGGTTTTTGATTATGCCAAACGGAAGTCTCAACGTATTTTCTTTTGTTACATAAGTTAAAGAACTCAAATTGATATCTGGAGGCAATATCATTATTCCTGATTGTTTAGCTAAAGCTAAGTATTCTTTTGTTTTCGTCACTGAGTCAATGTTCATATTTAATAAATTGGCAATGAAATACAAAGGATAATAGCATTTTAAATAAGCCATTTGATATCCAATCATAGCATAGGCAACTGAATGGGATTTATTAAATCCATAATTTGCAAATTTCAAGATCAAAGCGTAAATTTCTTTTGCTAATTGTTCTGTATATCCTTTTTGGATAGCTGTGGCAAGAAATTTTGCTTCAAAGCTTTCAATTAATTCTTTTTTCTTTTTGCTCATTGCTCTTCGCACGGTATCGGCTTCGGCAAAGCTAAAACCTCCGATGCGACTTAAAATTTGCATAATTTGTTCTTGATAAACGATAATTCCATATGTTTCACTTAGAATATCTTTTAAGTCTTCATGAAGATAGGTGATTTTTTCTTTACCTTCTTTACGACGAATATAAGTATCAATATTTTCCATAGGTCCTGGTCTAAATAAAGCAATTGCAGAGACAATATCTAAGAATTTATTTGGTTTTAGTTTACGCAAGAAATTTTTCATTCCTTCACTTTCAAATTGAAAAATACCTATGGTATCTGCTTTGGCAAATGTTTCTAAAACTTTAGGATCATTTAAATTAATGTTTTTTAAATCTAATTTTTGGCCTGTGTTTTGGTAGATCAATTCTAACACATTTTTCATAATGGTCAAGTTTGTAATTACTAAGAAGTCCATTTTTAAAAGGCCCATGTCTTCTAAATAGTTCATAGTAAACCCTGTTAATAGATCTGTTCCGTTATAAAAAGTCGGGATGACTTCATCTAAAGGAACACTGGATATTACAACACCGGCGGCATGTGTCGAAGAGTGTTTTTTTAATCCTTCGATTTGTAAGGCAGCTTGAACCATTCTTTTGATTTCTTGATTTTGGGTTACATAATATGCCAGATCTTTGTTCATGAGGTTTTCTTTTAATGTTAGTTTAGCATCCATTTTATTGACGAAGGAATCGATAACAACAGGATTTACTTCTAAAGCTTTCCCGACACTTCTTAAGACGAGTTTACTTTTTAGTGTTCCAAAGGTAATGATATTGGCTACACAATTTTCACCATAACGTGACTTTACATAAGCCACGACTTTTTCACGACCACTTTCTTCAAAGTCAATATCAATATCTGGCATCGTAATACGATCCGGATTTAAGAATCGTTCGAAAAGTAAATGGTATTTTAAAGGATCGACATCGGTTATACCTAAAGAATAACTCACTAATGAACCAACCGCACTACCACGACCAACACCGACTAACACATTATGGGTTTTGGCATATTTTACATAGTCATAGACAATTAAAAAATAGTCAGCAAAGCCCATTTTTTGAATCACCGATAATTCATATTTTAAACGACTACTATATTCTTCTGGCACTTTATTTTGACATCTTTTAGCTAAACCTTTTTTGGCTAACGCAATAAGGTAGCTGTTTGAATCTACGTTTTCTTGAAACTTGGGAATGTAATGGATATTTTGAGGAAATTCCACAGTACAAGATTCTATAAATTCGCTTGTTTTATCGTCTTCCATTTTTTCATTCAAATAATATTCAAAGGTGTTTTTTTCATAATTTTCTTTGAGCATTACTTTTAGAGATTCTCCTAGATCAATAGCTTTCAAAAGATTTAAGTATTCGCTGTCTTTTATAGAAAAGGCTTTGATATTTGGACAAAAAATAATGTTTTCGGTAACGACATTAGCGTTGTTCTTTTCGTATTCGGTTGTATAGCCTATATAAAGATGCGTAAATTTTTCTTTTAAATCTTTATAATGATTTAAAAATAAATAAGGTAAAATGATATTTAAATTTTGCTCAAATTGCTCTAAAGTGCCTAAATGAAGTTCATCGGATTGGTTTAAGGTATTTATTTTAAGTAAGGCTTGGTAGCCTTTATAATTTCGGGCATAAAGGTATAGCGGAATAGAGTCTACGACAATTTCAAACCCAAGCAAAGGTTTAATGTTTTCATTTTTCATACTTGTGTAAAACTCCATGAGGCCAAATAAATTTTTATCGCAGATACCACAAGTTTGAATATGATATTTTTTGAGAAAAAGTATAAGTTTAGGGATAGTGATCATGCTTTGTAACATAGAATAATCGGTCATAACCTTAATTGGTACAAACATGTTCATCACCCACCTTGCTACTTAAGTATATCATCAATCAGGGCAAATTACTAGCGAACAAACTTATTTTTCAAAAGAAAAAGGTAAGCATATTCGAATTACTCACCTATTAACTAAAGTATACTGTATGGATTTTCCATTGTTCCATCGCCAGATTTTAGACTATTTGCTTTTAGATTTATGACAGGTTTAATACCATATGATTCATAGACTTCATCATAGTTACTTCCAAAACCGCTAGCATCAATGTAACGAGCAATCGCATTACCATTTACATAACTAGCTGGTGTCATAGCCCAGTAATTATATCCTGTATATAGATAGTATTTAGTATTTGTAACATTTCCTCGGTAATAATAACTTGTGCCATAATCATCTGGCACACTACATAAATAACCATTTTCACTTTCAGCAGAACTTACTAAAACGTTGCCATTCTCATCTACTGTTGGACAAACTTCTTCATCTAAATCAGCTAAAATATTACATTGCGCCGAATCACTCCCATATTCCATAATACACTTATCATAAGCAGTTATCTCTTTAAAATATAGAATACAACTTACTCTGCCATTTACTTCACTATTTACAGTAACAATAGGACTCCAGAATTCAGCATCCCAAGAAATGCTTCCATTCGAACAACCAGATCTTTCCGTATCTAATGTGTATCCACTATCTTTAGAAGGAACTTTGTCAATCTTCTCGCCATTTTCATCAAATAAAGCTAAGGTAGTATTCTCATCATATTCAATAAAATTATGAACTGGTCTATTTCCTATAGCTATAATACTTCCTAAAATCATTAAAATAGAGATACCTAAAAATATTTTATTTTCATTTGCTTTTTCTTTTTCCTCCTATGTCACTTCATTCTATTCATTGAAATACAGGTTGCTTGTCTTGATACTTTGTAATTAATGATCCTACCCAATAGATAAAATGTACGGATCATCTTCAGTTCCTGTTCCAGAAACAATTCTTACATTAGCAGAAAGATAAACTACAGGAGTTGCCCCAATACCGCCTCCAAAGCCAAAAATGGAAGAATAGTTCACCCTCATAGAGTCCAATTGGCCACTGTCCCCACTGGAAAAAACAGCAGTCGAATTGCTTGACGAAGGAGTGATAGTCCAAGTCGAATAAGGCATCCAATGAGCCGAACACAATCCATCCCAATTAGCCAAAGGAAATTCCCAGCATTCTTGTATAGTCATATTATCTAGACTACTGCCATCAGTTGCGTAACCATAATCGCTTGGCGCACCTATATGCAGTCAAGCCAGTTTTTTTATCCTCGCTCGTTACGCGCAAGGATTCATTATACGTACTAAATTTATCATTTATTTTCTCTGAAATCAAGCCTTTTATATCTTCATTCGTAATTATTTCAGATGTTTTTAAAATGAATTGTATGCTTTTGTAATCAAAAGTACCATCATCTAATTTTTTTCCAATCACAATCCTATCTACTAAAGCTTCAAATATGTCATCGTCAAATTCTTTTAATTCGCGTTTTTCTTCAATTATACTAATTATCTTATTCATTTGTGCAATTTTTTCACTTTTCAATTGAGAATGTTGATGTAATTTTTCTAAAGCCTCTTTTATTTCTTCGTGTTTTATATCTAATTCAGCCATTTTACTATCTAAAACTTGTTTAGATATTTTATTGTCTAGGGCTAAATCCAATAGTTTTGATTGTTTTTGTACAATCATATCACGTTCTTTTTCTAATGAATAAATTTCTTTTTCTATGTTATCTTTATTCAATACTGTATCTACATAATGTAAAAACTGTTTTACATATTTATCTTTATCACTATATAATTGATTAAATAAAAACACAAACATTTTTTTTAGCTCTTCATCTTTATATTTAATTTTATTCTCACAAGAGATTTCATGAAATTGACTTCTACATCCCCAAAATATTACTCTTTCACTGTTCATATCTTTTTTATTTTTTATATAAGATCTTCTTACAAATCGTTCTCCACAAAATCCGCAATAAATCTTGCTGCTAAAAGCGTATCTTCTACTATATTTATCACGATGATTTTTAGATTTATCGCTTCTTTTTTTATACATTTCATGTGCTTTCATCCACAACTCCTTTGAGATAATTGCTTCATGTTTGTTTTCCGTATACCATTGTTTAGATTGACCTTGATTCATTTTCTTTCTATGAGTTACAGGGCTTTCAACAAAGGTTTTTCCAGTACAAAGATCACCTAAATATTTTTCGTTAAATAGTAATCTTCGAATGGTAGATGGACTCCATCTTTTTCCAGTTGGACTAAGTATTTTGTCATTATTTAATCCTTTACAAATCCTGCCAGAACCATATCCTCGAGCATATTCTTCAAAAATCCTTTTAACGATTTTAGCTTTTTCAGTATTAATCTCCAAAGTTTTTGCTTCTTTATTCCAATCATAGCCATAACACTCAGGACATCCAACATATTCTCCACGTTTCATTTTCATTTGCAATCCAGACTTCATATTTTCCGAAATAGATTCACTTTCTGCTTGAGCAAACGCACTATACAATGTTAAAAAGAGCTCATTAGTAACAGAAAAAGTATGTATATTTTCTTTTTCAAAAAATACATCAACATTATGTGATTTCAGCAACCTTACAATATTTAGTGTATCTACAGTATTTCTAGCAAATCTTGAAATAGACTTTGTAATAATCATGTCGATTTTCTCATTAAGCGCATCTTTTATCATTTTATTAAAAGAATCGCGATTTTTGGTTTGTGTACCAGAAAGACCCTCATCAGCATATATTCCTGCAAATTCCCAGTTTGGATTTTGCTTAATTAATCCATCATAATATACATATTGAGAATGAAAACTTGTTTGTTGCTCTTCAAAATCAGTACTTACTCTAACATATGCAGCTACCTTTAAACGCATTTTCGTATAAGATTGTGCAAATTCTTTAGTTATTACATTTTTACCTTCTTTTAATTCATCAAAATTAATTTCTTTTGTTTTAAGTGTTTTATCTTCCATATTATTCATAACCTTTCTATAATATTGAAATCAAACACTCACTAAAATTTTTTTAGATGATATAAAGTCTTGATACGGGATATATAATGCTATTTTTTTTAAATAATTTTCGTCGATTAATTTTTTTATTCTTTTATATTCTTCTTCACTTATTACCATGCTAATTTGTGATAGCATAGTTTTCATATAAACGTATTCCTCAATTATTTCCTTATATTTATCACTTCTTTCTCCGTAATTCATAATACCAACCCCCCTCAACAGCCAGTATTACATACCCATATCAAATCTTCATAACAACTTTTTTAAATTTTTATAATCCATTTATTCCAATTCCTCCATTGACAACAGGAACCCATTTAAAATTCTGTTAATTACGACAAAAGCAACAAAAAACATGTTGCTTTTGCTTTTAGCATGACAAATTTTAAATGCCTATTGTCAATGGATTTTCTCGGCATAAATCATACATTTCACTATGTTTCTAACATTGTTTCATTTTCTTCATCAAAGCCAAAATATTCTTCTTGATAATTTAATAGTTCATGAATTAATTCATTAAAATCAAATTCTGTTTTTTCTACTTCATCAATTTCTGATATGTCATATAACGTTTCCATCAAAAAATCTATTTTGTCATATAATTTCAGTTTGTAAAAAGATGACAGCCCTGGTTCTATTGCTTTTTTATTTTTTACATATGGTTCTATATCAATACCATTCGGATCCAAAGTTATATTTTCCTTTTTAGCTGCTAAAATTAATAGTTCTGTTGCAAGTTTCATAGGATCATCAAAATTAATACTGTTTGAGTCTAACACTAATTTGTTATTATCATAAGCAGTATCACTATCTAAATAATTTCCATCATTAATTAAACCATTCGTCAAGTGGTTTAATATTACACTCATAAAGTAAAGCTTATTAGAATCCTCCAGCTTTCTAAATTGAATTACTGCATCTTTTGTTTGCTCACTAATTTTTTCTTTCATAATCTTCCTCCTTCAGAAGCATTTTTAAGCCCGTATTACGTTGATTAATTTTATGACGTCCAGTAGATAAAACGCTGGCATTACTCTAAATCACAATCTTATAAACAGTCTAAAAACGCTTTTTTGTTTCAAACAATTTATCACTCAAATCCCCAAAAAAATCAAGTACTATTTAGCAAAAATATTTTTATAAATCTAGTTCATATTGTTTTGCATTTAATTCATTATCAAACATTATTTGTTCTTCGTCTTGATCAATTCCTAATTCTTTATATATTTTATTTTTTTTCAACAATAATTCTTTTAATTCTTCTATTTTATTAAACGGTTTTTTTAACTCTTCTTGCGTTTGGCTTAATTTTTTATTAATTTTATCAATCGTTTCTATTTCAATAGTTTTGCGATTTTCAATATTTTTTAATACATTTTCAATTTTAATGATGTTTCCTAAAGAACTAGATGATGTTTCTATTGGATATTTGTATGCCCCCTTTAAATAAAAGTGAGATAAATTCATAACTTGGTCTTTACTTCCTACTATTTCAAAACCACTAATGTGTCCAAGAACTCTTTCCTCTAATTTTAAGATAGAATTTAATGTTGCAAACTTTTCACTAGCTTTAGAACGTTCATCATATACCGTCCCCATGATTTCTATGCAAAAATTTTCGCCTGATGTATCAACTACCAATGGCAAGTCTTGCTCAATTAATTTTAAAATTTGTTTATGTTCATTCAATTCTTTAGGATAATTTATTAATACGTCATTTTCCATTTCTTTTTTAGATGAATCATATTTGGCTTTTAATAGGGTAATTTGTTTTAATTCAGTTTCAACTTTAAACTTTTCCATAATGAGTGGATTTCCAGTTGCAATAGCTTTAACTTCAGAATAACTTAAAGCACTATTATCAACATCTTCCATGGTTCTAGCACTAACATTAGAAGTCATAATTTGATTAATAAAGTTGGCTTTAGTTTCAATTAATTGATAGGAATATCCGTCAAATGAACTTTCCGTTACGTATCGAAAAATCTGAACCTCTTCATTTTCATTTCCCTGACGAAGTATCCGACCTTCTCTCTGCTCTATATCACTAGGTCTCCATGGACAATCTAAATGATGCAATGCAATTAATTTGTTTTGAACATTCATTCCAGCACCCATTTTAAAGGTTGAGCCTAGAAGTATTCTTATTTTACCTGTCCGTACATCTTCAAATAATTCAGCTTTCTTTTGTTCAGTATCAGCATCATGAATAAATGCTATTTCATTTTCCTCTACTCCATTTTTGATAAGCTTAGTTTTAATATCATCATAAATATTAAAACTCTTGTCTGCTTTAGGTGTAGATAAATCACAAAATACTAATTGAGTTAAATTGTCTTTCTTAGTATCGTTATATATCTGGGTTATATTATTAACTGCTAAATTTATTTTGCTATCAGGTAAATCAGGCATATTTTCATCTATTAATCGCAAATCTAGTGCAGCTTTTCTACCATCATTCGTTACCTTTAACATATTATCTTCATATGGAGCTACAACATTATTTTTAATATCCTCACTACGTCGTACCAATTCTTCAATATACTGTGATAGCTCATTACTTTTTGGTGCCGAAATAATTTCATAACGATTAAATTTCAGCTTTGGAACTGGCAACTGTAATGTTTTAGCTGTTTGAACATCAGCAATATTTTTAAACAAATTTAATAACTCTGGAACATTATTAAATTTTGCAAATCTAGTTTTATTTCTAAATCCACCATTATCAGGGGATAGTTCTAATGTTGTAATAGTTTGTCCAAAAACGCTAGCCCAACTGTCAAAATACTCAAGTCCCATTTGTTTTAAAGTGTTATATTGCAAATATTTTTGCATAGTATACAGTTCTGCAATTGAATTTGAGATTGGTGTTCCTGTAGCGAATACAACACAATTATTTGGTTTTAATGAATCCAAATATCTAATTTTCATATATAAATCGCTAGCTTTCTGACTGGCAACAGAGCTAATACCAGACACATTGGTCATTTTAGAAAATAGAGCTAAATTTTTAAATTCATGTGCTTCGTCAACAAATAAATAGTCCACACCTAATTGCTCGAAATTAATGGTTTCATCTTTTTTTTCTTCACTCAATAATTTTTGAAACTTTTTAGTTAGACCTTTTTTCATAGCTTCCATTTTTTTTACACTAAATCTTTCGCCATGTTCCATTTTAAGTCGTTCGATTGCCATTTCTATATTTTTTATTTCATTATTAATATGGTTTAATTGTAGTTCTTTTGAAACTGGTATTTTTTCAAAGGAACTGTGTCCGACTATTACTGCATCCCATTCCCCTGTTGCTATACGAGTCATAAATTTTTGGCGATTAATCTTCTGAAAATCTTTTTTGGTTGCAACCAGAATGTGAGAAAAAGGATATAATCTTACAAATTCTTTTCCCCATTGTTCTGTTAAATGATTGGGAACTATAATCATTGGTTTATTGGCAATTCCTAAGCGTTTCAATTCCATACATGCTGCAGCCATCTCAAAAGTTTTTCCAGCTCCTACACTATGAGCCAGTAGTGTATTCCCTCCTAGTAAAATACGAGCAATAGCATTTTTTTGATGAGTTCTTAAATTTATATTTGTGGCCATTCCTTTAAATTCTAAGTATGATCCATCATATTCTCTCAAACGAATTGAGTTAAATTTTTCATTATAAATTTCTACCAGTTCATTTTTTACATATTCATTTTTTAAAATCCAGTTGTTAAATTCTTCTTTAATTTCATTTTGCTTTTCACGCGCTATAGCAGTTTCTTTAGGATTAAAGATAGATGCACCATCATCAGTTTTATCGTAAACAGAAATATTTTTTAAATTAAGAGAGCACTTAATAAGTGTTAATGCGTCTGCTCTTTTTGTTCCCCAAGTTTTGGTATTTTTTACCTCACTATCAAATTGAACTCCTGATCTTTGTAATACCCATAAATTGGTTTCAGGTACGTAATCAACAAACAAATAATCTCGGTAGTAATATGAAATATCTAATAAATCAATACAAAACTTTTTTATGATTCTCGGAGGAATCCACACGGCCCCCAAAGAAATATCAATATCATCCACTGTCAATTCTTCAGGTTGCACTGCTTTTAAGGCTTCTATATTTTTATCCAAAGAACCGTTCTCATTTAATAATTCTGCTTGTTTTAACTTTTCTCTGACATTTCCTGATAAATATTCATCAGCTACCACCCAAAAATCTTCACCACGTTCTTTAGATATTGTCGGTTCTTTATAAATAATGCCATCTAATTGTTCTATTATTTGATCTTCACTCATATTAATAAGGCTCTTCATAAATGATAAATCAACATAATTTCGTTCATGAATGGAAATTGTTAGTGCTTCCATTGGAGTTTCAGCCTGCAATAAGTCTTTTGATTTTCTAACGGTTCTCTTAAAAAATACATCCCCCTTTTTGTAAAGTACAATATCATTTTCTTTATATTCATCTTCGATAGAAGAAATCAGATAACAATCTGGATCGTCGGAAAAAGCCTGTAAATTTGCTTTATTGTTAAGAAAACCATATTTTTCAACAAAAGAGTCATACTCAATTGTTAACTGCTTTTGAGCTATACTTAATTCCTCATCACTTCCATCACGCAATTGAACATCAAATACTTCTTTTAATTTATCACGTACCCCTATCATAGCTTTGATACGACTGGCTATTTTTCCTTCTTGATTTTTTAGTGGAATCATAATTGAATCATTTCTCTGATATAATGTGTCTTCTATTAATACATAAGCATTATTTTTTAGGTTAGGAAGTGCTGGAATGATGTCTTGCTGATTTTTGTCTTCTAACTCAACCTGAGTATAAATGTTTGATTTAAAAGAGTCAACCACTTTATCTAACAACTCATCAAGCGTAACATCATCAAATGAATGCAACGAAGTATTTTTTTCGTTACCATACATGGAAGCGTCAAACTCCATTTTTCCGAGTAACATTTCTGGATGTTCTAAGTAGTAATTATTTATAGGAATTCCATCTTCATTCTGACTAACATTTAACCATGAAGGATTAGTAGACAAATCCAATTTGTCTCTTTTTTTAAGAAAAATCACATCTGATGATACTTTAGTGTTGGCTATTTCTTGAAATGTGGTATTTGGTAAACGAAAGGCGCCAATTAATTCTGCACGTTCAGCAATATATTTTCGTATGCTGTTATCAGCTCTATCTAAAGTACTTGTGGAAGTTATAAAAGCAACAATGCCTCCTGCTCGAAGCTTATCTAAAGTTTTCTGAAAATAATAATCATGAATCAAAAAATTACTATTTTTATATTTTCTATCAAAAACCGAAAAATTTCCAAATGGAATGTTACTAATCGCTAAATCAAAAAAATTATCTTGAAAATTGGTTTCTTCATACCCATTTATCTCTATATTCGCGTTAGGATATAACATTTTAGCGATTCTACCACTAATATTATCAAGTTCAATACCATAAAGTTTTGATTTTTCGAATTGTTTAGGAATATTTCCAAAAAAATTTCCAATACCCATTGAGGGTTCTAAAATATTACCATTTCTAAAACCAAATTTTTCAATTATTTTCCACATTGCTTTAATTACATTATTTGGAGTATAAAAAGATGTTAGAGTTGACTCACGTGCCTTTTCATAATCCGTTTCATCTTCGCCATTAATTAATAATCCTCTTAATTCTTCATATTCATTAGACCAATCATTACGTGTAGAAGAAAATGCACTTGCTATTCCTCCCCAACCCGAATATTTTGCTAAAATATCTTGTTCTTCTTTAGTGGGCATTTCATTGTTTTTTTCCAATTTTTTTAAAAGTCTAATTGCTGCAACATTGTTTTTGTACTTTGTTTTTTCACTACCATATGTAATATTATTTTCAATATAATAATTGCTGTTTGAAATTTCTTTTTCTTCATGATTATCTAATTTGTTTCTATCAGTATCATAAGAAGCTATTTCTTTGTCAGATAGCTCAACGTCGCTTGTAGGAGTATTTGTTTGTTCAACTACTTGATAAAATGGTTCTTGTTGATCAATGGAGTTTTCTTCTTGGGAACTATCACTTTCAAATAAATCCAAAACTTGTTGTTCTTTCTCTTTTTTACTAGATACACTTTTTATTTTGGAAAATGGAGAAAGTGAAATTGTAATTTCTTTTTGGGGATATTCAGCTTGTGTTGTTTTTATCGAAAATACATCTTCTTTTTTAATTTTTTTGCTTTCTATAAGATTATCTAATAGATTGGTAGCTTGCTCTATATCTTCCAAAGTTTCATAATAATTCTCAATAAATCTTTTATCATTATCTATTTTATCAATTAGCTCTTTCAGTTCATCTAAAGGATATTTGTCATACACAATATCTAAAAATTGATAAGCCATATCCAAATCGGTTATATGATAAACATTATTTAATATTTTACTTTTATTCGATTCTAGGTTTTCTAATTTTCGTAAAAGATTTTTTTCTGGAAACTCTCTATTAGCAATTAAAATTTGATAAAATTCATATACTTTATCCCAATTATATTCCATTGGCAACTCATATTCATCATTAGGATAAATAGTTATTCCTTTTGAATCATAATCAACAAAACCACTCTCTCCATCTAAATAAGTATAAGAATAACCACCTGTTCCAAAAGACTCTTTTAATTTTTTTATTGCTTCTTTTTTATCAGAAACTGTTGTTATAATACGATAAATTACTTGATCACCTTTAGAAAAATTATTTCCGTTTTTTAACAAATGTTTTAGCTCTTTCTCTTCTTCTGACTCCTCTAAAGAAAAAAGTGAAGATTGCAAAGCAATTATTGGTTCTCGTTCTTGATTGATTTCTTCACTACTCTCTTCACTTAACTGAATAGGACTTTTTTCTAAAGGTTCTAATTTTTTTTCTAAATCTTTGATTTTAAACATTAAGTTTTTATAAAAATAATATGCTGTATCTAATAAATAGGAATTATTATCATTGCCATTCAAAAATAAATATTCATCTGCTAAGTTATCAATAATATAATCACATCGATTTAAAACTAATAATGCTGTTACACATGATACAAATGACTTTTCTGAATCAGAAAACCCATATTGCTTTTTATCAATCATTTTAAGACTAATATCATAAATTGTTTTATAAAAATTTTTATCTTCTTCATCATTTTTATCAAGATTATCTAAATTATATTCACTAATCAGATTTTCAAGAATTACTGGTGTTTTCCTTTTATTAAATAATGAAAAATTTATAGTTCTTCCCCAAGTTTGTGATATATCAAAAACTACTATTTTCCATTGATTATCTGTTAATATACGATACCCGTGTTCTCCTCTTTTTATACGTCTACCATTACGATTCCAATCATCATATGTAGCAAACTTTTTGCCTTTACCATCAGTTAAATTATACAAATTTAAAACATTATCATAGCTATAGTAACTTGCTTTGTAAAATTGAGAAGCAAATTTTATAAATTTAAGAAGAGTGTCCTTATCATTCATGTTTTTCCCCCTGTACAACTATTCGAACACTGTTGTCTTGCGGATTACATGTAATCAATGTAATTTTATCTTTGCCTTCATTCTCTATTGGTTTGTTATTATACATAGAAACTTCTGAAACGTTAGAAACCTTATAAACATATTTAACATTATGATAATAAATATAGATTTCATCTTCTATTTTCAAATTCCAAATGTTTTTAAAATAAGAAGTTCGACTATTCCCGCTATGAGCAAACAAAATAAAATTTCCGTGTTGATCTGGCATAGTTGAAGTTGGATATATGCTTACATTTCGGTCCATCGTAGTGAAAGAAGAATTACTCATAACTATTCCAGTCTTTAAATTCAAACTCGGTATTTCTATTACTGCAAGATAGGAATTGATATAATTTTCAGAATCATTTGTTTTTGAATCATTTTTACTCATATTTACATTATCGGATTGATATTCAGATGCAAAAAAATCTTCTAACATTTTTTCATCTTCATGTGCATATTGTATATCCTGATAAACGCTAAAACTTAATATAGTAAATCCTATTAAAAAAAATACAACACCTAACATTAATGCCTTTCTCATATATCTATTCTCCTTTCAAAAAGTTCTTTTCTTTTAATAAAGTAAAAACGCTTATTTCCAATATGTCGCAAATTTTTAGCATAAGAAAAAAATCTGGATTTTTTTCTTTTCCAGATTCTATATCTTCAATCGTTTCTACATCAGTATATGATAATTTAGCTAACTTTCTTTTACTCATTCCCCAACTTCTACGCTCAGAGCGAATTATTTTTCCTAAATTATTTATATACATAACTAATCACCCCCTATATTAATGTAATTTCTAACTCTGTTGCAAACTTTTCTTCAATGTCATGACTCTTTACTTTCCATTCGTATTTTTCTTCATCTATGAGCTGTGTAATATTGAAAATTTTATTGGTAGACAAAGGATTATAAAATCCTATCACGCAAACTACATTATTTTCTTTTTCAACAAAATCAATATTATATTTTAACATTTCAAATTCTGATTTAATATTTGTAACCAGATTGTCTAATTCCTTTTTTTGCACCAATTCTTCTCTTCCTGTGGAATTCAAATGTTTAAATCTTTTTGATTTAATATCGTCTACAGTATAATATGTATTTTCTAACTGGCTTAAATGTGTTTTTTGCCTATCAATCGTACCTGATTTATAACACTTGAACTTTTTATAAAAAACTGTATCTCTAAAAATGGGATGTCCCACAACAGGAAAAATGATAGTCTTAAAATGTAACTGCTTAACTTCGTCAGCTGTTAGTAATTGACGTCCAATTAAATTAGAACTTTTGCTACCACTTGGATGTGTTGTACTAAAAGAATAATTGATAGAATTTGTTTCTGTCGTATAATTTCCTAATCTCTTACTAATTTCATCAGCTGTTTCCTGAGTATTTGTTTTCAAATAGCACAATCCACAATTATCTAATGTAGCTTGAGCTATATCCCTTCCATAAACACTATATAGTTGTGAAAAACTCTGAATATATAAATGAAATCTCATTCCTCTACTTCTAGCAACACTAACCATTTTTTCGATTCCTGGATCTAGGAAAGGAGGACAGTTTGCAAATTCATCTAATAAAAAATCAATTTGAATTGGTAGTATTTTGTTGTCTTGAGAATTTGCTAATTTTACCAATTCCTTATAAATTAGACCAACAAGCATAGTAACTAATCCAAAATAGGTAGCATCCTCATCTGGAATAATCACATAAAGGACTGCTGGCGTTTTTCCTAATATATCAAAATCAAAATCACTAGTGCTGGTAATATTAGCAACATTAATATCATCAAATATCGCCATTTTTTCATTAAAAACAGAAGTAATTGATTTATATGTATTCTCAGATGACGATAATATTGAAAGTAAACTATCCTTACTTTTGGAGCCATATTTTTTTTGCTCAATATATTGTTTAAAATATTCTGAATTTTCTTCCGTCATTGTACTATTTTGAAATTTTTTTATAGAAGTTAAAGTTATTTGTTCCCGAGAAATTTTTCCGTCTTTATAATCTTCTAAAAATACCCCTATTATTCCTTCAAGTAAATTTTTAGCACTATTATTCCAAAAGGGATCTTTTGCATTTTTTTCACTCATAATCATAGAACTAATGGAACCAATCAATCTATTACATTCTGCATAATGAGACATAGAAAGATTTTCCTCATTCATTTGTTCATTACTAGTAGATTCTAATTCTAAATTCATTAAATCAAGATTATTTTTTAGATTTCTTTTATAACTTTCTAAATTTATTGTTTCATCTGAGGAAAGTTTTAAAAAATTTTTAGATATATAATCATCTTCTTTGATAAGAACCTTTTTTCTTTTGGTTAAAGTTTCAATATAATTTTGAATTTTATCTGATTTTTTTAAATGCTCCATATACGATTCATATTCAATTATACAGGGTTCAAGTAAATTGATTTTTTGAGATTTTTCTGGCTCCCTAAAATCAATAGTTAAAACTTTATAACCTTTATCAAAAAACATTTTACTGGTTTTATTAAAAACTTCTGCTTTTGGATCAGTAATAAAAGCAGAACGTTTAATCTTTGAATTTGCTAAAAAGGAGCAAAAAGGTATTACACTTGTAGAAGATTTACCAGAACCAGATGAACCTAAATACACCCAATGTGGAGTTGCTGTGTCAAACCATACATGCTTTAGATTTCTATCAAAAAAAATAGGAAAACCAACCTCTTTTATGTTGGTAAGATTTGACTTTCTAAAATTTTTTTTAATCTCTTTTCTTGTTGACCATCTCGCAGATCCATGCTCATTTTTATTTTGCAGTTTTTGTTTAAAAAGCCATGGTTCAACACAACACATTAAAATTAAAAGTATGACAATCAAAAAGATGATTACTAATAAATTATCAAACATACCTTCTATTCTTTAACCTCTATACTCAAAATTTTCTCAAGTTCCTTTCTATAATTTTTTTTGATTTCTATAATGCTACAATAAATCGCATTTTGTACTACATCTTTTTCATTTTTTCTTTTAGCTTCCAATTTTATGATTTCTTTATCTATACTTTTTATAAAAAGTTTTAATTTTTTTATACATATTTCATTATCTTCTAATTTTTTTTGCATATTCAAAAATTCATTATTTAGTCTAGTAAAATCCATTATATTTCCCCCCTCTAGATCTTTTTATAGCTCTTTTTCTTTAGTTGATTTTTTATCTTTTTTTATTTTATTTTCTTCCAGTAAACACATTTTTTTTAATAATGTATAAGCCATGTTGTCAAAAACCTTTAATTCCTTATAATCAACCGCTTTTAAAAAACTTTTTACGGCACTTAAATGAGTATCACAAAAAGAAGTTTCCTTAAAAACTTCCAAACTTAATTCCTCTGCTATTTTTTCAGCTTCACTTTTTTCTAAAAAAATAAAATCTTCATTCTTTCCAATATTCTTAAGTAAAAAAAGTGAATTATTATCAAATTCTTTCATAATTTTATTTGCATCTATAGCTAAATATTTCCCATTGCTTAAATCACGATAGTAATCTACATTATTAGTAAACGAAGCTATGTATTTATATTTATTTACTTTATTTTCACCTAATTCATGTAGCAAGCCCTTTAAAAAATTCTCTTTCTTTTGAGGACTGTATATTTTATCTTCCTCAAAAATATCCATATCATTTTTCGTAAACAAAGCTTTATTTATATCATAACTAAGAATATTTCTTTCTTTGCAAAATTTTCTATAATTTTTTATGCCATTTTCATATTCTTTTTCTAAAAAGTCGTCCCCAAAAATTTCTTCTTTTAAAACAGAACGTATATTAGCATGTGTTCTCATGGACATTGATTTTATCATGTCTTCCCCTAGATAATATGTAAACAAATCATAAACAGGATCCACCATACCATTTGGTTTCTCAATAATTTCACCGTTATTATCTTTAACAAAAAAGCCATCATCATTTAAATAAACACGTTTATCATCTTTTGTAGTAAAAGCATATTCTAAATTTGAATCATAATCAAGTATGTCTTCAAAGCTGTATCCTTTAACAGCGCAATCTACTATTTGTTCAGAATCCATTTCCATAAGCTCTAAAAAAGGTATTTTATATTTTACTACATTTCTAGCAATAAAGTCCACATAAAATTGTTTGCTATGTGATAATCCAGAAATATTAAAACAAGCTTGAGATTGAAGAAAAATCGCTCGAATTAATTTTGGATCCATAGAGTAATCATAAAAATAACAGCAATCTAAAATCCAACGTTCTCTAGGTCGTATACTATCATATAATTGTTCTTTCGTATCTTCATTGCTCATTTCTATCACTCCATTCAAATAGTATTTTTTGCATATTGTCCAATTCTTCATCATGCGAACACATAGAAGATATTTTTAATGCTGAAAAAAGAAACAAAATTAAAACCATTATCACAATAGATAAAATAATTTCTATCATTTTTCTAACTCCATATTTTTTAACTTTTGGTATTGTTCTGATTGGGAAATTAAATATTTTTTGTGCTCTGTATTTAAACAATCTATTATTCTTACATGCAATGCCATAGACGAATTTAAAGGCTCTTTAATTTCTTTCATATCCATGTAATTTAATACTTTACTTAAAATTTTGTTCACATTATCTTTGGCTAATCGATCAGATATATCCAATGTCTTAACGGACTTTTCGTATTCCTCATCTAGAGCATTCCATAATTTGTCTAGCTCTTCTTTTTTAACATAAACAAATTTATTATTTGGCAATAATTCTCCTAAGAAAAAAAGAGGCTCGTCTTCAAAAGTTTTTGTTACATTATTTTTATCTATTCCCACATATTCTTCATTTGCGTAATCATAATAATAATCCGTTCCATTATTTAATGAGGCTACGTATGAATAGTGTTCATGTATATCATCAGTTGTTTTTAATTCTTTTTGTAATTTTTTTAACTTATTTTCATCAGTATATATTTTATCTTCACTCATCAAATCTATATCTTCGTTTGTACCTGTTGCTTCTGTGATATCTCTACTTAGAATATTGTGAGTCTTGCAATACTTCTCATAGTTCTTTACTCCAGACTTATAATACTCTTTTAAGTTTTTTTCTTTTAACCTTTTTCTAATGTATAAGTGCATATACATAGAAATCATTTTAAAATTATTTTCTGCTAAGTAATACTGAAAAACATCAGAGCTAAAATTTATCATGGGTGCACTCCGAAAAACTAACTTTCCATTTGGAGCAATTTCACAGCAACATTGCTTTGCTTCGTCAAGAAACACCTTATTATCATTCTTTGTTGTAAAACAATATTTCATTTCACTAACATCAAAATGCAGTAATTCATCAAAATCCTTTTCATTTACTACACAATCAACAATATCATAAATAGATATATTTTCTAAATCTGAAAGGCTTAATTGATTAGAACATACAAACTCAGAAATAAGCGAGGCATAGTCATCTATTCCACTTTTTGTATATTCATCTTCAAGCCAGCATTGATATGCTAGCTTACTTATATGTAACACAAATTCATCACTCATATTTGGATCTACATCATAACATGTTCTAAAAGCAAGATAATACAATAATGAACTTTTTGCCTTATCCGATAACTCTTTAAATCTTATTAAATCTTCTTTTTCCATGATATTCCCCCTTTACGTTTATTATCTTTTATAATCATCATTAACAAATAATTGATGAAACTCTTTTGCACTTTCATCAATTTCTCGGTTCAAATTTTTTACAGCATTAATAACTTCCTGTTTCAAAAATACTTTTTTTGTATTCACAGAAGTATTGAAATAATTTTGTAAAATTAGTAATTTTAAATTTTTGTTTTTATATATTCTCGATTTTTCATAAGCAAGCTCTTGCAACAAATCATCCAAAGTAATGCAATCTTTTGTATTTTTAGTCTTTACAATATTTTGTAGACGATTACATCTGAAAAGCGCATGATTAACAATTGCATTTAGCACATAACTTTCTATATACTTTTGTTTATCTAACACTAATTTATTATTTTTCACTTTCTCTTCAATATGATTTTCCTTATTTAAAATTTTGTAGTAATCTGTAAGTTTATTTAAAGAATTTTGCACATTTAATTGCTGTTTATACAATTCTGAATCCTTATTTCTAAATAACTCTTCTTTGATTTCTTTCGTTATTTTTTTTATTTCCTTACCTATCGCGTTGTTTTTTATAGAACCATATTTTACTTTTTTAAATTTATTATCTTTACGATATTCAGAAACTAAGAAACCTAATTTCACAATTTTCTCTTCTAATTTAATATCAGAAATATTTTTAAGAATAAAATTTTTATCCTGAACGTCAAAATATTTTTTGAACTCATCAATTTCTTGATTTACTTCCATTAATAATGGTCTCATAACTTTATGTCGTTCTATTGATATTAACAATTCATTCTTAAAAAAGTTCTTTTCATCAGAAGTTATTTTTCCTTTTCTACGATATAATATCTTACCATCTCTATTGATATGATTAGGTGCAGTTTCTACAAAAGCCATGTGTAAATGTATGTGATTTGTATTACCATGAAAAGAAAAACAATAACGCATTTTTTTCATATCTACAAAACCACATTTTCGCAAAAATTTCGGCATAACTTCTTTAGCAATTATTTTTTCTAACTCACGAATATTAATGGCCTTTATAAGCCAATCTGAATCAAAACTTACCACTCCCTTATACAGGTTAGAATTCTTAATTGCATTTGACATTTGAATTTGAAATTTTTGTAATTCATTTTCAGTAGCATAATGTCCGTCTTCTAAAACAAGATTCACTATTTTATCCTGCTTACTCCCCCTATAATAATCTATCATACTTACAATTTCTTTTTTTGGATCTCTATAATAATTAGTCATTCTTTTAATGTCTTTTATCATATTTTTTTCATGGAATGAACTACTAACCTTATTATCAGGATTAGTTAAAGCCAATCTATATCTACAAGTAAAAATAATTTTAGGAGTCGAATTTCTTTTCGTATCGCTCATTATAATAATTCCTTACAAAATTTTGATAAACCTCATCTTCTTTAAAATTTTGATTTCTGGCAAAACCACTATTCACAAATATCTGTCTTACTAATATATTTAGCCAATTACATTTTTTTTGTAAATCTACTACTTCTTTTTGAAGATTGTCTAAATTATTTAAAATAACTGCTACATTGCTCACATTATTAATTTTATCTAATTCATTTATGTGATATACAATTAATTCCCCAATTAATTTATTTACACTCATTTTATTTTTTTTAGCAATTTCATTAAGTTCTTCATCAACAAACGGCGACAGTCGAATCGTTCTACGCCTAATTTTTTCTTCATTCATTTTGTAAACCCTCATCTTTCAATACAGTTGTTTCTTGGGCTTTTTCTAAAAATGCACGTATTCCAAAAGCAACTAACTCTATGAGCTGTTTGTTAAAACTAATACAATTTTGATTTGCTAATATCTTTACTTTTGTATACAAATCTATTGGTATTCTAAAAGTAATACGTTTTATATACATACATATCCCCCCAATCAATTTTTTGATTTTTTTGTCGTCATTTTTTTTAAAAACTATATGCCAAACTATCTTTTATTTAAATGAGCATAAGATGTTGGACACCATGAATGCGATTTTTCACAAGAAAAATCTATGCTTTCCATGGTGTCTTGTCCATTTTTGCACTTGCAAAAATGACGATTTTATGATTTAATTTGGCGACATACTTTCATAAACTCTTGTAAAATCTACATGTTTCATATTAACATGACGATTGAACATGACACATGAGGAAAAAGAATATGTGAAAAATGACGACGAGCATTTCTTATGTTTTAAAAAAGTGGATCTAGTCCAGTTCCAGGCAAATAATCTTCATGATATGGTGGCAATTCTGCTCCATCTGAAAAATCTATCAAACTCATTCCATCAACATAACTGTTGTCTTCTAATTGGACTTGATAATGAAGATGATTACCTGTGCTGTAGCCTGTTGTTCCGACACTTCCGATAACTTGACCTCCTGAAACAATATCACCAACGTTTACTTTCTTACTATTAGGATATAAATGGCCATAAGTAATCTTATATATCTCTTCGTTCATATTACATTTTATTACAATATAATTTCCAAGACCCCCTGCAGTATCAGGAACATTTTCTTGATATGTAAAAGAAACTTTTTCAACGACCCCATCACAAACGGACATTACTTCAGTTTGTGCCTCTGCAGCAAAATCCCAAGCTTGATGAACATCAAATTCTCCAAAAACATATCGTTGCTCCATAAAAAATGAGGTAACAGCAATTTTTGAAAAATCTATTGGTTTATTAAAAATTTTTTGTTGATATTCATCAATTTGATTACTATGCTTTAATTCTAATTCATTACATATTGCAAAATTTTTATATTCTCCCTGTGAGCAAACAAGAGAAATCGGCTTCATTCTTTTAAGACTCGTATCTAAATTATCACTATATATTTTACTAAAATTCAAATCATCTCTGGATAAATAAAAATATAATATTCTCTCTAATGGTACATAACCATTTTGAATATTTTCATTTAAAGCATTTTTATAATCTGAAGCATAAGCTATGTTATCTTTTACATACCAATCCGTCGTGCTACTTCCAAAAAAATCTAAAACCAGCATCACGGCAACTAGGATAGCAATTAAAAATGCAAATATTGGCAAAATTGTAGAAATAACTAAAATTAAAATCTTTTTCATTTCACTTTTTCTTAATCTTCTCTACACTATAAAATTTTCCATGTTTACTTTTTATTCCTTTTAGTTTCTTTAATTCATTTTCAACTAGATTTTCTGGAATAAAATCATATAGTACTTCTGTAAATTCTTCACATGGATCTTCGAAATCATCAAAATATATTTCTTTAAAAATCTTTTTAATTTTTCCTTTTTCTGGTGTTATTTCATTATAATTCGTATCTTTTCTCATTTAATCTTCCCCCATCAGTTGTTGTTCTAATTGAGTGGCACGCACCCATAGTCGAACTCTTTTTTTATTTGTAATATTTAATAAAAATTCACCTTGTTTAGCTCGTAGCAAAAATTCTTTTTGGGTATCAGTTAAAGCATTTTGCTTAAATAGTTCTATATAAGCTGAGAGATCATCTTCTTTTAGCATTCCTATCAGTTGATACTGGCAATTGTTGAATATGGCAGTTGCATGTCTTAAAATATTTGCCGAGCCAATAAAATCTCTAATAGATTGTGTTGCACATACAAATGAAGAAGAATATTTTCTAAGTCTTCTTGCCATTTGTCCAAAATTCTTGAGAAGCTCAGGATTTTCTTCATCTATAAAAAGATGAAATTCATCTACTACAACAATAATGTGTTTTTTGTCTTTTACACTTTCATTAAGAATTTTATTCTTTACTATCGCATTATTTAAAAAAGTTAATACATTTAATACTTGCGTATTAATCAATCTTTTATTTTCACTAAAAAGTAATTCTTGCAAATTAAAGCAAATTAAATCACTTTTTTCTAAATTTAAATTTGTATAGTCATCAAATAAAAATGCATCTGTACCTACCAAGAAACGTTCCAATAAAATATCTAATTGTTCGATAATCTTCAATTTTTCGCTATTTTTGATAACTTCCTTTTCTTCAACAATCAATTGTTTTAAATCTGAAAAAAGTGGAAATTCGTTTGGTTTCATATTTTCTATCATAGATATGGTAGAATTTTTAGTAATTCCAAATTGAGAATACAATTTCTCTGTTTCTTCTAACAGAATTACTAATTCCTTTTCACTAATTTCTTCAAAAGCACATTTATAAAAAGCTTCTAGGAATCCTAGATGTTTAGCAAGAGGACAATTTGCTACGTCATCTTCATTCTCGCCATTATCAACCGGTAAAAAACGTATTTGTAGTGGATTGATAATTCCACCAGACTTAGAATACAAATCAATATATTCACCGTGATTTCGTTCAACCAGCTTTTTATATTCATTCTCACAATCAAAAATGAATACTTTAGCTCCTATTTGATTGATAGCGTTTATAATTAATTTTTTTAAAGTAAAACTTTTACCACCACCAGTAGATGCAACAAGTGAAATATTATGACTTGTTCTATCTGAAGTAAGTTTAAACATATCAAAATATACAGGCAAAGCTGTATGAATATCTAATCCCATCATAATACCCTGCTCATCATTAAAACTAGTGGATGTAAGAGGAAAACTAGCAGCTAATGTTAAAGTAGGAAGATAAACGGAATAATCACTAATACTACTCGAAGAAATATCAAAACTTTGCCACGTTTCATATTGTCTAAGTCTTGGAACATCTAAGCGAATTTTATAGTACTCTGCTAATCTCTTTAATTCTTTTATTATATCCTCTCTTTTCTTTTTTGCACCGTTGACTGCAACAATAAAATTTACTTCTTTAATTTTTTCTGCTCCATTTTTCAACTGATCCATTAAAATTTGAAAATTTTCTTTTTGAGTATCTAGTTCTGTTGCATCTGAAAGCTTTTTTGTAGTAATTCTATCAGACAATAAAAATTGATATGAACTATCTAAATTTTTTATTAAACTATCTGGATCTACAGTATCTTTAACATGAATACAACAACGGACACCTGGCATATTAAATATTTGTTCAACAAAACCTTCATCTAAAAAAGGCGGAATACTTTTAATAGACAAAAGCTGTACTTCATCATTTTCTAGTTTTAACAAATTAGCTTTCTCAGATATATTAAGTGGAGTTATCAGTTCAGTTAATTCACACCATAATAATTGTTCCAGATTAGCAGAACTAAAATATAAATTAATCAAAAACTTATAAATTTCATATTTATTAGTTAATTCCTCTAGTTGTAACCTTGGCACAAGACTATAACAAATACGAATTATTTCCTCAACTTGCTTTTTTAGAGCATTTTCATTTTTTGCTATAACAACTAAAAAATAACAATTAAAAACAGTAAACTCATTATTTTCCAATTGTTCTAAAAGTCCATACCTTTCTTGCAAAAATAATAAACGTTGTTCATTATCTTTACATTCATCCATTAATTTCAAAATATAATCTTTGTTAGAATTAAGATTTAATTGTTCATTTAATTTATAAATTCTTAAATCTAAATCCTTAATCTGATATAAGTACTTTAATTGAGAATAAAAATAATTTTTTTGTTCTTGACTGGATAATGATAAATCTATTGCTTGGACTGAGAGTAATTGAGCAACCTCTCCAGATTTTAATTTAATAATACCTTTTTCAGATACACAATCGACATTGATAAACGATTGAGAATTCTTTATTTTTTTATTCATCTGACTTTTTGTTAAGTACTTTTTTTTATTATTATTTATTTTACTTTTTACTTTTATAAGCAGTTTTTTTTCCTTTTCACCTTTTGTTTTTTTCAAATATCATCACTTCCTTACCTTTTGTATAATAAGTAAATTCTTTAGTTGAGACTAAAAAACTAATGATTAAAAATAAGATTTTATACATTCGATTTTTTTGACTTACTTGGATCGGAATAAGAAGAAATCCCCCCGTTATTGCAAAGACAATACTGGCTAACTTATATGGTGTAAAACAAAATAGCAATAAAAAGAAAAATAAAACAGGAATGCCTATAATTAAATCATTAATTTCTAATCCTTTAAACCCTAGATTTTTTTTAATACTTGCTACTGTAATGTACATAATATCACACTCCTTATTTCATTTTTTTATTTTTTTCTTGATCTAATAGTAGGAGTTCTACGAATTGGATTTATCATACCTAATCCACCTTTCATCATTGAACTAGTACCAGAAGATATTTTTCTGCTTAAACCAATACCCTCATTATTTGCATTACGTTTCATAGCTGATGATGCTATATTTAATCCATAAGAACGTATCGTGTTACCTACACTTTGGACTCCATGTGAAAGAGGATTATGATTATTACTTTCGAAACTATTTCCAAAGCTAGCAATCCCTAAACCTGTTTGCTGTAATAAATTATTTGCACCTCTACCTACCTTACCTGCGACTCCTGTTTTCTGTGCCAAATAATTTCCACCTTTTACAGCTACCCCTCCTAAAATCATACCAGTTCCAAAAGCAGTGGCTCCAGTGGCTTTTCCTGCACCACCAGCAATTCTTCCAAAACCCATAAGGGACATTAATTGTTCTCTTCCAGCGCTAGCTCCGATATTACTTCCAATAAACTGGCTAATACTATTACTTCCTGTTAGCAACAGGATTGCACACCCAAGATATAATATGGAACGTGTTGCCATATCTTGAAAGTCATTATCAAAAAACTGAGTACTATTTATTTGAATTGCAACTAATGCAATTAAGTTAATAATTAGTATAATCATTGCTGATTGTAAAGTTAAAGAAACTAACTGTTCAATCAATGTGTTTCTTCTTTGCTTATTACAAATACTAGTAGCATACACTATGGGCGAAATAACAAATAAAACTAAAAATTCTATTTGCCTTTTTGCTAACATAACAGCTGAAAATATTAAAGCATACAGAAAAAAGCCTCCACACAAAATAGCTAAAATCCACTGAATAGAATATTTGTAATCTCTTTCATCAGAACGAATCCAACGATCTTTTACAACGTATTTGTCGTTATAACCTTGATAAGCCGTAAAAGTTCCATTTCTAATCGATGTTTGATAATCATCATTTTCAAACTTATCACTCGATTTATAACCATTAGAATAATCTATATAATTTATTAGAAGTTCACTTCCAAGTGTTGTGTTATTATCTGATTTTATCATTGTACCTACAAACCCCGATAACTGAATTGAAAAAGTTGAAACTTGAACAAATAAAAATGTGGACACTAATATTAGAATTCCACATTTTATTACTTCTTTTACAATCTGTGTAAAATTTGGCCCTTCTTCTGGATCTATTGCTTTTTTAGCAAATTGCCAAATAGTAAATAATCCAAATACACTTATTGCTATTACAATAATATTAGTATAAAAATTTGAAAATATTGTATTATTTGCCATAGTTCCAACTATATCTAATTCATTTATTTTTGAGATGATTTCATAAATTGCGTCTATCAAATTAAATATGAGACTTATAAATCCCCATCCAAGCTCTCTTAATAAATCTAACGCTTTTAATATCATAAACCACTCCTATATTGTAAACGATTCGATTATTAGATTTACAAGAGACAACGCAGTTATAATACCTGCAATTCCTAGTAGTGTCAAAATAATTCCATGCTTTACTTGAGCCTTTTTTTCAACATCTACTACTGAATACATTACAAATCCAATAACTAGAGACAAGCCTGCAGCAGCAATACCTATTCTTGTAACCCAATCAGTCAGTGTACCAATTACTTCTATAATAGAGTTAATATCGTATGTTCCACCTTCAAGTTTTTGAATACCACTCTGCTGCGTAGCTTCTGCTAGTAAAAACAAATTTTTCATCTTCAACCCCCCTTTAAGATAAAAAATAATCACATAAAATTATTGGTGCATAATTATCACTCTTAAAATTATTTGTATTACACCTTTTTATTCCTTTTTATACCATTGAATTGTCAAAAAATAATTGCTGATAAATATGATTGCCGTTGGAAATTAAATACGTATTGAAATCTTTTTTATATTTTTCGATAATAAAATTTAATTTTTCGTTATAATTTAAACTTTGAACCTTTTTCAAATCTACATTTTTGAAGTTTTGTAATTCTTGCATAATTTTCTCATCACTCGATAAATCCAAATTCCCTAGTTCTTCTAGATTTTCTAATAAATCACTTATAGAATTCACCTTTGTGTTTTTAAGAGAAAATAGAGAAAAATCGAGGAAATCTTGTGGATATTGCTCCCCTAAAATGATTTCCTCGTTTGTTATAATACTGCCATATCGATTGACTAACACTAAATTTTCAATTGTAGAAATTTCTTGCCAATCATCTTCTGAACTTCGCAAAGAATAACAATATAATCCTAAATCACGCAAAGTATCTCTTGCTTCCTGATTTTTGTACTCTGTAATAAAATAAAGCATACGAACTTACATATCCATTTCTTTTGAATTGCTAGAAATTACTCTAGTATTTTCTTGAACAATTTGTTTTTCGATTTTTTGAATTTCAAAAGGCCGAATTTGCAAAGTTTGTTTTCCATCTTTTTGATATGAATCTAATTTTCCAACAACAGTGATTTTATTTCCAACTTGTAAATCTTCTTTCAAAACATTTTCTAAAATATTTCCATCTAAATAAATCGGATAAAAACTTGCTCGCCCATCACGACTATTTTGAGCAATATTCATATACATAAAATTTTTACCATTTGATTTTTCTTTAACTTCTGACATAGAAGCAATATTTCCTGTAATTTCTATACTATTTTTATAGTTGTTTTGTTGCTCCATATTATTTTCCCTCCTTCTTTTTTTGCTTCTTAATATAAGCTATAGTCAATAATCCTCCTGCAAATAAAAATGTACAACCTAAAATCTTAGAATAATCATACTTTCCTGTTTGAGGTAATTTTTTATTTACCAATGATAACTCGACAAATTCATCTTGAGAATCGATTGAAAAATATAGACTTTCTGAGCTAATTTCGTAACCATCTAAGGTTTTGATTTCTTTTATTTCATAATTTCCGTATTCTATATTTTCAATAGTTATAAGTCCTTCTTCATTTGTAATAAATGTTCCATATAAACTGCCATCTTCTTTATATATATTTATTTTTACTCCTGATAATGGATTACCTAATTCGTCAGTTTTTAATAGTTTTAGTATTCCCTTAATTTTTTCGTTAGTCATATTAACTTTTTCTATCTTACCATTTTCTTTGATACTAAAATACATGGGTTCATCATTTAAAATATATCCTGCTGGAGCATTACTTTCTTCAATTCTGAAATTGCCAACATACAAATTAGAAATTATAATCTTTCCATCCTTATCAGTTTTTCCTTCAAAAATCAGAACGTTTGTACTTTCATCGTAAATTTTAATGGTTGTGTTAGGCAATGGTTCATCATCAACTAAATCAGTTTTCGTAAATTCTAGTGTACCTTTTTTTAAATAGTTTTTTAGCTCAAAGGTTTTGTAAACAATTGGTGTATATTGATCCTGATATTCTAAAACAATTTCATATTCTTCATTTGACAATACATATCCATCTCTCGTTGACACTTCCTTTAAAATGTATTTTCCTAATTTTAAATTTTTAAACGTTCCAAGACCATTTTCGTCCGTTTTAATTTTTTGAATCAAATTACCGTTTTCATCATATAATTCAAAAACCACATCTGCTAGATTAGTTTCTTGATAGTAATAAGAATTGTTTTCAATAACTAATTCCTCACCAACTTTATGAATTTGAATTTCCCCAAATACTTCTTGATTTTCAAAAGTTAAAACAACTAATGTACCTAAATCTTTATCCTCGATAAAATTAGAATTTTCATCAATTGTAAATTCTAAACCATTTTGATTCCAAAGATAACCATATATACTTTGGTCAACCTCTTCTAGGCGATAATGACCAGGATATAAAATATCAGGAGTTATAAATTCCCCGTTCATATCAGTTTCAAACACACAGATCTCTTCAACATTAGGATAAGTAATGTTTTGACAAACATATTTTCCATTATCTATATCATAAATTTTAAATTTAATTCCTGCCAATGCAATTTTATTATTATTAGTATCAACTTTTTCCACTTTAATTTTCGCACTGTAAGGTTCATTAGTCAAAGTTATGTAAGTTTCAGGTTCTGTCTCTTCATTCACAGAAAAATCAATGTCATTTGCAAGCTTATATCCTTCTTTCCCCGACACTTGTTTAATAATATATTTATCGTATGGCAAAAGAATACTTGCCGTTGCTGATTTATCTATTACAAGAGTTGCAACTTTTTTATTTTTGGTAGTGCTCCAAACTTCAAAAGTTGCACCCACTTCTGCCTGAACTCCATTCTGGCTGAGATAAGTTTTATTTATAGTCAGAAACGTCGTATAGGGAATATCTTTTAACTGAAACGTAAAGACTTTTTTATAATTTTCTGGTGTAATAGAGAAATCATATTTTTTATTATCTATTTTATATCCAGTTCCAGATTTTATCTCTTGAATATAATAATCTCCTGTTCTCAAATTTTTTTCTGATTTTGCATAACAATTTTCATCAATAACTAATTGAGATATTAAAGTTCCATCACTTTTATATATTCCATATACTGTACCTTTTAAACTTGCTGAACCAGACGAAACACATGAGTTTGTAATAGAATCAAATTTATATATTTCCACTTGACCGAGGAAAGGACTATCATAAACAATTAACTCTTTTTTAGTTTGTGATTTGGTTATATCAAAAAAATGCTTTGTTGAATCCAATTCAAAATTACCATTAACGCTATACTCTTGAACATAATAACTTCCCAAAGCTAAATTTTTTGCAGAAGCAGAACAATTCTCATCGATAATTAAATCTTGAATATAAGTTCCGTCATTTTTATATAATTTATATATAGTATTTTTTAAATATTTATCGCAAGTTTTTGTTTCTGCATCATATTTTTTTAATTGTAATTCTCCAGCTACAACATCAAAACTCAAATTAACTTTGAGAGGATCTACTATTCCAGGAACCATAATATTTTGACTTGTTGGACTCGAATAAACAATAAATTCCTCCGTCCATGTTCCTCGTTTACTTTCTAATGTAATTGTCCCACTTTCAATTGATGTAGGAGTTACAACTAAGTTATTTCCAGATATAGAAGCATTACAATTAACACATGAAGATACTTGATAATTACTTAAAAGGCCAGCATAATCCACAAATGAATAACTGTCGCCTACATTTATAGTTGCATAAGTCGCATTAAACGCAGGCGTCCTTTTATAATTTGCAACGAGGCTTTCAATCTCATTCATTTTAGCTTGAATTGTAGTTGGAGTAGCGATGACATAAGCCCATGGATTTGCAGCCGAATTACGACTGGTAAATTGATAACTTTTTCCAAGTTTTGACCAAATAAGTGCTTGCGTTGCAACATACCATTCATTTGTATTATGCCCAATATATCCATAACCAAACTGAGCAATCAGTGAAACTTCTCGTAGCTGATTGCTTGTTAAACCAACATAACTTGCTTTTTGATCATTAGTTAAATTAGTGTATCCAATGTAATTTCCACCTTTAAACGATGTGCCTGGCTGAATACAATATGCTCGACTTCCATCAGAATTTCTAGTAAACAATTCAAAATCCCCAAATTTTCCATCATCAAAAACATAATGATATGTCCCGATAAAAGTTCTATTAAAGGAATCCGTTACTGTTTGAGCATTTATTTCTTTACTTTCTATGCTAATTCCCAGCATCAAAAAAAGAACTAGTAATAGTCCTTTTAAATTTTTCTTCATTATTTCACCTCCTAAAATAAAAAAGCTATAAATCAATAGCTTTTAATAAATATCACTTGAAATATTAGTACATGAATAACCTATCTTTCTTAAATAAGCAACATTTCCAATTTTTTCATTTTTCCAATCATATACATGACTTCCAGTCCAATTATTATCGCAAAATATATCTTTTGTTTCAATTGTAAGAGATGTTAACTGAATATTTGGATTTGGTGTATTGACTACTATACAGCTATACATCCATCCATATTGTTCCCATTCTTTTCCAGCATTTTCACATTGAGACAAAGTCAAAAAATCTAATTCAAAATCTGATATTTGTTGTTTTGCATAACTTAAAAGAAAATTTTTCTCTTCTGAAGACAAACTAGAAACTCCTGCAGAAAAATCAATACTATCCCATGTAATCAATTGTTCTTCACTAGTAGAATTATTTTCTTGAGTGGTTTGGTTATTACTACTATTCGAATTAGTATTACCAGTGTTAGCACTCGAATTATTAGATGTTTGAGGTTGATTATTAACACTATTATTACTTGAATTTGTATTTGAATTAGAACTTGAAACACTATTATTTTTTTCATTACTTTGAGAGGATTCTTGTTCTAGCAATTCATTTCCAGTGTCATCATTATTATTTGGTACGCTTTCATCATTTGATTCGATTGGATCGTTAATTTCTATTTCTTCATCTATTTCTACAGGTGATTCAACTGGATTTGAATTTTCATTATCCCCCAAATTCTTTACACAAAAATATCCAATAACAATTCCAATCAATGCAATTAGAATTGCAATGGAAACATAAATTATAATTTTACCTTTTCTGCTCATATCTCAAACCTCTTTTCATGATTATATTGTATAATCTTTCTGAAATTTTGTCAGTATATTTCTTAAACTTTTACATAAAAAAGCATATAACATGTTAGCTATATGCTGAAACATTTAAAGCAATTGCCATCTTGACAATGCAACTTGCTTTAATAGTCTTAAATAGATGTCTCGTAGTCTGAATCTTATCAATCAAATAATTTTCTGATTTTTTTAAATACAACACATCTAAAAAGTATGTAAATTCATCTCTACTTAATGTACTTAATGCCAAAGAGATTTCACTATATAATG
>CALVUT010000039.1 GCA_944363675.1 uncultured Bacilli bacterium | reverse complement strand
TGACTTAACTTATTCATAACTATTCCCCTAACTAAAATTAAGTTTTATTATAGGCTTAAATCTTTTAAAAGACAAGAAAAAAGAACTCGTCTTTTAGTTCTTTTAAATTCTTTTATTCTGTTACCCGGTATGGATTATTAGCCGTTCCATCACCAAATTTTAAGCTATCAGCTTTTAAGTTGATGACCGGCCTAATGCCAGAAAGATTCGTCACATAACTATAGTTTCCACTTCGGCCAAGGCTATTTACAAAGTGCACATTGGCATATCTTTCCGTATCATCATATGGAGTAAGTGTCCAAAAATTAAATCCCGTATATAAATAGAAATTAGTATTAGTGGTTGTATATCCCCCGGCAGCAAAAACTTCGTCGTTCGTAATTAGGCCAATTGGATACACTAAAGCCCCATTCCCCGTTATTTTATCTTCAACAGTAAAGCGATCACTTTGACGTGAGCATTGCAATGTTAATGATTCACTATAATAAATAGAAGTCAGTAAAATGTCACGATCATTGCAAAACAAAGTATCAGAAATATAATTGGCTTCTTCTTGACCTAAAAATGTATTTTCATACCAATTATCTAAATAATTTTTGACAACACTATTATTTATGTTGGCATGATTTTCCTCGAACCCTGCAGAAGAAGATGTATCGCCATACATGTATCCTACATAGGAAAGACTACTGTAGTTCGAATTATATTCACTCTCTCCAATTCGCCTATCTTCGCTTGATTCGCCATTAGCATGAGCACTGGTGCCATCATAAATCATACGGATTGAATCATCTCCATTGATTCTTATGATCCGCCAATACATGTCTTGGCCTTGTTCGTTTTTACCGAATTTTACATAGTTATTTGTAACATTTCCTCGGTAATAATAAGATGTACCATAGTCATCTGGCGCACTACAAAGGTAGCCATTCGCGCTTTCAGCACGTGTTACTTGTACTGTTCCATCATCATTTACTGTTGGACAAGCACCTGTCGTGTCTAACTGAGCAATGATTTTGTCTGCGACTGTTGGTTGACAAGTTACAGGCATGCCGGTGATCGTACACTGAAAGTTTTACCCATGTCGGCAATTTGATTTTGGTCACTATTTTTATAAGTGATTGTCAAAGTATAAGAATTTGTTGTACTGCCCTCTATAGATAAGTTTTCAGCTAATACTTCGTCATTTGTTGACGGAAAAGATTGATTATCTATTAAAACTCTGCCTGATTGATCTATTAAGGTAACGCCTAAGTCTTCTTTATTGATAAATTCGTTTACAACATCACTCCAAAGTAAGTTAAAACATACTTTTAAGTTGTTAGGATTTTGAACAGTAAAAGTATTTGTAACAGATTCGCCTGGTATAATATTATTGCTTGTTACGTGATTACCATCGGTAATAATTAAATCACTAACTGCACCAGAGTTTATATTTGTATTAAAATTATCTTCTATTTGTGATGTTGTTGAAAAATAGGCATATGCACTTTGATACGCTAGACAAAATAGAAGCATTATGGACGATGCTACAACAATATAAGTTTTTTTCATGTTCTCACCTATTCTATATAATTATTATCTAGGAATTGTGTTTTTTTGTCAAGAAGCTAGTAGCGAATTTCGGTTTGGTTTGCTTCGTGATAAAGATCTTCAAATTTTCCTTTACGAGACTGAATCATTAAACCTAGTATGCCAATGATAAAGAGGATTACAGAGATAATTTGGGCGACTTTGAAACCTCCTAACATTAATGAATCGGTGCGCATGGATTCAATAAAGAAACGGCCTACACTATACCAAACAAGATAAAAACAAGTTAATCCTCCTACTTTTAAATATTTGTAGTGTCTAATGCAAATTAAAACGATGAAACCAAGAAGACACCATAAAGATTCATATAGGAATGTTGGATGATAATATACCCCGTTGATATTCATTCCTTCAATAATGAATTCAGGGATGTGAAGGCTTTCTAGTATACTTCTTGATACTACTGCTCCATGTGCCTCGCCATTAAAGAAATTTCCCCATCTGCCTATTGCTTGGGCTAGAATAATTCCAGGAACTGCTATATCTGTTATTTTAGCTAATCTAACATTGTATTTTCGGCAATAGACTAAAATGGTAATAAAACCAGCAATTAGTCCTCCATGAATAGCTAGGCCACCTTCCCATATTTTAAAAATGCTGACGGGATCATTTGCATAGGTTCCCCAGTTGAATAACACATAGTAAATACGTGCGCCAATAAAGCCAAAAATCAAAGCCCAAAAACACATATTAAATAAAAAGTCTTTTGGATAATTGAATTTTTTCCCTTCTTTTAAGAGTAGGCCTACTCCCACAATTACTGCTACTAATAACATAATAGAATACCATTTAATTTCAAAGTTACCAATTTGAATAGCTACTGGATTCATTTTTTAGCCTCCATTCTTTTTTCATTATATCATATAAGTTGACTTTTCTATCGAGAAATTAAAAAATACGAATTTTTTTATTTATACTTTTTATTTTTTCCGCGTTAAGTAATAATCTCTAGTAAACATTTCTAGGGTAGTGCGCTGATGATTTATTATGTCACTAGCTTGTTTTAAAAGAAGAGCATAGTGATATTTTTGAGGGTCTGAACATTTTTTAAGAAAGCATTCTTGAATCATTAAAATATTGTAATTATCTGCTAATCTTCTTATTGGACTAGTCATATGTGCATAAGATGACATGCCTAATCCTTTATGTCCTTTATTGTCTATACTGTAATAACTTTGAGGATATTTATTTTTTTGAATGTTTATTTCATTAATATAATACTGACTGTCATTTTGATTACCAATTTGTCTTAAGTAATTCTCTAATTCTTCTTGATGATTTTTTTCTAAAACATGATTACGGTATATAAAAGGAATTTCTTCTTGTAGAGCTATTTTGGAAGTCATGTGGTTCATAAACAGCATTAAAGCTTCTACCATTTTTTCACTTGGGGTTGATCCGATGATATTGGTTTGAGAAACATTAAGGTTAGTACGATTAATATAAGCATATACAGCATCGATTTTATAAAAGCGGCTTAAAAAAGGAATAATTTCGGTGATATTTCTTAATGTTTCGGCATAAGCTGTATTGTTTTTTG
>CALVUT010000038.1 GCA_944363675.1 uncultured Bacilli bacterium | reverse complement strand
CGCTAGCTTATGTAATTTTTGAAAGCAAAACATATCAAACATTTCTTTTATATAACACGACGATTCTTCTTTTTAATTTACTTCCAATTATTCCTTTAGATGGTAGTGTCTTTTTTCACAGCCTATTCGAAAAATATTTTCCCTATCAAAAGGCTTTTCAATGCTACAAAGCTCTTTCAGTAGCCTGTTTTCTTCTTTTTATTTATGGAAACTATAAATATAAGTTAGACAACTATTTCATTTGCCTAGTCCTTTTTTTTCAATTTTTAACCTTAAAAAAAGAAGAAAAATACCTTATCCATCGGTTTTATTTAGAAAGATATCTGCATACTTTTCCATCAAAAAAAATCGAAAATCATTATCAGAAGGATATCAAAGTGTTGAAAAAAGAAACCACTCATTTTTTCTACGATCAAGATAGTTTTAAAAACGAAAAAGAAGTATTAAAGGAAAAATTTACGAAAAGAATCTAAAAACCTTTTCAAGGGCAAAAAAATATGATAGGATGAATCTAGGATGGGTAGTATGAAAAAAAGTTTGAAACAAATTGCGAAGATAGGGACTATTATGATTATCTTACTTGTATTCGTAGTCGTTGGTTATCTTACATGGAATTTTATTAAAGTAAACATGAGCAAACAGGAAGAAAGAGATGAAACCCCGCCAATCTTAGAAATAAAAGACGTAACTATAACTCAAGGCGAATCCTACAATGTATATTCTTTTCTAGAAAAGTGTAGTGATAATAAATCTGAAAAATGTGCTATTACGTTTGCCACGGAAGAAATGGGCACTTATTCCGAAATAGGTACTTATGAAATTGAAATTATTGCTAAAGATGAAAAAGAAAATGAAAGTCGTCAAAAAGCTACCTTAACTATTGTTTTACCAAGCGAAAAGACTGCTGTCGGCTCGCCAAAAAAAACTACTCCAGAAAAGTCGCCTTCATCGAAAGAAGAAAACACGAGAACTTTAATAAAAACAGCTGCCGAAACAAAAGAAACATCTGAAAACCATTTTGGAACCATAAAAAGAGAAGTGACTACGATTACATATAATTTATACAGTGATGGAACAAAAGAATATGCCCACGAAATGACTGAAGAACAAATCGATTATTCTGGATATGAAACAGATTACGAAAAAATGGAAAGCGAAGCAACGGAGCAAGTCTATGCGACGCAAGATGTTTTAGCAACCATTTATCCAGAAATAGGACTAGAAAATATAGATATCGTGACAAGCAGTTTAGCTGTGTTTCGAGCTATGGAAATCGGTTATAGCAATAAAAACGACGATACAAGACCAGATGGACGACCAGCCTCTTCGATATTAGAGGATGGAGAATATCCCAAAACAATGTATAAAGAAATGAGGCTTACAAATACAAAGAATCCACGTGAAATTTCACAACGCATTTTAAACGAGTTTGCTGCGATTCAAACAGAAGGATATACGAAAATAGGAATCGGTGGAGCTATAGTTTTGGATACCTACTATTGGGTGATTATTTTTAGTAATTAAAAGTTTAAATAGCAATTGAAAAAAGAGTAAGTTTTTGATACAATGATAAATAGATAGAGTCTGGAGGAGACATATATGGCAATAAATAAATTAAAAAAGTGGTTTTCAGATGAAGAAGACGAAACGAACACAATGAGCGAAGAAGAATATTATAATATTAGTGAAGAAGAAGCTTTAAAAGAGGCAGATAAAACAGGAAATAAAATGATTTTAATGGAGCCTAGAGCTTATTCCGAATCACAACAAATTGCAGACCATTTGAAAAATAGAAATAGTGTAGTGGTGAATTTAAAACGTGTCACATCGGCCCAAGCAAAACGAATTATTGATTTTTTATCGGGATGTGTGTATGCTATAGGTGGAACGATGCAAAAAATCGGCGTAGGAATTTATTTATGTACACCTAAGAACGTGAATATCCAAGGAAAAATTTCTGATGATAACGAAAAGCCGGATAAAAAGAGTGAAGAAGATATCGATTGGTAAAAAAGTATAAAAAGTAAAGAAGGTGGGCAATTGAAAAAGTTTAGTACAAGTTTTAATGGATACAGTAAAAGCGAAGTTAATCACTTTGTGGCTCAAGTTGCCCAAGAATACGAAAGTATGCTCAACAATTTAAAAGCTCGGGATAAGGAAATCTCAGATTTAAAAGAAAAATTAATCCAATACCAAAATATGGAAAAAACATTGAATAAGGCCTTGCTTGTTGCTGAAGATGCTTCAAATCAAATTAAAAAAGTTGCTCGTGATGAATCTAAAAATATTATTGATGAAGCCAAAAGAAATGCATCTCGAATTGTCAATGACGCATTTGTAAAAGCCGAGAAACTTGAATCGGATGGAGAAAAGCTTCGTCAGCGTATTGTGGCTTTCAAAAGGAGATTTAGAACTATTGTTGAAACTGAGTTGGAAGCAATTGATGATATTGATGAAGACTACTAATTGTTGGCAACAGAGAAGAGTGATCATGCAAAATCATCATAGAAGTCTATAGTGAAAGAACTATGCGAAAACAGCATTGATGCTAAAGCAACAAGGATCAATGATTATAGCAATAAGAAAGAGGGACAATATGAAGCTAGAAAAGTTTAAAGAAAAAAATAATAAGAAAATTGGAATTCTAATCTTTACTACTTGTTGTATCCTACTAATTGCAGGAGTTTATTTATATAGTAGTTTCGCTATTTATGAACAATATCAAAATTTTAATGTCATTAATGGGACAGTAATAGATCCAGGAGACTTATATTTCACTTTTTATGTGGATGATATAATAAGTAAGACAATGCCAGCAAAAGGATCAGGGTACACTTTAGATACGGAGAAATCTAGCTGCACCAACGGAGCCGTACCGATTTTAAAAGAAGATACATGGAGTATCAAAGTAAATAATTTTACAACAACGCATACGAAATGTACTCTGTATTTTAAGGAATATACGCCGACGGCCGCAGATATTATATTAGAAAAAGGTGAGAACTCAGAACTTGCTTATGATAAAACCGAAGATAACAATCTAAGATACATAGGCAAAAATCCAAATAATTATGTATCATTTAACAATGAGTTATGGCGAATCATAGGCGTGTTTAATAATATCGATGATGGCACGGGTGCAAAAGAAACAAGACTAAAAATAATAAAAAATGATCCTTATAGTGAAGGAATAGCTTGGGATACCGGAAAGGATAATGACTGGAGTAATGCAAGTCTTCAAAACGAATTAAATACAACTTACCTAAATTCGATTAGTAGTCCATATCAAGAAATGATCGACAATGCAATATGGCCTTTAGGAGGCATGGGTATTTCATCATCGGTATCTACCACCGCTCCTTACTATCTTAATCAAGTAATAGCTAGTGATTCTTATAAAGCGGAAAGAGATGGGGTTGTTGCGGAAGGAAATTCAACAGAATGGACAGGTAAAATTGCTTTGATGTACCCTAGTGACTACGGATTTGCCACCAGTGGAGGCTCAACTACTTCACGAGATAATTGTCTTACCACCGCGCTTTATAACTGGCATACTGCATTAGACTGTATTAATAGCGATTGGATTTACAACGGCGATTACCAATGGACTTTAACTCATTTGATTGGCTATTTTGGCTATAGTTTTGTTTCCTATCTGAATCCTACAAGATTGATGAATAACAGCACATCTGCAAGTTACACGGCCCGGCCAACACTATACCTTTCATCAGACGTTCAAATAACTGGCGGAACAGGTTCAGAAAGCGATCCATTTACTTTAAGCCTTTAAATTTCCTTAGTGAGTCTAACTCACTTTTTTCTTGCTTCTG
>CALVUT010000037.1 GCA_944363675.1 uncultured Bacilli bacterium | reverse complement strand
AAACAACAACAACTAAATTTTGTTTACTAATCTCTTTTAAAATCGTAAATATCTCTTGACCACTTTTTTGATCTAAATTACCTGTTGGTTCATCACAAAGTAATAATTTAGGGCGTTTTACTAAAGCTCTGGCAATGGCTACACGCTGCTTTTGGCCTCCTGATAACTCATTAATCTTTCTTTTCTCTAAACCTTCCAAGTCTAGAGAAGTTAAAAGGTGACGAATGAAATGATTTTCATCTTTTTTTTGCTGTAAAGCTAGAGCAAGCTCAATATTTTCATAAACATTATAATCCTCCAAAAGATTAAACTCTTGAAAGACAAATCCCACAAAGCTATTGCGGTATCGATCAAAATCTTTCTCTGTAAAATCCTTCATGCTTTTTCCTTGGATGAAAATTTCTCCTGAACTAGGTTTATCCAGTCCACCCAAAAGGTTTAAAAGCGTAGACTTGCCCGAACCACTTTTACCCAAGATAAAAACCATACCTTTATCTGCTAAAGTAAGATGAATATTCTTTAAAGCAAGAGTATCTACGCTTTTTTTTGAACGATAAATTTTACTAACTTCTTTTAACTCGATCATAATCCTTATTTTTCCCTTTCCGTTTTATTTAAAATAGTGTTTGCTGGTGTCGCGGCACTTATTGGTTTTATAAGGAAAAATGGAATAAAAATACTTAAAAGAAGACAATAACCGAAAACAAATATAGAGGTAAGAAAAGAAGTATCAAAAGGATAAACCTTAAAGCCCATTGCAGTACTAAGTAGATGATGTAAGAACATAGTAATAAAATACCATAACACATTAGCTAAAATAGCCGAGAAAACTCCGACAAATATAACCATTGTTAAATAAATATATAAAATATCTTTACTCCTTGTTCCTAAAGCTCTTAAAATCCCAATTTCTTTTCGTGCTTCCGTAATAACTTGACTAATATAATGAACAAACAATAAAAGGGTAAAAAGACTAAAGGCTAAAGTAAGAAAGAATAAAATTTTTCCATAAACGGTATAAACGCCTTGAAATTCATTTGTTGAACTAAGAATATCTGAAGAAAGAACATAACCATAGTTTCCATCAATATTATTCGTTGAAAGATCGATTTTTGTTAAAAGGTTTTCTAGTATTTGAGAATTATTTTCATAAATATATAATGAAGAGATTTCTCTTGTCTTATAGGAGAAGTTTTGTCCAAATGCCGGAGTAATATAATAAAAGTTATCAAAATTTACACCTGTAACTTTAAGAAAAACCACTTTTCTTTCACCATTTTCCTGATAAGATAAAGCAATTTGTAAGTCTTCTCGAGTTAAATAATCTTGAAGAAACTTGTTAATTTCTTCTTCTGTTTGACCTTGCTCTAATAAACTTTCGTATTGGTTTTTAAAGTCTTCTTTTTGAGTAAGGAAATATTCTAAAGGAACAAGGATTTCTTCTTTCGTTAAAGCATCTTTAGAGGTTAATCCATCAACAGTAATAACTCGGACTGGTTCTTCTAAAAAACGCAAATTTCTTTGAAAAGAGGAAACACCGAGAGTCATCGAATTTAAAGGGACATTTTTGTCCGTTTTTAAAATAGCTTTCTCGGCAAAGCCGCGAACATAAATAAAGGAAGCCATTTGATAATAATCTGAATTTTGAAAATTACGGATAGCCTTTAAATCTCCATACAACTTTTCTGTCGTATACCCGTCACTATTATCCATGACAATTCCAACGACAAAGACTTGATTGTCTCCTAAAGACAAACTTTGCCCTCCATTTAATAACTCCTCATAACTTTGAGGTTTGTAAACTTCCTCATTTTCTATAACTCCGTATTTAATGATATAATCGGCTAAATACTTATGAAGAACAATTTCGTTTTCTTTGATAGGAAGGCGTCCCATTAAGTTTTCGATCAGACGATCATCTGCAAGTTCAATAAAATGTAAAGAATAAGGACTTTGTAAGACCCAATCGTTAATATCATAAGAAGCATAATGGAAATTTAATGCTTGATTATTATCATATAAATCATACTGCCGATTAATCGTAATATCAGCAATATCTAAAATAGCTTCAATATCCTCATTTTCAAAAGGAACGTAGCTATACTCAAAAGCACTTTTCTTCTCTATTTTTCGAACTTGTAAGACATAATCTTGATTCGCCTTCATCGTCTTAATTGTATTATCAACTTGATTATATAGAATAGTTGTTAAAGTGGTGTGCAAAAACAAAAGAGAAAAAGTGAAAAGAAAAATGATCATGATAAGTTTAAAAGGTTTCAATTTTAAATTGTGTAAAGCCATTTTAAAAATATAAGAGAAGGGAAGATGGGCGTCTTGTAAAGTAAAAGAACTAGAATTTTCTTCCGTGTTTTGATAACCAGTATCCTCTGTAATTTCGCCATCGACAATCGTAAGTATTCGATCAGCATATTCTCTTGCTGCCTCTTCATCATGGGAAACAACAACAACTAAATTTTGTTTACTAATCTCTTTTAAAATCGTAAATATCTCTTGACCACTTTTTTGATCTAAATTACCTGTTGGTTCATCACAAAGTAAT
>CALVUT010000036.1 GCA_944363675.1 uncultured Bacilli bacterium | reverse complement strand
CCAATCATAAAACCATATTTTAAACCATTATATAATTCTTTATGTGCCTTTGCTTTATTGCTATAAGTAATAACATCATGGGTAGAGTAGGTATTATATTTACTTTCAATTATTACCTTTGGCACTAAATTTTTTCCACGCTTTTCTTTTATTACTAAATCAACTTCATATTTCCTATATTTAATTTTTTCTTCTTCATTTTTATAATCTTCTATATATACTGAATAAGGCACTTTATCAAAACAACTTATTTCATATTTATTATTATCTAATTCATCTTTTAATTTATCACATATTTTCATAGTCCATTTATCTTCTAATCTATCTCTCATATTTTAAACTCCTTAACTTATATAAATTATATCATAAAATATATAATATTAAACATATAAATATAACTAATATTGCTACCACTAATTTCTAATAATGAGACAATTATATTAGGAGGCAATATTATGAAAAATAACTTAAAAGAAATTAGAGTTTCAAAGAATTTATTACAAACAAAAGTAGCAATAGACTTAAATACAACCCAAGAAACTATATCTTCTTATGAAACTGGCAGAGTATTCCCAAGTGCCGATATGCTTATTAACCTTGCTAATTATTATAATACATCTATCGATTATTTATTATGCCGAACTAAATATAATATGCCAATAGACGATATTAAACCTAATAACATTAGTGAAAATGACTTTTTATTATTAAACAAAATAAACAAATTATCTAATATAAATAGAGCAAAAGCAGAAGCATATATAGATGGTTTAAATGATAGCAAGTAGAAAATAAATATACACATCTAATTATTAACCATCAATAATCTTACTATTTATAACGAAAGTAACATAAATATGTATATATATTTTTTTAATTATTTATACTCGTTTTTATGCTTATAAAAACTAATTTATCTTTTAACTTTATACTTATTTTTATATAAATTATATATATATTATATGATAGATAATTCTATCTTTTTTTTATTGCTATTTCCTTTTAAAACGGGGTTTCATCAAATATTCTTTGATGACTAACATTCTGTACATTATTATCTCTTTTTAAATTATCTATTTCTAATTTTTCATAATTTTCTGCAATTTTTCTTAATTGAACACATTTCATAAATGCCTTTTTATCTTTTTCGTTTTTTTCTTTAGTAATATTCCAATAAAAATCTTTTATTCTATAATAATTATTATCAATTTCATCTTTCCTATTTATATATTTCCTATAATACTTATTTGATGAATGCATTTTCAAATTAGCATAATATAAATCTTTTAAACTATAACCCTTTGGAATTAAATCTTTACAATTATAATTACAAAATAAGATTTCTTCACTTTGATTTATATAATATTCAACTATGTTAATATTACAACTCTTTTTGTATACCTTTTTATTATTACAATTTATACAATCCTTTCTGTTCCCGCCAAACCAATTTTTATCTAAATACTCTTTTATTTTATTCCAAAAAGCATAACTTGGCTTAGATACTAATAAAACATGTATATGCCAATCAACATTTATCTTTATCTCATAATTTTCTCTTTTTTTCTTTGGTCTTCCAATTTTGCCATTATGTTCAAAATATAAATATGAACTACTACCTTTAATATTACTTATACATATTAATGCTTGTGCAGCCCAATTATACTTATTACAACTATATCTAATAAATTCCTTTAATCTTTTACCATATCTATATGCTTCTTCTTTACTTTTAAATTTTTTATTAATATCAAAAGATATCATTCCTAATTTACTTTTAGACATAATATTTTACCAAATACATTACTAATGCATATTCCTTTCTAACGATTTTTTAATTTAGATATTATGTTTTCCAACTTTCTAATATTTATTGGAATTCGTCTATCATAAAGGAATAAATTATCGTTATCAAAATATAACAATAGTATTTTATATTTATTTATATCTAAAATGATTTTATGAGGAACAATAAAACTTATATTAGTATTTTCTATTGATATTATCCTTCCTTGCTTAATATTAAATTTAATACTTTTAAAACTACATAATACTTTAATTTTACTTTCTAATTCGTCATTTTTTGTTAATTTTTCAACTATATATTTCATTTTTTTTACCTCTTTTCTAAGGTAAAATAAAAACCATAGAAACCCTTTATTTCTATGGTCAAAATATATATTTACTCCAAATAATTTTGGAGCTATTAACATATGGCAGGGGCGGAGAGAATCGAACTCCCATCAAAAGTTTTGGAGACTCCTATGCTACCATTATACCACGCCCCTAAATCACAGGTCAAAATCATTATATCATGAGAATAAGGACATTTCTAGTCTTTTTTCATAAAATATTTTAGGTGATCAAAATGATAATTGAATACACAGCTAAAGAAAAAGAATTACTTGCCCGAATCATGCGCGCGGAAGCCCTAGCCGAAGGAGACCTTGGCATGTTAATGGTCGGCAATGTAGTAGTAAATCGCGCTATTGTAGACTGTTACACCTTCTCTAACGTAAATACAATATATGATGTCATTTACCAACCAAATCAATTTGTAGGGACAAACAGCTCACTATTTGAAGCAACTCCAACCACCCTAGAAAAACAATTAGCTGAACGAATCCTAAGAGGTGAATATTACTATCCAGCTACCCACGCTTTATGGTTTTATGCTCCCGGAAACAATAGTTGCCAAAGCACATGGTACAGTCAACCTCTTGCAGGAAAATATAAAAATCATTGTTTCTATAAACCACAACAAGGTCAATGCGATGAAATATATTAAAAAAGACTTTGTATTTATACAATACAAAGTCTGTCTTTATCTTAGAAGCGTCGTTGCAACAATTACTCCAATTGTTGCAACTATCCCTGCTACAACAATAAAAAATGGAAGATCAAATTTACCATCATTGTTAGAATGATTCATATTAAGTCCCTCCTATACTAAAAAAATAATACCAAAAACTTAAAAAAATCGCAATTAAAAATCGATATATTTACAAAAAATTGTCTATTTAGACAATTTTTATATTTTACGGAATAATTAGCTTCTGACCAATACTAAGTAATGTTGAAGACAAATTATTTGCATTCATAATAGCTTGAACAGAAGTATTATATCTTCTAGCAATGGAATAAAGATTATCACCTGCAACAACAGTATACACTGTAGCATTACTAGAAGTAGTCGGTATTTTTAAGACCTGACCAACACGAAGTAATGTCGAAGACAAATTATTCGCATTCATAAGATCATTAACTGTCACACCATAATTAAGAGCAATTTGATACAAATTATCACCACTTTTTACCGTATAAGTTGTACCAGAAGCTGTTTCATTTGAGCCATTTTTAACAATTAATTGCTGACCGATACTTAACAAATCACTCGTCAAATTATTAAGAGATTTTAACTCACCAACAGTAAGGCCATATTGTCTTGCGATAGAGTATAAATTATCACCAGCTTTAACGATATAAAAAGTTGTATTAGTACTTGGAGTCCCTTCTTTAACTTGCAGTTTTTGACCAATACTTAGTATATCACTTGTAAGATTATTAAGTGATTTTAATTCACTAACGGTAAGACCATAACGTCTTGCAATAGTGTATAAATTATCTCCGGCAACAACCGTATAATATCCACTATTTTCCTCATCAGTTTCAGAAGTAGTTGGAATAATTAAAATCTGATTTAAAGAAAGACTATTACTTGTAAGACCATTCTTTTCTTTTAACTCATCAACACTCACACCATATTTTTTAGCAATACTCCATAAAGTATCCCCACTTTTTACAACATAACTATTTGCTGTTGATGATCCACTGCTATAAGCAACTCCCACATAGTTAGCTACTGCCCTTACAACAGCTTCAGCTAAATCTTGCCAGTTATTTTTTAATAAATCAGGATCATCACCTGCACTATCAACAAAACCATATTCAATAATTAAAGATTCATTATTTGGTGTATCACGTAAAATATAATAGTAATCTTTAGAAGGATCACTCGGAAGTCTTCTTTGATAATACTTCCGAACATTTTGTCCAGACTTAACAAATTCTTCGGCAATCATACTAGCGAGTTTATCATTATTACGCAGTGCATAAATTACCTCAGCACCATCTCCACCACCAGCATTTACATGATTAGAAAGTAAAATAACATCAGAACCATTACCATAAAAGCTTTGAGCTTTTTGAGGTCTATCACTAGGGCCTAAAGTAACATCACCAGTTCGTGTCATTTCATTTGGAATACCCAACTCATCAAATCGCTTATGTAAATAATTACTAATTTCTAAAGTTTTTTCTTTCTCCACAATACCATTGCCACTAGTACCAGGATCATCGCCACCATGTCCTGCATCTATGACAATTTTTTTGCTTGCCCGAATATCCATATATTCACCTCTACTTTAGAATATGTAAAATTGGGCATTTAGTTACAACAACATATAAAATTTTTTTCTAAAAAGTTAAACTTTTTGCTCATTTTAATAGATTATTTTTATTATGTGACCGCCAAAAATTGACTTAATGCTTGATATCAATTAAAATCAAAACAATATCTTTGTTTTAAACACCTAATTCATTCCCGTAATAAGCATACGCAATACCGCAACCAAATTTCGTTTAGTCGAACTAGGAACATTTTTAAACTCTCTCATAATATTTAATAAAGTAGAAATTTTTAATTCTTTTAACTGCATAATATTTTGAATACTTGTTTTTTCAAAAACAGCAAAAAAAGTTTCGACAAAATTTTCTCGTTCTTCCTTAGACATTCCCCGCAAATACTCCTGTAAATTCATTTCCAATTTTTTACTTTTCTTCGATAAAATAGCCGGAACAAAAAAACCACCAAAACACTCCCAAGTAAATGCATCATGTTGTAAAATTCCTTTGCCACTACTATTGACAACCTTATAATCTTTATGAGCTAATAACATTCCCACAACACTTTCTTTAGGAACAATCATTTTAAGTTTAGTCTCCATTTCTTCATATAAAGAAGAAGAAACGACATCCTTTAAAAAACCTGGACCATCAAAATTATAAACTTGAACAACACGTCTTTTAAAAAGATCCTTACCATACATATAAGCATACATAGCCAAATTGCCACCTTTACTATGTCCACCTAAATAGACCTTGCGATCAAACAAAGTTAAAGTAGTATTAAAATAATCAGCAGCATGAATTTGAGCTTGAATTGGAAATTTATAAATCAATTCAAAATCCTCTTTCCAACCTATAACCTCACTATCCGTACCTTCAAACGAAAGATAAGTAATATCACCACCTCGAATGGTCAAAGCTCCAAACTGTCCATTTTTATCTGTTTTTATCACAAAATGGCCTAACTTACAATTTGCATACCTCTTACAATGAGCAAGTATGACCATAAGCTTATAAGAAGATGGAAAAAGCCAATCTTCTTTCTTAAAATCCTTTTCGCTATACTTACTCAAAAAAAGAACACAAGCCTGTTTTAAAGAAATATTTTTAAAACGATCACTTGGAACAATATCTTGCAATTTAACATAACTTAAAAGAGCAAAAATAAGTCCATCAATATCATTAAAGTGAACCTCATTAAAAGTTAAATTTCCATAATAATCTAAATAATCAAATACATTCTTCATGACTATCACCTTTTTATCGACAAATATTGAGTTTCAAATAAAACTCTGATATAATTATTCTATCATAGAAAGTAGGATTATATGAAAAAAAGACGTAAAATTAAAAAGAAAGCGTTAAAGACCATTATTCCTTTACTTATCGTCCTCGTTTTAGTCTTTACAGCTTTCTTTAGTTACAAATTTATCTTTAAAGAAAAAGATAAGCAATTTTTAGAAACCATTCAAACCGGAGTTTACGGCGACATTACTAAATATGCCATCTATGGCATACACATGAACTTAGAAGGCTCGATCACCTTGCCAACCACACCGAAAGAAATCAAACTAGTCCTATCAAATGGCCAAACAGAAATTGAAATACCTTGGATAGTAGAAGAAAATAATACAACATACACTTTCAAGACGAGTGAATACATCAATGAAGGTATCGTTTTAGAAGATCTTCCAAATGAGACCTTATACTTACTTATTAAAACAACGGAAACAAATGAAGAAAACAAAGACATAACCAAATATTATTCCGTTGAAAATGAAACCGAATACGAAAATCTAGAATATTATACATTAACTAAAAATAACAAAAACAACAAAATTGATATTGAATGGAACACCTACGAGGAATGTCCAACCCTAAGATTTAAAATTGAAGAAACAACCTTACCAGACGATGTATACGATATTACTTTAGATCCTGGCCATGATGCCTCTGATCCAGGAAAATCCATATGCTTAGACGGAAATACAATATACGATCCATCCTCAAGCGGATACTGCTACAATGGCGGAACACTTTATACTGAAGCAGACTTTAATTTATATGTATCTCTTGCTTTAAAAGAAGAACTAGAACAACGAGGTTTTAAAGTGATCATGACAAGAGAAAACGAAGATGACTATGTCAATATTTATGATCCTATGGGTAGTGCTACAATGGCAAACGATACTAAATCAAAATTAAATCTAGCCATTCATCATAATTCATCCGGTTATAATGGTGGCGTTAGCTACTTAAGAGGTTTAGAAATCTATATTGCAAATGACACCAACTTAGACTTTGCTGAAATTCTAGTTAAAAACATCACGAATACAGCCAATACAACAACATCTTATAAAGAACTCTATAAAGTAAGTGATGGAATATATCAAAGATTCTTTACCGAAGAAGAAATAGCCAGTAGCGATGTTCAACCAAGTCGATATACAACGAATACCAGTTGGTACTATAACATGCGTGAAATTGGAGGAATATCAACAAATGCTTCAAACGATGGACGCTTTGAAAATTATCCAATGAATGCGCATTACAATTCCAATAATACAGCTGAAGCGTACCTCCTTGAATTAGGCTACATGGATAATCTAACAGATATAACCAATATGATCAACAACAAAGAAAAATATGCTAAAGCCATAGCTGATGCAATTCAAGAGTATTTAAATCAAGAATAATTGTCTAATAATAAACTCCTAAAAAAGGAGTTTTTTTATGAACAGTAACAATATATGTTATAAAGACTTCAATATAACAGCCATTATATTGAAGTAACTACTAAATATACATAAATTCTTTTCTTTTGATGATACCTATACAAAAAGAAAAAACAGCTAAGACAAAACTAAACATAAAACAAATTCGAAAGTTACACCAAAAAAGAAAATGATCCCAAAATCATTTTCTTTCTATTCAGCCTCTTGATCCAAAGTAATGGCTAAATCCTTATAATCACCATCACGATATACCCGAACATTCATGGTATCACCAACACTATGATTATAAAGTAAATAACGTAAGTAAGCTAAATCACTAATATCTTTACCATCAACAGTAACAATAACATCACCGGTTTTAATACCACCTTTATCAGCAGGCGAACCAGAAGTAACACTTTCAACATATACACCATAATCAACACCAATATTATTTAAGGTAGGATAATGATAATATTGAGCCTCAGCTAAATTGCGCATGCTAATACCTAATTGTGGTCTTACAATAGTCTCACCTTTTTCAAGTTTCTCTGCATAACTTAAAGCAGTTTCTATTGGAATAGCAAATCCCATACCTTCAATACTAGCAGTCGTAGAAGTACCACTAGAAGACAATTTCAAAGAAGTAATACCAATAACCTCACCATTAGCATTAGCTAAAGGGCCACCTGAATTACCAGAATTTATAGCTGCATCCGTTTGCAATACACTCATCATCATATCTGCAGTCGTAGAATTATTCGTTGAAACACTAACCAAGCGATTCTTTCCGGAAACAATACCTCTTGTTACGGTTCCAGAATAAGTATCAGAATTTATTGGAGCTCCAACGGTAAACACAGTATCACCAACCCTGGCATCCTCACTACTACCCATCTCAGCAACAGCAAGTACTTCATCAGCATTCAAAGATAATACAGCAATGTCGGAATATGCATCCTTACCTTCCACAGTAGTCTCTACAATAGAACCATCCGTAAACTCAACATAAATTGCATTACCATTTTCAATAACATGATTATTAGTTAAAATATAAGCCTTATCCCCATCTTTCTTATAAACAAAACCTGTACCAGTAGCATACAACTGTTGATTAGCATATGTTCTTACAACTACAACCGCATCATAAATCTTCTCAACAGCATCCGCAATACCAGTATCGGTCACTGTCACATTTTTATTTACAATTTCCTCCGTAATTGTTTTCACAAAAGGATCTGGATAAAAATACATCAATAAATATAATCCACATGCTCCTAGAAAAAACATCACTACAGCAAGCACAATATAACGAACACAAAAATTTTTAGGCTTAACAATCATTTCATTTTTTTCCATTTCATTTTTTCCTTTCATAACTTCACCATCTCTTCATAATTAATTGGAAATCCCATTCTGTCTAAAACCTTTTCAACAGAAATCGTCTTTAAATGATCTGACAATACTTGAATTTCATATTCTACTTCACTCATCAACAAGAAAAAATCATCTTTTCGTAACAATTGCTTTAAAATAATAATAATCGCGAATAAATCATTTTTTCCATAAATATATTCATCATTCATTTTAGGAATATTTAACAATTGATGATATTTGGTATCCTCAATATCTCTTTGAGCACGATGATCATACAAGATATCTTCATGAGCACACAAATTACGAAAATTAGCTAAAATGGGCAAATAAACAATTAACTGCTCTACCGAAACTCCAAAATCTCGAGCTATTTCCGCTTGATTTTCTGGCTTCAATATTTGAAACAACTCACTAACAATACCAAAAGATAATATTTTTACAACTATCCATAAAGGAATATACCCATATTTTTCAATATAATGCATTGTAGCTTGATGTTGTCCCCCATTAATTCGTATTTGACGTTTCATTTTTCGTAATAAATCATCTACTTGTTTCTTTCGCTTACGATCACTAGTAAAATTTTTAGGATTTAAATATTCTTCTTCCCGAATACCATAGTGTTTCGATAAATTATATGCCGTTATACTTTTAATATTATTTTCTATAATCAATAAATTTTTAAAAATAATATTCCGTAAATGACGATCAAATTGAAACATAGAATAAATTTCTTCAAAAGTAGTTCCTGAAAGAAACCTTTTATTACTAGAGCTTTCCATAAAAAGAAGCCGATAACCATTAATAAAGAAATAATTTTCTCTCAACAGAATATCTTTTGTCTCTTCAATGTCAGATATCACAAGCCCTTTACTTTGCATAATGTGAATTTGTTCATCGAGCGTCTTAAATACCTTCTGCATCACGCCACCCCATACTCTTTCAACATTATATCACAAAGTACAAACATATTGTAAAAAGATTTCATGTCAAGTTTGTTATAATTATGTGAAAAATTAGTGAAACAAGGTTATAATAAAAAAAGGAGGAAAAATATGCCATCAATCGTAACTCATCATTTATTTGCTGAAGAAGTATACACCCACTTATCAACAGAAACACAAAACAAAATAAAACCTGCTTATTCCATTTATCAAATCTTTGCCCAAAGCTTTGATAATCTTTTTTACTATAAATTTTTTACCCCATGGCAAGGCAGAAAAATTAGATCATTAGGTAACACGGCTCAAAAAACAAATACAGACACCTATTTTAAAAATCTAATAACATACATAAAACAAAATAATTTTATGGACAACCCTGATTTACTAGCTTATCTATATGGAAGCATTAATCATTATGTTTTAGACTACAACTGTCATCCCTTTGTATACTACTACACTGGTGATCCCAAACTTAACAAAAAATATCGTGGTCTCCATGAAAAACTCGAAGTAAACATGGATGCCTACATGTTAAAAAAACTACGCGCAAAAGACCTAAAAAAAGAAAACCTTGCCGATATATTATTACCTGTTTTACGTTTTAACACCTACCTAAAACAAGGCATCGACTATACCTTTAAAACTACCTTTAATACCTGCAATATGGGAAAAATTTATGAAAAAAGTTATCAAACTGGTCATACAATTATAAAATACTTTGTTACAGACCATTTTGGCATCAAAAAGCAAATTTATGGAATAGTAGACTTATTCATTCCTTTTTCAAAACGCCGTTATAAAAATCTAAGCTTTTATATCACAAAAATTATTTTTGAATACACAAATGAACAACATGAAACCTGGTATAATCCTTGGAGTCTAAAGCCATCAAACCTATCATTTTATGAACTATTTAAACAAGCCCAAACAATAGCCATAAATCTAATCGAATCCATTGAAGCCTATTTTCAAGACAAAATTAGTGATCAAGAACTAACCAATATTTTAAAAGATTATTCCTATACAACTGGCTTATCATGGCACATAAACACTCCGATAAAAAAACTAAAAAGATAACTACAAAAAACTTTCAACTAAATAAGTAGAAAACAAATCAATATAATTATCGTCTAATAACCTTTTTCGCTCAGTCGAATTAGATAAAAAACCACATTCTACAAGAACACCAGGTATTTTCAATTTCGAATACATATAAATAGTATTGGAAATTTTTTTTATTTCCCTATCCTTCTCTAATTTGCTATTTAAATAATTTTGAATTTTTAAAGCAAGAGGTTGATTATCTTCTAACACATTAGAATAAAAAACCTGTGGTCCATCATAACTACTATCATCAAGATAATTAAGATGTATAGAAATATAATAATCTGCTTGACTATTATTAATCAACATAATACGATGATCAAAATCACTTTTCTTACGATACACAGCTTTAGGTGTTCCCAAATCATAATCGCCTTCTCGGGTTAAGATCACCTTAGCTCCCTTTTCCATTAACTTTTCCTTGACCTTTAGCACAATGGCTAAATTAATATCTTTTTCATAAACATCACCAACTACACTACCCGGATCAACTCCACCATGACCAGCATCCAAAACAAAAACTTTTCCATCTAAAGGACCACTAGCCCGAACAAGATTAAATTGAAACACAAGAAAAAACAGAACAAACAAGAAAAAGCAAAAATAGTTTTTTTTCATACCAAATTATATTCATAGAATATTATAATCATTCTTTGATTTCTAATTTTTCTAAAAAACGTTCATAGTAATGTAGATTACTAATCATAAAATAACCCTTATAACTTACTTTAGTAGCCTCATATTTATCTGAAGATTGTTTTTGTAATTTTCTTAATTTTCTTAAAATTTTACTCCGATTTCTACTAGTCGGAAAAATAAACAACCTTTTATTCTTAAGCACATAACGATAGCCCAAAAAATTAACCCCATCTTTTAAATTACGTATTTGTGTTTTTCGATTCAATTGCAACTTTAATTCTTTCTGCAAATAATTCTCAATCTTTTGCCAACAAACTTTTAAATATTCCTTATCGTTAGAAAAAAGTAAAAAATCATCCATATAACGAATATATTGTTTAATTCCTAAATCTTCCTTAATAAAATGGTCTAAGCCATTTAAATACAACAAAGCAAAAATTTGACTCGACATATTCCCAATTGGTAACCCCTTTCCCTTATGATACATTGGAATTCTTTCTAACTCTTCTTTCAAAGAATTATCCAAAACATTTAACTTTTCCTGGTCAACTAACTTAGAAATAATTGAATTAATGTGTATATCATCTGTACTAGAAACAATGTTACAAAGCAAACTATACAAATCATTATCAATAGGAAATTTTCTAACCATACTTAATAAAATATCATGATCAATATTATAAAAATATTTAGAAATATCACACTTCAAAACGTACACATAATCACCTTTCTTTTTTAAAAAATTAACATAATATTTAAAATAATCAATTGCAGAACGTGATCCTTTTTCTTTTCTCGTTGCCACATTAGAAGAAATAAGCATCGGAAAAATAATAGGCTGTAAAACATATTTACTAACTAAATGATTAACAATTTTATCGGATAAACCCTCACTCATAATAAGACGATACTTTGGCTCATGAATTAAAAACAAATTATACTTACCATGGTTATATGTTCTCATTCTAAGTACCATTTCAATGCTAAACAAATTACTAAAGTAAAACATCTCAAAGCGAAATAATTTTTTACGATGTTTAGTATTTTTCTTTATAATTCGATAAGCATCTTGAAGATGATCAAAAGTAACAACATCATCATACTTTAGCATTTTCATTACGAATCACCCCATAAATCATCTTGCGAATTTCTACCAAAAATCGCCCAACAACATCTGACTGTCGTTTACTAATATACTTTCTTTCATAACACAAGATAACATAATAATTAACCATAGATAAATGAATTAAAATTTCTTTCAAATACTTTTCCTTAATACGATACACATCTTGTATCTCATAAGAAAAAAGAAGCTCAATAAGTAAAAACATAGAATTTTCTAAACGATTTCTCAAAACCGTTTCTTTCTTTGGAAAATTAACAATCAATCGATCCAAATAACTATTTAACCGTTTCACCTTATTTAAAATATTAAAATTAGTATTCACTTTAAACATCCTTTCTTTCCTCTAAAAGTAAACAAAATAAAAAAGAATTATATTATCTCAAAAACACGTGACTGCATTGAAATAATATAATTCGTGTTACAAAATATGGTAAACTAGTCAATACGTATTTCTACCATGACATCCATACGAATATTTTAGGTATCATACCAGGGAATAATCCTGTCTCCAATCTAATCGATTATAAGTACAACTTATTACTTCCTCACATAAATAGCCTTAACCATTTATACCCAGTGCATTAGAACAATTTCTAATCGTAGTAGGAGTCTGGGCCGCACACCGTACAAGAGATTCACATTGTCATTGTTGTTGCCATTACCATCAGAATTGACGTTACGCACGTTTGCATTGCCATTATTGAAGTTAACAGGCGACACAAAACACAGCACCACTTAATTCGGATTACACCCAAAAAATCGGCTTGCAAAATGATGAGTCATTTTGCAAGAAAATCTCTCGTAGCAGCTCACAAGGTTGGCTTTAATCAGCCAACCATATATGGATCTGCAGCCGTCCCTAAACCTACTTTCAGGCTATCAGGTATCAGATTGAGAGTGGGCCGCACACCGCACAAGAGATACACACTGTCACCGCTGTAGCCACCACCATCAGAACTGACGAGACGCACGCCCGCACTGCCATCAGTGAAGCCAACAGGCGACATGGTCCAATAAGAATCTCCTGTATATAAATAGTAATCATAATTTTCTGCACCGAATCCGCCAGCTAAATAGACTTCATCCGTTGTAATAAGACCAATTGGATACGTTAAATCGCTATTACCTATCACTTCATCACTTACTGTAAACCGATCATTTTGCTCTGCACATTGCAAATTTGGATAAGTAAGTAAATTAGCATAATCTTCTCCCATACTAGCTGCCAGTGGATCACCATACCAGCGATATGCCGTCCGTTCTTTTCCATAGCCTAAATTACTATATTGTTCTCCTGCAT
>CALVUT010000035.1 GCA_944363675.1 uncultured Bacilli bacterium | reverse complement strand
ATGCCGTCCGTTCTTTTCCATAGCCTAAATTACTATATTGTTCTCCTGCATAATCTTGAGCCGTATCATGTAGTAAACTACGATCATTACAAAATAAGTTGTCTACAATATAACTTTCATAGGGCGTCCCTGAAAACACATTCTCATACCAATCATCTAAATACGCTTTAATTGTACTATCATTGGTGTTTGCATGTGTCTCGGCATAACTACTCGATCCTGGTGTTCCGTACATATATCCGACGTAAGCATTGTCATTGTAGGTTGAATTATATCGACTATCTCCAATACTTCTATAATTATCATCTCTGGCCACTTCGCCATTAGCATGAGCACTGGTGCCATCATAGATGAGTCTTATCGAGCCATCTCCATTGATACGGATGATTCTCCAATACATGTCTTGGCCTTGTTCGTTTTTACCAAATTTTACATAGTTGTTGGTAACATTTCCTCTAAAATAATAGGAATTCCCATAATTGTCTGGCGCACTACAAACATAACTGTTTGTTCCTTCTATGTTACTTACAACAACACTGCCATCTTCTTGAACTGTTGGACATGCTCCTTCATCGCTCATTGCTTCAGCAATAATTTGACAATTGGTACTATCTTCTCCATATCTTCCGACACAAATTTCGTAATCACTTGCTGTCTCGGTGATATAACTTGCCACAACAGTGATTTTACTTTGGAAAGTTTTGTTCATAGAATCAGTATTATCAGCAGTAACATCTTCATCTATCCATAGTCTTAAATCATAGGTTACACTTCCATTTGGATCTAAATAACCTGTCATAAGACGATAGGATGTTTTGGCCTCGGATAAAGTTGGAGTAACTGTACTATAAGAACTTAATAAATCAGGGGCCGCATTACCAAACATGACACTGATATAATTTGCGTTGGTTAAAGTTGAGGTATTTAATACTTCTAAATTCACTTGATAAGAAGCAGAAGAACTACACTGATTGGTTATAGTAAACGTATAAGGCGAGCTTTTCATACCTTCCGCATCAGATATTGGATATGCTTTATTTAAAGTGATCGCATCACTGTTTTCTTGGAAAGTAATATCAAAGCAATCGGTATTTACAATATTTGTATTTGACTGTTGAAAATTCAAAAGCCAAGCAGCAAAAGTAACTCCCACTATAAGGCAAACAATCAACAGGATACCACCAATAAGATAAACCATCTTAATATTATTTTTTCTTGTTAATGCATTCATTTTTTACACCATCCTACACTTCTATTTTCATTCAGACAATATAAATATAGCACACCCTTTAATTTTTTATAAATTTTAACAACACTTTTATATACTTAAAATTAAATTTAATATATTTAAATTTTTTTATTCAAAAAAAAACATATAAATTTTAAATTATAGTTTATTCTAAAATAGATACCCTAAAATAACATAAAAAAACTCATAAACATTATGTTTATGAGAGAAAAGAAATAATTTGTATTAACGTTTACTAAATTGAGGAGCACGACGAGCCTTTTTAAGACCATATTTTTTACGTTCTTTAACTCGAGGATCTCTAGTAATCATTCCAGCAGGTTTTAAAATTTTACGATAAGCAGTATCAGCTGTTTGATCTGTATTTGCATCGAACTTTAATAAAGCTCTAGTAATACCTAAACGAATAGCTCCAGCTTGACCAGCATATCCACCACCTTTAACAGTAACATGAATATCAAAACGATTTTCATTATTCGTTAAAGTTAAAGGTTGTTTTAAATCTAATACTAAGATCTTATCTGGCATATATTCATTAACATCTACACCATTAATAATAATATTACCTGTTCCACTTGTAAGAGTAACTTGAGCAACTGCTCTTTTTCTTCTACCAGTAGCACTCCAACTTTGTTTTGCCATAAATTATCCTCCTAATCTACTTTCATTTCTATAGGTTTTTGAGCCATATGTTTATGGTTTTCATCACGATAAACAAATAACTTTTTACCCATTTGTCTGCCTAATGGACCATGAGGAAGCATACCTTTAACAGCTCTTTCCATCATTTCCTCAGGATAATTTTGAATCATTTCCTTAGCATTACGTTCTCTAAGTCCTCCTGGATAACCAGAATGGTTATAATACATCTTATCTTCTAACTTATTACCCGTTAATTTTACTTTAGATGCATTAATAATGATAACATAATCACCACAATCAACACTTGGTGTATAAGTAGGTTTATGTTTACCTCTCAATATAGTAGCGGCTTTTGTTGCAACACGGCCTAAACTTTTACCAGTTGCATCAATAACATACCATTTGCGTTCTACATTTTCTTTCTTTTGTAAAAATGTACTCATACTATCTATCCTTTCATCTAATCCTTCCTGAATTTGCTTTCCCAAGGCAAACCCCACCCAGATAAACAAAATGTACCGATTAAAATTATATGCGATAAATACACTAATGTCAAACAAAATTGCGAAAAAAGTTATACTTTGTCATAGGAAATTTCAGCAAGATACAATCCACTGGCCAAAACAGTAGAAAACTGTTTATCACTATCACAATCTAAAGATTTTTTTACATCATTTAAGGTGGCTTTTCCAGAAGCTACATCCAATACTGCACCTACTAACTTCCGAACCATGTACCGATAAAAACTTTTTCCAACTACTTCAAAATAATAAAAGGCATCTTTCTTTAAAATTTGAAAAGAAAAAACTTCAGAATGATAGTCATCCCTTTCTCCAGCTACAAAATTGCGAAAATCATGAACCCCAACAAACAACTGACAACACTCTTGAGCTAATTTCAAATCAATATCCTGATAATAAGCTAAACTATACAAAGAAAGAAAAGGATTTTTTTCTCCACAATAAATCTTATATACATACTTTTTACACATAACATCATGACGCGCATGAAATTCACTTGACACTGTAATAATACTTTTTACTGCCACAAAAGGATTGAGCAACCGATTCATCGCATACTTTAATTTTTCTACATCAATATCAATAGAAATAGAAAAATGAATACACTGATCAAATGCGTGTACCCCAGCATCAGTTCGCCCGGCACCTTTAACCACAACACTTTGTCCAGCAATAAGACTTAAGACTCTTTCTAGCTCATTTTGAACACCACAGCCATTATTTAACCTCTGAAATCCCTGAAATTTACTTCCATCATACCAAATCCTCGCTAAATATTTCATGACACACTCCTATATATAGCCTTCAAAGTCTCAGCAAAAGTAATTTCGTGATCAATCTTATGACCACATCTTTCAAAATACTTTATCACTTCAACTGTATGAGGCATTTTAACATATTTATAAATCTCATCATCATAAAAATCCGTAATTAACTTATACTTTCCTTTAGTTGTAAACAAATAAAAACGCTGCACCGTTTCACAAACAAAATCCATATCATTCTCAATTAAAATAATAGCAATATGTTGCTTATACATCAAATTGCGAAAAAAACGTTTAAAATACTCTCGTTCAACATAAATCAAATCGTCAAAAAAATATTCCAATACAATAACTTTAGACTGCACAAGAAGTGCATGAGCAAGTTGTACCTTTTTAATTTCACTACTCGTTAGATACTCCAAAGGCACTGTAAGCAAACTACTCTTTAACTTAACCAGTTGTAAACACTTGGTAATTCGTTCTTCACTACATAAAGTCATGGCTTTCAAATAGGCCAAAACAGTTGTCCTTTCTTTCATTTTCTTATCCAAAACATACCCAGAATAACTATCCGTTTCAACTCCTCGAATCTTAGAAGGAAAATTAACCAAAATAGAAAAACCATGATCATTTACAAACTGACTCATTTTAATTGCCATAAAGCCACCTCTAAATCTTCTTTATTCAAATAAATTTTAGAAATCAAACCATAATAACCTAACTGCTTAGATAAATTTACATAAAAAGGTAAAGAAAAACCTAACAATTTCATAAGCTTTTCTTCTTTTAAAACTAAATCCATCTTGCCCTCAATCGCAATCTGATTATTCTTAAGAACAATAAGATAAGAAAAGAAAACACATTCTTCAATTTGATTGGTAACATAAAAAAGAATAATATTTTGCTCCTTCAAAAAATGAAGAAAAAGCGAAAAATCGTGATCACTCAAATGCAATTGCTCACAAAAAAAATAATCCGGATGATCAAGCAATTTCAATGCTATTGCCAATTTATTTCCCATAGCAAAAGAATCAGTCAAAAAAGAATCCAAAAACTTTTGATAAGGAAAAGATAGTTGAGAATAATGAAAAGTGTTTTTCCAATTCTCTACTTTCTTACTTTCCCCAAAATAAAAACGAACTGTACCATTTGTGTTATATAAAGAAGAATCAGAAACCAACTTTTTCAATAATAATGATTTCCCAGAGCCGCTTTCTCCCAGTAAACATGTACTTTGACGCAAATTTAGTTCAAAAGAAGAAATCATCACTTTATCCTCTAACTTCAAATTAAATTGTCCAACCCTAAAATACTTCTCCATAACTATCCCTAATTAATAGTTTAAAAGAAAAATGAAAAAAAGAAAAGAAAAAAATGAAAAAAGAATAATGAAAAACATTACTCTTAAATCTTAATTATCTGTCGGAATCTTAATAATAAACTCCCCAGGTAAAGAATACATATACTTTTCTCTTGCATAACGCGCAATATAATCTTCATCATGAAGTTTAGTTACCTCACTAGTCAAACTAGCCTCTTCCTCAAGTAACTCATCATAGTAACTAGTCAAACTAGCAATCTGTTGCTTATTATTCATAATTTCAAGCCAATCTTTAAAAATAGACGCAACAGACAAGGAAACAACACCCACAAAAAAGACAGATAAAACTAAAAACCTTTTTTTTGCTTTAGATGATTTCTTCTTCACTAGTCACCCCATCCTTCACCGAAAATTATATCACTTGTAAATATACTTTGCAATTTTCTTAGGCAAAATGTTTTTAAAGTTGACATATTTTTGTAAAAATCCATAAAAAAGAAACCCTAAAAAAACAAAGAAAACAAAATAAATATGAATAACTCCACAATTTAAATAATACATACTCAAAAGATATATCAAAACAATATTTAAAATAAATAATAAAGTCGTCACATACTTTAAAAACATAGGATAAGTCTCTGTTACTTTAAAATGAAACTGCGTTAAAAAATGAAAACCAAAACCAAAAAGAAACGAAACCAAAAAGGACAATAACTGTGTAACTTCATCCATTATTTAAACAACTTGGCCATAAAGCTCTCTTCTTTAGCTTTCGTGCCGCCCTTTTCTAAATATTGATAACTATTAATTTTTCCTTTGATTCGTACATTTCCATCATGAGTATCAAGCCTTAAAATCTCAAGTCCACTTCCCTTTAAAAGCAAAACACCCATAGTAGTTTCCAGTAAAAACTCTTCGTGATCAAAACTAGATATTTTCTTTACACCACTAATATAAATCTCTCTGCGATCAATAATCTTAACTTCATGATTACTTTGGACTAATTCAATATTTGCTTGTTCCATTTCTAATCACCCATTAAAATATATGAAAAAGTCAAAAAAAAAGAACAAAATTAACTTATTCTATTCTTCTTCTTTATTATATTCATCTAAAATAGCATTAGTGAATTCACTACGAACATCTGGATTAATTGGATGACATACATCTTTATATTCTCCAGTAGCCGTTTTTCTACTTGGCATAGCAATGAATAAGCCATTATCGCCTTCAATAATGCGAATATCATGAATAGCAAATGAATCGTCTAACAAAACAGATGCAATTCCTCTCAATCTTGAATTTTCCTTCGTAATCTTACGAACACTTACTGATGTAATCTTCATACTATTCTCTCCTTCTAAAGTTATATCTAACTTATATTTCTATTGTAATGCATGAAAAACTGAAATTCAAGCATTTTACGATAATTTGACAACAACATCGCCAATAATCACATCAGCGTAATTAAAACTTTTCTCAACGCCATCCACTAAGACTGTAAAAACATAAGGATAAACTCCCGAAACACGTCCATAATATTGGAAATTTTTATTACGCATGCCATAAACCTCTACCACCACATCTTTATTCAAAAACTTCTGCATTCTTTCCCTAACAATATCCAAATTCACAATATCACACCCTTTCTTTTATCTTGGAAAACCAACATACATCATACCATTACTAATAATACCTCCCATGCCATCCGCACCATATTTTGTCTTAGCCAAAAGACCAACCAAATCAATCTCTTTATTACGTTCACTCATGGCCAAAACGGTCGCGATAATTGCTGGATCTAGAGCATGAATATTAACTCGTTTAGGCGAACTAGCAAAATTAGCTCCTGCTCGAATAAGTTCCTCATAGTCACTTTGACAAGCCCCCGCAATAATTACTAATTTTTCGTGACTCTTTTCATATTTTCTAGCCTCTTTAACCGCTTTTACAAAATATTCTGTATTCTTATAATTCTTAATATCATTTTTACTTCCTTTTTTTTGGTAATATGCATCATGCCCAGTAATAATTACAATATCAGGCTGGTACTCCATAAGTAATGAACGAATTTCCTTATAAATATCTTTTTCATTTATTTGTTTACCAACAGCCATCACTTTATTTCGTTTGTAAAACTTCAAACACCTCTCAAGATACTCTTTATCGGCATCAATATGTAAAACCTTTCCTGGTAAATAAAAATAATCTCCTCGATTTTCCAAAAATAGTTCAATGTCATCATCTTCTAAAGCTCTATCATCATTTTTATATAATTGTAAATCCTCCAAAGGAGCATCAGCATAAAGCCTTACATGCACCCCTTTTAAATAAGCCGTCTCATTTTTAATCGATAATATTTTAAAAACTACATCATGATTATATTTAATACGCGTCACAAGATCTCCTACCTGAAAAATCATTGTCGTCACCTAATAAAGCTTATGAAAAAAAGTTAGTCCTAAGAACTAACTTTTTCAAAAATCTCCCAAAAGACATCATATGACAACTCTTCAGCTCGTACATTTTCGTCAAATCCATTACTTTTCAAAATAGATAATACAGCATCCCAAGGATAGCCCTTTAAATTATTTTTTAATTTTTTTCTTTTTTGAGCAAAAGCTTGCTTCAAAAACTTCTGAAATAAAACTACATCTTTCTCATGAATAAATTCCTTTCGGACAAAACGAACCACTGAGCTCCATACTTTAGGTTCAGGAGAAAACGCTTTAGGAGAAACATCAAACAAAATTTGAACATCAAAAAAATGCTGTAAATATACGGTAAAATAACCATAATCTCGTCCACCAGGCAAAGCCGCAAAACGTTGTGCTACCTCCTTTTGAACTAACAAAGTCATACCATCAATTAAAATAGAACTATTCAAAAAATGTTCAATAATTGGTGTTGTAATATAATAAGGGATATTAGCAATCACATAAATATGTTCATAATTTCCATGAATATCCTGAGCAATGTCTCTCTTTAAAAAATCATCAAAAATAATATGACATTTCTCACTCTCAAAATACAATAAAAAGCTTTTCATTCGCTCATCAAGTTCATAACATAAAAATGAACAATTTTTGCGAATCAAATACTTGGTTAAAGCCCCTTTCCCAGGACCAACCTCAATAATCAAATCTCGCTTATTAACCTCAAAACTATTGGCAATCTTCTCTAAAATATGCTCATCTTTTAAAAAGTTTTGTCCTAAACTTTTTTTTGCTCTAATTTCATTCATAATAACCGTCCTTAAAAGTACTATAACATAGACAAAGAAAGAAAAAAAGACTCTAACGAGTCCAACCTTCTCTTAAAACATCATAACTGATTGTATTACGTCCAACATATGTCAAAGCGTCCTGTTCACTAGGCATCAATAAATCCAAATCGTTTCCTAAAACGCCACGATCAAGAACAATTGCAACAATTGGTTCATTAGACAACTTATTTAAATTAAAACGCACAATCGAACCACAAGGTAAATTAGAACTAGAAGCAACAATCCGTACATTACCATAAAGAGCATCTGTATAAGTAGAAGTACCATCTAACACATTGTAATTAGGTAGACAAGATAACCTACCCGTGCAAGCCTCACAGTTAGCTCCATAGCCAGTTAAATCACCGGTATAAGAATCTTTAGCACTATACAAATCATTCTTAATATCCTCCTCTAATTTCATAGCCATCGTTGTTAAATTAATAACTCGATTACTGGCATCACTAGAGACAGTAGACATTTCTTTATTTGTACTAAGATTGGCTAAAAAAACAACAAAAACCAGAATTCCTAACTGTAAAAACACCTTTATCTTTCTTGTGATTTTATTCATACCTATCACCTATCAACTAACCACATCATATCATAAAATACTTGCTTTGTAAACTTTCCTAATTGTCCGTTAAATTTTCCACTTTTTCCTTAGAAGCATTATTCAAATTTGCCACAAGCTCCTTTAATTTTGCCTTAAATTCCTTTTCCTCATCATCAACAAAACCCATATAATAAATTTTATCAATTTGATCATGATTAAATAAACAAGTCTGATCACTACTCAAATAGCCTTCCGGATAAACACAACCATTATAATCATAAATAACATCACTTTCATTGCCATCAACCGAACAAAAACCAGTAATCATCACTCGTTTACTTCCTCCTTTTAATAAAACAACCGTGCCTATAGGTAAATACTTTTCTTGCATCTTTTCACCCTCTATTCCTTTCTTTTTCTTCTTCCTTAAATATATTTGGAATCATATTATAAGTAAGATACGAAGTGGCTATCTTCAATTCCTTTTGATTAGCGTCCTCTAACAACTGAAAAACTTGATCACGAACTTTACGAATAGAATTTAATTGTTCCAACGTTTGACACTCCATTTGCTTAAAGGCAAACTCAAACACCAAACTTTGTGACAAAGCCCTTGTTTCATCACAAGGAATTCCAAAAAAACTAACATCCCCTTTTTCAAAAACAACCTTCTGAAAAGTTCTCTCATAAAAAGAAACGGGTATGCTTTCACGAGTAAACAAATCCATAATGTCGTCAATATCCAAATTTTCAACATGAAAATTATTTCTTAAATAAATATAATCACTGCCTAAAGTAGAAAACTTATGATAAAAATTACTTTCTAAATCATCCACTTTAGGAATAAAAACCCCTTGCTTTTCAATAAAAGAATCAATCTGTTCAAAAGGAATAAAGCGACTCAAAAAACGTTCGAAACCTTGTTTATACAAAGCCATACATTTTAAAAAGTCAGATTCATTAGCAAATTTCTCTTGAACTAACTGCATATCAAAACTTAACGGATAAAAGCGATACTCCATAAAAACCTCACTTTCACTAACTTAAGAATATCATAAATTTACAAAAACATCTAGTCCGTCTCATAAAATATCAATGAAAGAATATTAGCATACGAATGCCTATCTTTATATTCCTGAAGACTATCAAAAAGAAATTCGTATTTTTTGCTCCAAGAAGAAACAATAAGATCTAAATTTTCATTAATATCCGTAATTAACATAGCATGCGAACCAACATCTTTAGAGATTTGACCATCAACAGTAGATTTACTTAAAGCCTTATCTTTATTATGAGTTATATTAAAATCATCAGAAATCTGTTTCAAATCAAAATGATTACCCAACAAAATTGAAAAATAATTTGAAAAATCCAAAATGGTACTCAAAGCATCCATTTTATTATTAACAAAATTATTAAGATACTGAGCAATAATATTTCTTTCTTCAAAATAATCAATTATCTTAGCTTGAAAATCAACAATAGCAATTCCAGAAGAAGTTTCATTTTCTAAAATATCATTTATATGGTCATACTCCTTAGAGTAATAATTCAAAAACATATCAAAAGCAATAGCTTCTAAATTATAAACTTTTTGATCTCCATCCATATAAAATAAATCAAAGCCTATTTTATTTTTAAAAGAAATCCCATCATCATCTTTATTTCCCATATAAGTAGCAAAGGCATTAGCCACTGCCATCCAACAACAACCACCAGAAGCATAAAATTCGGCTAAATTAACCTTTTGTAGATCCGTTGCATCAGGAAAATACTTTTCGATTAAAGAATTAAGTAACTGTGCCTTTTGTTGCTCAATCATAGACAAATCCCTTCGACCAACATAATCCTCAACCAACTGAGCAACATCACTTTGATTTCCCCCATATTTTGCTCCAAAAACATTTGTAAAGGAATCAATTTTTGGAAAAATATCTTTAATTTCATTTAAAGAAACTTCTTCAACTCGAACATTGGAAATTCCAATAAGCTGATTTTTTTCAATATATTGATCAACATCCAAAATATTTTTTCCATCTTTATTGATCGTTGCTAAATAACGAGAAAACGTTTTTCCATTCACATCATATTTTAAAAGATATACACCAGGATGATCAACTTCCTGACTATAAGAAGGTAAAGGTATGATTTGTTTAATTTGAATATCTGAAATATCTTTAAATTCATAATCAGCCATATAACTTAAATCTAAATTTCCGTATAAATTATTATAAATCATACGATATTCTTGACCATCTAACAAAAGAACAATTTCATGTAATCCCTCGTTTACTGTTCCATCAAACACAGTTAAATTTGTTTTTCGTTCATCCGGCACAACAGAAAGAATTTTTAAGTTATTCTTCAAAAGAGCTGTAGAATATTGAGAAGAACGCAGCATAAAACGATATAAATCGATTTTATCATTCATTACTAAAGTTGGAACAGTTTCTAGCTTGCCATCTATTTTTAATGTTATTGTATAATAACCATTTGCAACAGGAATAATTCTATTAAGATTTGGCGCAAGACAATTTGAAAATTTTTCATTTAGAACATTTTCAGCCTGTTTAGTAACCTGATTAATTTGCTGACAATACTGCTTAATTTTAGAATCCATATCCATATTAAGATGAATAATATTACCTATTAACATTTCATACTGCATATCTTGTAACAAAACGTCCTCAGTATAAAACTTTTCTAAAATACTTTTTAACAACCTCTCATACTGTGTAAAATCTAAATTGCTTTCTAAAAAGTTATCGACAGAACTATAATTAATCGAATTCATTAAATCGTAAAAATCATTTACACTTAAACGCATTACTTTGTCAACCATGGTTTCATTAACAAGCCAAGTAGAAACAGTTCTAAAATTAAAAGAACTTATAATCTGTTTAAATTCTTCCAAATTCATATTTAAAACCACATCGCGCACATGCTCATCATTAAATATACGATTAAAATCTTCAGCAGACAATTGACTATACAATTGAGAAGACGTAAGCAATACATCTTTAATAGCAGCATCATCTAAACTAAACAATTTTTGAAGAAAAGTATCTTGCGTTAACCACGAAGACAATTCCTTTTCAGAAAAAGCTTTAATAATTTTCTGAAAATCTTGTACATCTAGATCCAGAATAGATTTTTTTACAGTTTCATCACTAAACAAGCGATCAAAATCTTCAAAAGATAACTTAGATAAAGGATCTGCAAATATTTGAGGAACTTGTTTTAATTTACAATAAAGCTCACTTACCTTTTCAGTTCCAATAAGCTCACTTAAAATAATCGGATCATATGTTAAATGTAAAACATAGTTTATATTTGCATATTGATCAAGTTTTCCACTATCACGAATTGATCGAGCAAAAGCTCTTTTATATTCCTCAATAGTAGAAAATCCTTCTGGAACATTTTTATCAGTCAAACTACGTATATAATACATATACTTATTAAAATCAGCCAAATTATCCGGAACTTCATTCAAATCAATATTTGGCAACTTTTCTTCTACCTCAGAAGCACCGACACTATTTTCAATTAGAGTTTTTAGTTGTATCAATCGTTGATAAGTCTCACTTAACTCGGCAGGAACTTGAACTGTTTTTCCAGCATCATGCTCTTCTAATAGCCATGATAATCGACTATCGGAATCAATTAATTGATTAAACTCATCTACTAACGAACTATATGATTTATTTGTCACATGAGTTCCTGTTGCTAAATCACCAACATCTTGGCTATCTTTTAAAAGAACAAAAGGCATTATAGTATTACTAAAATCTCGAAAGCGATTGGAAACAACAGAAGCAACTTTTCCATTAATAGAATTTCTCAAAGAGTTTAAGCGACTTGCAATTCCATGAATAGAACTATATTCGTATCCTTTTATACTTTTACCATTTTCTAAATTATACCCACTATAAATCAAGGCATTTAAATCATTAGTTGTAACTTCTTGCAACCCCAATCCTTCGTGTAAAGCATAATATTTATATGTACCATCTTCTTGCAAAACACTTGTAATATTTACAATATCCTTTTGACCATTTTTGAAAAATTTAGTCAAATCTGTTCCAGAAACTTTATCTGTATCTAAAGAACGAACATATTTAAGCAGATAACTTTTTGCCTCGATAAATCCTAATTTACTTAAAACAGTATCGGATAAAAGTAGTAAACCTTCATCAATACTATTAGAAGAACTTTGAACACTTTCCACAACATTAGGATAATTAAAGTCATGAAGATAATTTAATTTTGCATCAACATTTCGAAGATACCCATCAAAATTTTCAAGTGGCTTTGCAACCGGGTAACTAGTTGTAGAATAATCATATATCTCATAAAATTCTTGTGTTTGTTCCCCCACAGAAATACGAGCCAAATCCGTTAAAGAACCTCTAGTCGCATCAGCTGCAAAATAATGTCCATCAATTTCAAATTCTACCCATTGATGACTTAAAGACCTGTGCTCTCCAGCCACATGAGAAGAAATACCTAAAGAATTTAGCATATCAGCATAAACAACTGCCCAGTTAGCACAAATAACACCAGAATCAAAGTTAGTATCATTTGTAATTTCTAAATCATAAAGTCCTTTCATATAGGCATAATTCTCTACGTCATTCATATTAAAATTTTTATTAAAATTAAGTTTTTTACCTAATTCCAAATAAACATAACGAGCTTGTTCTAACTCACTAAGTCCTTGAGGCATATTTTCAATAATACCCGTTTTTAATTCTCCGACATTAATAGGATTATTCTCACGATTCACTTGATTCAATTGATTAATATAACTTTGAGAATTCCGATCAATATTACTTAGAAAAGTTTGTTTTAAAACATCAAATAAATTACTGACCTTAATATCTTTCAAATTATTCCAAGCTGATAAAGGTTTTTCGGAAATTTTAGCAAAAGTCTCATTAAATTTAACTTTAATTTGATTAAGTAAAAAGCTTTTAACTTCCATTTTTGGACTTATCTCAGGATGAAGCATTCTATACTCTAAATCACGTAAATGAAGATAAGATTCGACTAATTCCTCAGGAATACGAATTACCTCTCCATTATTTCCCTTTGTAATAAGCTCAGATAATCGACTATCAGAATCCAAAAGATTATTATACTCATCCATTAAAACTTTAATTGGTTCATTTACTTGTTTTTCAATAGCGTTATTCAGTAAATCAAAAATTTTCTTTTTTTCTAATTGTTCATAAGTTGGACCTAGTTGATCAATAGATGAAACCTTTTCCTGATAATCGTGAATAAGCGATGTAATACGGCCTTCTAAATCACTAAGATTTGATGAAACAACATTTTTAGCACCAACGACAATTTTGGCAGCAGTCTTGGTTACATCACCTTTACGAATAATCTGCACCAAATTTTCAACATTATGAATAACATTACCACCCTCGCGAGCAAAGGCAACTAAATTTTTTTCTAAATTAACGATTCGTTTTCCTAAAAAATCTGCAGAAACATCCGTATGATATCCATTATAAGTATCTCCAGAAATTTCCTTATAAACTAGCTTCCCATTGTCATTCATCAATCCCAAATAAACAAGACTTGCTTTAGCTGGATCAAAAACATAATCTCCAATCGTAGCCACCGCTTGATCAGCCAGAGATCTATAACGAAAATTATCCAAATCAGCTTCATCAATGTCAAACTTAATTGCCACAGCCTTTTCTAAAAAAGAAGGAATATTCACAGCAACATTTTCAAAATTAGGAAATCCAGCAAAAAAGAAAGCTTTTTTACTACCATAGCTACTAATAATATTAGAAGCTTTAACATATCCAGATTCTAAAATTTTCTGAGCATTTTCAAGACTTGTTATATGATAAATACCATCTTCTAATATTGTTTTACTCATTTCCCCATTATTTTTAACAGGAGTATAAACTAGTTTAGATAGCACTCCGAAAGAACTATAAAACATTCCTATAAACATCTTAGGAAGACTAATTCTAGAATGTAATATTTCGCTAATATTTGTATTAACATTTTCAAAAAAAGTATCAAAAGTCGTACCAATACTATCTTCAGGTTGAACATCTACTTGCAACAAATTAGCCACTGAACCTTTTGTCGTATCAAGCAAAGTAGTTACTTGTTCAAACTCACTAACTTTAGTATCAACTACAGAATCTATGACATCTAAAGTTACATCTTTTACAGAATCTTGAACATCAGATCGAAAATTCATATAAGTATCAAAAACAGATTCAGCTACATTACTAGTCTTAGCAAATACACTTTTAACACCATTTACTACTTTTGCACCAGTATCAACCATATTATCTGCAACTTTTGTTCGAAGATCGTTTATTTTATGATTAACTGAAACCACACCATTAAAAACTGTAGAAGCAGTCTGTCCTAAAGAATCGAACAAATTTAAGCTCAAATTTTTCACTTTATCTGCAAAAGACACCTTTTCTACAACTGTGGTCGCTGGCGAACTTATTTCAACATTCCCTTTATTTTTTACATTCGTAAGATACTCTAAAACAGCATCTTTTTGATTAGCTTCCTCGACATTATTTAATAACTCTAATAACTCAACCGCATCTGAAGAACTAATCGTATGCGCCTTTCCTCCAGCAACAATTCGAATAGCTTGTTGGCCACCAGTTGTAATTGTAGACATAATAACACCATATAAAAACGATTTTCCAGAATCACCAACTAATTGATTAATATCAACATCTTCATTCAAAAATGCCGTTCGCAAACCAGCATCCACAAATTCCTGCAGACCCTCTTCGATACCTTCATTAAGTATTTCTTGTAAAGCAAATTTAGCATTCTCATTTAAAATACCAATATTACCTAACAATTTACCTAACGCGACTTCCGATACACCACTACAAGTAGCATACAAAGTTGAAGAAGCTAAAGAATTACCATTAACCAAAGCTTGATTTTTAGCATTGCCAAAAACAGAAAATCCAGTACTAATATACCCCATCGTACTTCCAACTGTTGCAGCCGTTTCGGCACTTAATCCTAACCCCGCTGGACCTGCCGCAGCCGTAGCAGCTGCCGAAAGAGCAATAGACGGAGCCATATTTCCTGCACTTGTGCTTACTTCATATGTACCAGTTAAAAACCAATCTTTACTAAAACCTTCCAAAATATACATTTGAGCATATTGATTTGTCGAAATCATACCTTTGCTACTCAAAATAGAACTAAAACCCTCACCAAAAGTTTGAAGTCCATCACCAAAACCTTTGCCTACAGTAGAAAAGAAAGAATACCATTTATCACCAACATCAACACCATCTAATGCCTTTAAAAAATCTTGCTGCGCCGTTGGGCTTATGTAATCAACAGAAATTTTTACATCCGAGATACCATTAATAAAATCTACGGCTTCTTTAAGCCCTTGCCTATTATTCAACGTATCTTCCATTGCTTTCAAATAATTTTCTGCTTCCTTATAACCTTTCTCATCATATAAAAAACTATATAAAGCCTTTTCATCTTCAGATAACAAAGTAAATCTTTCATAACTTTCAAGATTTGAATTAGCTAAAACAGAATCCACCATATCTTCATTAACTGAAACAAACTTTGTATCAAGCTTTTCACAATACCGTATTGGATTTTGCTTTTTAAAAAGACCAACTTTATCCAGTTCATACTCACCCAAAGGATTATAACCATCCTTATATTCTTGAAATGTTTCTGAATACATAATCGATAAATATGGTGACATTTTAACTTGTTGATCAAAACTATATTTAGAAAACTTAATCGTCGCTATATCATTTTCTATAGACTGAAGTTGTTCTAAATAGTCGTTATAACTTATTCCCATTCTTTTTTCAAAAGCTTCATTAAATTTAATAGCGTACTCTAAAGCTTTCTTTTTGGCTTTTTCTTGTCGCTTAATTACATTATATCCAATTTCAGGATCTGAATCAGGAATATCATAATCAATACTATTAAGCAACCTTTTCTCATACTCCTCTGGAGTCAAAGCTTTCACACTATCAATACTATCATCTGGCCTATAAAATTCTGTCCGAAGAATATATCCATGACCAAGAAGAAACGAATCAAGACTTTTTTGTAACTCATCTTGCTGCTTTTTGAGATCTTTGATCGTTACATCACACGCCTTACTCATTATCTTAGCGCTCTCAAGATTTCTTTCAAAAGCACTTTCCCAATCTTCACCACTAAAACTCTGACGAACAATACCTGCCAATGAAGAATCATCAATAACTGTTGCCATATCACCAGAATCACTTGAAACATTTTTTTTCTTATCATCTGTCGCAGTTGGTGAAGACGTTTTTGAAAACGAATCTTTTTTCTCACTATCACGAGTAGCTGGACTAGATTGAGATGCTAATGCTGAACGAAAACTAAACGCTGCTGAAGATGCCGCCAAAGAAAAACCACCCATACTTTGAAATAAAATCTGATCATTTAATTCACTAGAATTTAAAGATTTTTCTCCTTCTTTACTAAAAGATAAATTCAATGTAGAAGAAATAGCTGAGTCAGAAGCAATGGCCGAATTAGATACACTTTTTAAATTTAAAACAGAATTCGCATTACTAGAAAAATTAGCATTTGTAGCGGCCATATTAAAAGAATGAACAAAGGCTTGATTAGTAATAGGATCACTATCACTATTTTTAGCTGTTTTTTCATGATTTGTAGAAACCCCAGCAATGGCTCCAAAAGAAAATGCATTTAAACCTAAATTAGTGCCTAAAACAGATGTCGACATAGTTTGAAAATTGCTCATATGTCCTTGAAAAGTATCTACTATAGGCGAAACATCTTTAATCAATGCTGGAGATAATAAAGTAGAAATATTTTCTTCAAAAGAATTTAAAGACTCAATATTTTTAGAAACATAAGTAATAAGATCTCCCTCAGTCATCGTCTCGTTTCTATTTTGCGCTAAAGACTGTTCAAGTCCTTTTACATTTTCTAAATAATTATTCCACCATTCACTTATATTTTGATAACCTTTTTTTATAAGAAGATACTTTTCATCTAATTTAGAAGCCATGCGTTTAATCCGTGAATCTTCACATTTTGTAAGATAGCTATTTAAAAACAATTCATATTTATCCGTAAGAAACTTTGACGAACAATTCAAAAAATCTTGACACTTAGTTTCCAACATCATAATTTTAATTTTGTTAATGTCCATCAAAGTACCTCCTTACTAAATCATACTATCTACAGTACTAACAATTTCATCCATTCGATTTAAACAATTAGCTTTTTCTCGTTTTAATCTTCGAATTTTAGAATAACTAGGATCTTCATCATCGTATTCATCATCAATTTCTCTTTCTAAACGTGAAACCTCCTTATCTAACTTTTGATACTCCTCAACATAATCAACAATTTTTTGATAAATATCTATCAAAGAAGACAACTCGCCATAACGTTCATCAAGCAACTTTTTCAATCCTTTTTTTAAAGGATCGTTAGCCAAAGTCTTAAAATTATTTTCACTACAAATTGAATCAAATATCATTTGTTCTTCATTAATTATTAAAGAATTTTTAAGTGCTTTTAAAGACAAACGAACTCTTTGAACATCAACATTTTCAAATGCCATTTCAACCTTCCATTCTCAAAGAAATACCTTCTTCTAATTTTTTATAATTATCCGATATTTTTTGAACATATAAAGCAATATTTTTCATAGCAATAGATAAATCATCAGAGACACTCATTAATTTATAATAAGATTCTTCAAAATAATCATGTGCTTCACCTGCCCAAACGGATTCCCCTTGCAATACTTTTAAAACTTCATTTAACGCTGCCAACTCAGCATCCATGCGATTACTTAAAGAACGATATTCTAATATTGCTGTATCCACTTGAACATAATCAAACTTGTTCATTTATTACACCTCAATTTCTTTATCCTTAAAAATATCTTCAAGTTTTTGATAAGCATTAGAAGCATTCTCTAAATACACCGCATATTCTTTTAATCTCTGAGTAAATTCAGTTAAGTTATTTTGATATTCTTGTGTAATTTTTTGCTTAAAAAATTCATAATCACTACCCTGCCAAGCATTTCCAAGAACATTTGTAGTTTCCATAAGTTCCGAAACAATCTTATCTATCGCAGAAGCACTTTCTTTAATTTGAAAACTAGCTTTCTTCATTTTACTTTTACAAACATAAACCTCCACAAAAATCATCTACCTTTTAAAAAAAACTCCCTAAAAAGATAGAGAGTCTTATCATCTACTATCCTATATAAAGGATAGCATTAAATTAAATCAAAATCAACTTTTTTCCATTGTCAATCCCAGCATCTTTAAGTGACAAAGAAGTATCATAAAAAATACCTTGATCAATATCATACAAAAGATTACTATAAGTTAATGGAAAAACTCCATTAGTAAGCTCGTTTAAAGATTTAACCAACATGCAGATAATATCTACAATTTTTTTGTTTACAGGTAAAAATACTTCAAATTCTTCATTTAAACGTAATACCTTAATAGTCACTAAAACCTTATTCATGATTATCTTCTCCTTCTAGCAACTTAATCTGAATTGGAATACCATTTCGAACAACATAGCCAAATTTATTTGAAATTTCTTCATAACAGAATTTAGGTGTTCTAGATAACTTAATCACATATTGATCCGTAAGTCCATATCCAACCCAAATGCCCTGGCTATTTGAATTAAATCGTTTATACCAAGAATCAAAATCATGTTTCTTAATTACATCGGCAGCATCAACAAGAATTACAGAAATCTTATCCAAAGCACTTCCCTTCTCAATCATTTCCTCAAAAGACTGTAAAGAGGCATTAATTTGACTTAAAAAAGAGTCAACACCGATAATAAATAAAGTTAAATGAGTATAACTTTTTACTCGCTCATCATCTTTATACTTTTGATAATCCTCATCTAGTTTTAATATATACTCACTAGCACTTTTCAAAACTTTATCAAAATTCTTTTGATAAAAATAATTTGTCTTAACATCAGTTTTAGCAAAAAGCTTTTCACCATCAAGAACAAAAAGTAATTGATTATGAATTGAAGAAAACGATTCCATCATTCCTTTCAAAAAAGGTAACATTTTTTCCAGTTCTAATCCCGTTATGACATGAATTGGTCTACTTTCATAATTATAAGTAGCCACATCCAATGAATTTTTCTCTACACCAACAACAACTTGTCTCAAAGTAGATAAAACACCCAGATTCTTATAATAAACATGATCAGGTAACACTGGAACTTTCAAAGCTTTCGTTTTTTCTTTTTCAATTAAACGATCAACAAAATCACTTAACAAAGAAGATAAATTATCTTTTTCCAAAGCATAGGCTGTTTGAAACTCATAAATATTTCCGTTTAATCGGATAAGGCCACGACCAAACTTCTTAGAAGGAGTCATTTTTCGAACATTTCCTAAAACAGTATTATAATCATCGACATTATTCATTTGTAAAGTAAGTAACTGCTTAAAGTTTTGTTGCAATTTTAATCGTACACTATTTGAACCAACAACGGACAAAATAAAGTAAATACCAAACTTCGAAGCTTCTCTAGTAATAGAAACTAATTCCTCATCATAATCTGGATACAACTCTTTAAAATTATCATAGTTATTAATAATAACAACAACATTGGGCAACTTTTCCTCACTTTTAAGAATATATGAATTATAGTTACCACCAAATTGCATAAATTTCTTTTTACGGTCATCAATCATTTGATTGAGCATCTTAAACAAATTAACAATTTTATCATCCTGATCAGATAAAATTACATCACCAACATGAGGAGCACGAGCAAAAATATTAAGTGTTTCAGCCCCAAAGTCTAAGATATAAAAATTAACTTCTAAAGAACTATGATGAGCCATAGCCGTATATAAGAAAGTCGTCAAAAAATTTTCCTTACCAGAACCAGCAGAACCATAAATTAAAACATTTCCCTCCGCAGAAATAGGTAAAGTAAGTAAGCCTTGCGACTGCGTTGATGGTGAATCATACTCTCCTACAATCTCATCTAAAACATAAGGTTTTACTTCATAATGATATTTTGATGCTAAATTATCTACATAAATGACTTCTGGAATACTAGGAAGCCAAAGAGTGGAAGGCTTTAAATGCAATTTATCAGCCAAATCAGAAAGATATTTCAATATAGCAGGCAATTCCTCACCTTTATACTGTAATTTCTTAGAAACATCTTCTTGTTCAATAGATTTTAAAACTTTACCAACATTGTTAATATAATCTAAAGACGAATTAACTTTAGACTTGCGTTCGTCCATTTCATAATACGGAGCTCCGCACCACGCTGATTGCCCTAAAGCAAAAAATTCATTATACCCGACTTGCAAGTAAAATCTTCCTACATCAGTCAATGCTGCAGCATCCGGAACCTTTATCATATCCATAGAATCACTGCGATCTTGAACCTTTAAACAAACACGAAACTTTGAATTACTCCAAATCTGTGCATCAACAACACCACTAGGTTTCTGTGTAGCCAAAATAAGATGCACGCCTAAAGAACGTCCAATACGCGCAGTAGAAATTAATTGAGCCATAAACTCTGGCTGCTGACTCTTAAGTTCAGCAAACTCATCACTAATAATAAACAAATGTGGAATAGGTTCTTTAACAACACCCTCCTGATATAACTTTTGATATTTATAAATATTCATTGTACTTTCATTTGTTTGTTGACGTGCCTCATTAAACAACCTTTGACGACGTTTAAGTTCACTTTCAATAGAAGCTAAACTACGCTTAATTTCGACGGTATCCAAATTTGTAATTGTTCCTGCTAAATGAGGAAGCCGAACTCCAGTATCAGGATTATAAAACGCTCCTGCTAAACCTCCACCTTTATAATCGATTAAAACAAACGAAACCATATCCGGATGATAATTAACTGCCATAGACAAAATATAAGTGATAATAAATTCACTTTTACCAGAACCAGTCATACCAGCAACCAATCCATGCGGACCATGAGCTTTTTCATGTAAATCAAGCATAAACAAACTACCATTACTGTCTACACCAACAGGCGCTTCCAAAGTATCATAAGGATGATTCGTATTCCAACGATTAAGTGCATTAAGCTGCTCAACCCTACCAACATTATACATTTCTAAAAAACTAATAGTATCAGGCAAACGTCCTTTCGCCGAAGCCAAAGGAATAGGAATATTACTGATCATTCGGTAACAATCTGTCAATGGTTTGTTTAAAAATTCTGCTTGAAATACCAACTGTTTATCTGAAGATAATTCATTTTCTATCATTCCAGATTGATTTGCATCTACGTTAATAAACGAATTGCATTCATTAGGAAGCCCCATTAATCGATGTGTTATAATCAAAAAGCTAAACCCAAAATTCGTTTTATTCTTCATGACAGCTCGAACAAAATCAGAGTCTCGAATAGATTCAAAATCATCTGTAATAATAGCATAATAAGGCAAAAAAGATCTATAATCATTTCCAGATTCTTTAGAATAATCTTCATCTGCATAGCGTCTATTTTTATACACCTCAAATAAAGTATTCAAAATAGCAAACTTATCTTCTTTTGTTTCCCCATAATAACGCATAGTTCGATCATTATTCCATAAATAAGGAATTTCTTTCATGTCCTCCCATTTTGAAGACGTAGCTTCAGAAGTCAAAAGAACAAATTTTACATCTTCATAACTATGAAAAGTAATAAATTGCAATAAAATAGAATTTAAAAAAGATGGAATTAATTGAATATTACCTAAAATAGCACAAATATTTTTTTCAACAAAAGAAACATTAATAGGTACATTCTTTAAGTTACGAGGTTCATCAGCCATTTTAAACAATTCATTTTTTAAACTATCATCTTCTAAAGAAAAATGCTCTTCTGGAAAACTTATTTTTATCTTAGCTGGTATTTCCCCAATACCGATATGAACAGATAAAAAATCATCATGTTCTATTTTTCTTTCCCATAAATTTCTTCGACGATGAAGAATGATATCCTCACAAGTTTCCAAAGAAACACTATTATCATTCAATCTAGTTTGTTGATCCTCTATAACTTGATGAATTTCTTTTTTCTTGGCAGCTAAGTATTCCAAATACTTTTCTTGTCTAAGTTTCTCTTGTTCAAGCGATTTTTTCTTTTGATAACGTCTAGACAAAGTCGGAATTAAAAGCATACCTACAAGCATACTTACCCCAATAACTAAAGAAGGTAATACGCTCATAAAATCTCTTTCACCACTAGCAAGACCACTAACTGAAACAAAAAGTGTAACCATCGAACTCATACCCATAGTAAGCATGCCGCCCATTTGAAGTAAAAGAGGCATTTCTTCTTTTACTGGCGATGCGGGTGGCGAATCAATTTTAATTTGTACCTCCTCAATAACATTTCGAAATCTTGGCGAACGATAAAAATAATCTTTTTTCTCGTAAATACTTTTATCATCTAAAGTTTCTGTCGTCTCTTCTATAGAAGGAATTTCTTTCAAAACGATTTTACTATTTTCAATATGAACAATATTCTGAGGATTATTAAAAATTAAATACTCTGCTAAAACATATAAAGTCATCCCATTTAAAAAAATACTATCTGTTGGTTCTAAAAGTTTACCAGTAACAATTTTTTGATTAATATACATTCGAAAATTTGCCTTATCACACTGAATCAACCAGCGATTACCTTTCTTATTTAAAGTAATTGTCGCTTCACCAAAACAATCAGCTTGAATATCTCCTTTACTTTTTCCAAAAGATAACGTATCCAATCCTTGCACAGAATACAACTTTAAAGATTCATCATACAAAGGTATAGTATAAAAAAAGGTTTCTTTTACCTTATAGTATCGAAAAGGAAGAATTACAATTTGCTTATAATCATCCTCATAAACCCATTGATTATTATACGCATAAACATTTAAAAAATTTTTCTTATTTCCATCTTCATCTTGATAAGTCACCCAGTAATTACCGTCAATAATCTTCGGAAGATTGTAAATTTGAAAAGTTTTCGAATCATCAAAAAATATAACAATTTTCATTTACCCACTTCCTTATTCTAAAACAATTATATCACGACTTTAATTTTAGACAAAGAAAAAAGTAGCTAAAAAGCTACTTAATCATACAACTAACCTTGATCTGCCATTTGTGCGGCTTCAGCAGCAGCAGAAATATTACTTATACACGTATTTAAAGCTTCAAAGATTTGACTCATATTTGTATTTAAAACATTAGTCAAAGTCTCTTTAGCGCCTTCTGCAGCATTACCATCCCAAATGCCTGAACCACTATTAAGTTTAGAAAGTTCTGAATCCAATTTGGTCTTAACATCTTCCAAATTGCCTTTAATAGAAGCTAAAGCAGAACCAATCTCGCTAATAACACCATAATCGTAAGTAACAACTTCCTTATTTATATTAGCAGCACTCATTTCCGTAATTTGGGAATAATTTAATTGTCCAAAATTTGAAGAAACAGTTGTATCTGCTCCTAAATTAGCCACCTCTAAATCAGCTATACTTTTAGCAACATCCATCATAGCTTGTGAAAAAGATGATCCAAATTCATTTGCAAAATGAATTAATGCGTTGTGAGTATCCATAAAATTTTGAAAGTTTTGTGCAGCTGCAGCACCGGTCCAAACATTAGGTTGAACTAACTTTTCAATTTGTTCATTAAACTTCATTGAACAACCTTTAACACTAGCAGGGCCTCCATTCAAACATTCTACTACTGCATTTGCCCAATTTTTAGCTGCAGTAGGTTCATAAACTAATGACATTGTATTTTTAACTCCTCTCTCTATTTACAAACTCATCATAGCACACATATATAATATCATCAAAAAGATTTAAAATAATTTGACACAATTTGACATTTAATATCTTTTAAATACTTCTTTAATATTTTTATTCGTAATTTTTGCCAATTCTTCCAAAGATATACCACAGTAATCTGCAATAAACTCAGCTATATCCAAAACATACTTTGGTTCATTTTTTGTCCCACGATATGGATGAGGAGTCAAATACGGACTATCTGTTTCTAAAATAATAAAATCTAAAATTTCAGGAAGAATTTCCTTTAAATGACTGTTTTTAAAAGTAACCACGCCATTAATTCCCAACTTATATCCCATTTGTATGTAGATTTTAGCAACTTCTAAACTGCCAGAAAAAGAATGAATCACACCCTTAACATTTGGATATCTTTTTAATAGATCAATGGTGTCTTGAGTTGCTTCCCGAGAATGAATAACAACAGGAAGACCGTTTTCTTGAGCAATTTGCAATTGAATTTCAAATAAGAGCCACTGCTTTTCTTTGTTTTCTTTCGTATAATGATAATCAAGTCCAATCTCGCCAAGAGCAATAACTTTAGGACAACAAATACATTGCTTTAAAAATTCAATATCTTTAGATGCATAAGTCTCGACATTCTCCGGATGAATACCAACACAAGCATATATAGAATCATATTGATGACACAAAGCCAAGACCTCTTCATTACTTTTTTGATCACAACCCGCAACAAAAAAAGATTTTATATGGTTTTCTTGAGCCCGTTTAATAATTTCATCAACAGAATCATAATACTCTTGATATAAATGACAATGCGTATCAACAAACATTACGCTACCTCATTGTTACCTTGAATCTCTTCTAATTTCTTAGCTATATCCATCCGCAAAAAAAGAGGTACAGGTTCGCCAAGCTCGTATGAACCCTTCACATTAAACTCATTATTTCGAACATTCGAATGTAATTGCTCAAAAATTTTTTCACTTGTTTCTGGTATAAAAGGCGAAAGTTCAAAAGCACAAATTCGAATACTTTCAAGAAGATGATAAAGAACTGTTTCCAAACGATCTTTCATAGCCTCATCCTTTGCCATTGCCCATGGAGTTGTATCGTCAATATATTTATTTGACTTCCGTAAAACCTCAAAAATTTCATCAATTGCCCGACCAATTTCTAATTTATCCATGCACTCATCAACTTTTTTAGGCATCACAGATATACTCTGCAAAAAATTTTCATCAATTGATTCTAAAACTTCCTTATTATCAATATGACTACCAAAATACTTTTTAGCCATAGCAATCGTTCGATTAACTAAATTACCTAAAACATTAGCTAAATCACTATTAATTCTTTCCATAATAAGCTCATAAGTAATATTTCCATCATTTTGAAAAGGAATTTCATGAAGCAGATAGTAACGAATGGCATCTACACCAAACAACTTAACTAAATCATCGGCATACATAACATTTCCTTTACTTTTACTCATTTTATCGTTATTCATCATAAGCCAAGGATGTCCAAAAATTTGTTTAGGTAAAGGCAGATCAAGAGCCATTAACAAAATAGGCCAATAAATCGTATGAAAACGCAAAATATCTTTACCAATCAAATGTAAATCACAAGGCCACCATTTTTTAAACGTTTCATTTCCTCCATCAACATCGTATCCAATATTTGTAATATAATTAGATAATGCATCAATCCAAACATAAACAACATGCTTATCATTAAATGGAACCCGCACTCCCCAATCAAAAGAAGTTCTAGAAACGCATAAATCCTGTAAACCAGGCTTTAAAAAATTATTAATCATTTCATTCTTACGTGCCTCTGGTTGAATAAAATTAGGATGATTCTCGATATAATCTATTAACCGATCTTGATATTTAGACATCCGGAAAAAATAAGATTCTTCGCTGCGTTTAGAAACATCACGTCCACAATCAGGACATTTACCATCCACAAGCTGACTTTCTGTCCAAAATGATTCACAAGGAGTACAATACCATCCTTCATATTGATCTAAATAAATATCTCCTTGATCATATAACTTTTGAAAAATATGTTGAACAATTTCTTTATGATGAGCATCCGTAGTTCGAACAAACTTATCATAACTTGTATTCATAATATCCCATATTTTCTGAATCTCTTTAGAAATATGATCAACATATTCCTGAGGCGTTTGAGACGCGGCCAAAGCTTTTTGTTCAATCTTTTCTCCATGTTCATCTGTACCAGTTTGAAAATAAACATCAAATCCACGATTTCTTTTAAAACGCGCAATCGCATCAGCTAGAACAATCTCATAAGTATTCCCAATATGAGGTTTTCCAGAAGCATAAGCAATTGCCGTTGCAATATAAAATTTTTCCATATATATCCATCCTCTCCAAATTATTTCCCGGGAAATAATTTAAATAAAAAAATCATGAATATAAGGACGAGTTAAAACCCGTGGTACCACCTTATTTCATGATTGTCTCATGCACTCTCTCTCTAACGCAGAAATACGTTTCAACTCCAGAACCATCTTCCATAATAACCCTTTACTTATTTTCACCAATCATAAGCTCTCTAAAAAAAGAATTACTATATACTCTTTCCTTCACCATTGAATACCCTAATTCTAACATAAAATTAAAGAATGTCAATTTTATTTACAATAATTTTAGCAAGAAAATGCGTAAAATCTATCATATAGGAAAGAAAAGGTTGCTCTTGATATAAAAGGATTAACCCCATAATATCCCCCGAAACATTTATAGGCTCAATATAAAAATACCCATTTAAATCAAAATATTGTACAGGTTGATGAGCCGTATAACTTTCACGATTCAGGATAAATTCTTCTAAAGAAGAAGAAATAGATAAATTAACTAAAGATGAATCAAATGCTGTAATAACTTTTTCACGATCAGTAACGATAAATTTTAATCCCATTACTTCATAAGCTAAACAACAAAGCGGTTCTAGAATATCTGTCATATTGAGCAAATGAGAATACTTTTGAAGATAAACTCCTCTATCCCTTACAAATATTTCTAAATCCTCTCCATCTTTTATACCTAAACTTTTTCGAATTTCTTTAGGCAAAACAATTCTTCCCAGTTCATCAATTTTTCGAATAATTCCAGTCTCTTTCAAAGAAATACACTCCATTCTACAACTATTGTGAACGGAGCTTTAAAATTTATACTTCTAAATCATCACAAATCTTTTGAACTAGTGCTACTACATCATAAATAAAATGTTTTTCTTGATATAAAATAGGTAACAAAATACTAATTTGCTTATTTTCATATTTAATTTGAAATTTTGGATTAATACTATAGGCTTCCAAAAATAACTTATCTCCTTTAATCTTAGTAGAAGTCTTTTCAGATAACCAAAACTGAATAAGGCGATTATTTTGAACAACTTTAGTAATATTTAAACGATTAGCTAATTTTTCAAACCATTCTTCGTACATATAAATTTCCATATTTTCTGTTATAGTTCCAAAGCGATCAATCAAAGTATTTTTAACATCTTCTAACTTTTGATAAGAATCGATTTCATTAATTAATTGATGAATTTCAATTTTAACCGACTCATCTGAAACATAAGCATCATCAATATGTGTTTCTACCCGAATAAGAGATTCTTTATCCTCATCTTCTTCAACATACTCTCCTTTTAACCGTTTCATCTCATCCTCAATCATTTTCATATATAAACTAATTCCAACCGTATCAACAAAACCAGCTTGCTCACTACCTAAAATATCTCCAGCGCCACGAATAGATAAATCTCGCATAGCAATTTTATAACCACTGCCAAGCTCCGTAAAATCACGTATAGCCTGTAACCTTTTCACTGCCACATCATTAAGCATCTTATTTTTTTGATATAAAAGATATGCATAAGCAATTTTATTACTACGTCCAACACGTCCCCTAAGTTGATAAAGCTGACTTAAACCAAAACGATCTGCATCATAAATGATTAATGTATTAGCATTGGGAATATCTATACCCGTCTCAATAATAGTTGTACTAACCAAAATATCAAAATCATTTGCAATAAAGCTACCCATAATATCATCTAACTCTATCTTAGTCATTCGCCCATGAGCAAAACGAATCCTAGCTTCAGGAACTAATTTTTGCAATTGAGAAACCTTTTCTTCAATCGTCTCCACACGATTATATAAAACAAAAACTTGCCCATTGCGCGCTAATTCTTTATAAATAGCATCTTTAACTAACATATCACTATCTGAAACAACATAAGTTTGGATCGGATAACGATTAATAGGCGGAGTGTCGATAATCGATAAATCACGAAGTCCAGATAAGCTCATTTTTAAAGTTCTAGGAATTGGTGTAGCAGATAAAGTTAAAACATTAACATCATTTTTTAATTCTTTAATTTTCTCTTTATGAGTTACTCCAAACCGCTGCTCTTCATCAATAACTAATAAACCTAATCGCTTAGGTTGAATCTCTTTTGAAAGAAGACGATGTGTTCCGAAAACAATATCAATCTTTCCAGACTTTAAGCCTTCTAAAATTTCTGTAGCTTCCTTCTTTGTCGTAAAACGATTAAACAAACGAATTTCTACTGCAAAATTACGAAATCTTTCCAATGCAGATTCATACTGCTGTTTAGATAAAATGGTTGTAGGGCACAAATAAAGAACCTGTCTATTATTGCAAACAGCCTTAAACATACCACGAAAAGCAACCTCGGTTTTTCCAAAGCCAACATCGCCACATAATAATCGATCCATAGGTACAACCGAATCTAAATCATGAAAAACATCTTTAATAGCCCGAATTTGATCCTTCGTTTCCTCATAAGGAAAATCATTTGCAAACAAATCTTCTTCAGGAAAATCTTGATATGCTTCACCAACTACACTATTACGTTTGGCATATAACTTAATAAGTTCTCCTGAAATATCACGAATTTTTTTCTGAACAGCTTGTTTTTTTCTCTGCCATACAGGAGAATTCAGTTTATTAATTTGAGGCTTCATCCCATCTTTATCACTATATTTATATATAGTAGAAATCTTTTCAACAGGGACATAAACCTTATCATTACCTAAATACGCTATTTGTAAATAATCTTTTTTCAACCCTTGCACATTTAAAGTGACAACTCCACAATAAATACCAATACCATGTGCTCGATGAACAACATAATCTCCAGTCTGTAAAGCGTTTAAATCTCGAACTTTTTTACCAATATGCAAATTATTTTTATATTTAACTTCCTGTTTAATCTCTTCAATATCAAATTCAGAAATAACAACAAGATCATCCCAAATAAAACCTTTATTTATTTTAAAATGTATGATATTAATTGCATTTTCATGAAAATGCCTATCTTTTACTAATACAACATTTTGATCAAACAAATCCCGTATTTCACTTATTTGATTAGAAGTAGACAAAGCAAAAACAACAGTCTTTTTTTGATAAATAAAACCTTGTACAACCTCTTTTAATCGAGTAAAATTCCCTTTAAAATTATCAATTTCCTTAGTTTGAAAATGACAGACATTTCTACTCCTTAAATCATTAACAACATGATTCACATATAAAATATAATTAGGGCAAATTTCTTCAAAAGAAATAAAAAACTTTTGATTCTCTAAGTCTTGCTCTTTTTGATAAGCTAAACTCTCCTCAACCAAATGCACATAACTAGCCTCAATCTGAGGATAATCAAAATAAACAACAGTAGCATCCCCCATATATTCAAGTAACGAACTATATCCATCAGTTTTCACTTCATCAACAGGACGACAAGTTATAGACGAAATCTCACTAACAGTACGTTGCGTCTCCTCATCAAAATAACGAATAGATTCAATAGTATCTCCAAAAAACTCAACACGTATTGGATGATTTTCATCAATTAAAAATACATCCAAAACAAATCCACGTACAGCATATTCCCCAGTTGAAGTAACCATAGAATCACGTTGATAACCTAAATTTTCTAAAGTAGTAATTAAATCGTCTCGAGAAATTTCTAAATCTTTTTTTAAAGTGGTTTTCAAAGAGTCCTGAATACTTTTTTGAGGAAGTATTCTTAAATAACCCATCAAATTAGTAATAACAATGCACTTTTCTTGAACCTTCTCTAAAGTTTCCAAACGTTTAAGTTTTAATTCAGGAGAGACCGCTAAAGCAACTGAAGTAAAAAAATCATCCATTGGAAACAAAAAGACTTGATCCGTATAAGTTTGCATAGCTTGATAAAGTTTATTAGCATCATACAAATTACTTGTCACCAAAAGCACAGATACATTATGCTGTTTAAAATACTCCAACACGTAAAAAAGAGATAACTCGCTCGTTAATCCTTCATTAATTGTTCCATTTTCAAATCTAAACTCTTTAAACTTTTCCATCAAAATCCCCTACTTACTATTATAACGATTCATAGTCTTTTCAATTCCGTTTTCAATAAAAAAATAAATAATTTCTTGGTAAAAAGAAAAATGTTGACTTAAAAACGCCATCTCTTCTTTAGAAAAATTTCCTAAAACATACTGTACAGTATCTCCCTTTAAATCATGAGAAATTCCTATTTTCAATCGCGCAAAATGAGTTGTCCCTAAAGAATCAATAATTGATTTAATTCCATTATGTCCCCCTGAAGAACTATCAATCTTTAACCTCTGACGTCCAAAATTCAAATCCATATCATCCTGTATAACCAAAATATCACTAGGGTCAATATTATAATAGCGACTAAGCTTAGCAACAGCTAAACCACTTAAATTCATAAAAGTAGTCGGTTTAACAAAAAGACACTTTTCACCTTGAATACATTCTACTCGAACATAAGCTTGAAACTTTTTTTCCAAAGTAAACTCTTTCCCAAAAGAATCTAAAACCATAAATCCAACATTATGACGCGTTCTAGCATATTCCTTGCCAATATTTCCCAAACCAACAATCATTTTCATATAAAATCCCTTACTTTCTAAAAATTCCCTGGTAACTTTGTAACCCTCCAATATTTACTGGTGGATAAACTCGAGTTCCAAAACGTCCTCCCTTAACGCAAGTAACTAAAACCATTACAGGCTTTTCATCGGCCTTAGAATAAACGAATTGTAGCTCTTTTACAGCTAAACCACAATGATTAGCATAAACAAAGATTTCATCAATACGGTCAGGAATATGCACTAAATAAAATCTTCCTTTATCTTTTAAGAAAAAACTTGCTACTTCAAAAATATCTTTTAATGTTATACAGATCTCATGACGCGCAATACTTTTAATAAGATTTTTATTAATATTACTAGATTCCACATATTTAAAATAGGGTGGATTGCATAAAATAACATCAAAATTATTTCCCGGGAAATAATTTTTTAGATCTTTTACATTATCTTGAATAAGTGTTATCTCTTTTTCCATATGATTATATTGCACGGACTCTTTTGCTAATTGATATATTTTTTCTTGGTATTCTACACCAATAACAGATTTATTATATTTATTTTGAATCAAAATAGGTATAACGGCATTACCCGTACAAAAATCAATAATTTGATAGTCATCTTTTTTTATCTGTGCAAACTCAAATAATAAAATAGAATCTAATGAAAATTTAAAACCTTCTTCATACTGAAACACTTTTAAATTGGGATAATCAAAAAGCCAATTAAGAGTCTTGTTCATCATTCCAAACAACCTCTTCCAATTGATTATCGATAAGAACTTTTCCTCGACGATTTAATATATCTATCTGCATAACTTTACCTTTACCATGAGGAGTATCTACCTCATCACCTATACTAGGTAATCCATAAGAACAGCGAACATACTCTGAATCTTCATAAGATAAACAGCAAAGCAGACGCCCACAAGCACCATTAATTTTAGAGGGATTCAATGCTAAATTTTGATTTTTAGCCATATTCATCGTAATAGATTGAGAAACCTTATGACACCCCCTACAGCAAAGAACACGTCCGCACATACCTATTCCGCCAATATCACTAGCTTTATCACGAGCACCAATTTGTCTTAACTCAATCCTCGTTTTGTAAACTTGAGCCAAACGTTTAGCCATCTCTCGAAAATCAACCCGTTGATCAGCATAAAAATTAAAAAATAACTGCTTACGATCAAAAGTAAACTCTGCATCTAAAAAGTTCATACCTAAATTTAAATTTTCATTTTCCTTCTTAGCAAGTTTCAAAGCTTCTTCAGCATCACGTAAATTTTTTAAATATTGCTCATAATCCTTTTTTGTCGCAATGCGAATAATCCTTTTTAAAGTAGAAACATCAACTGTTGATAAGTCGATTTTGCGTATAACACGACCAAATTGTAATCCTCTTTCAGTCTCAACAATAACCGTCACTCGATTAGGAATCTTTAAACGTCCCCCATTAAAATAATACCCTTTGCCTTTATCGTGAAATAGAACTTCATAAATATTCATCAACTTCACCTACTTTCTAAAACAAATCGATCTAGTAAAAATTGAATATTTAAATTATAATTTAATTCATCTAATAATTCAGATAAATAATTCATTTGCTTCAAAAAATACTCTGTATTTTTCTTCAAAAGAAACCTTAAATTTTCATATTCTTGAGATAGTTCAGAATTCATAATTTTAACTTGATATAATTCCGCATAAATTTTAAATAAACTTTGAAACAAATAAAGCAATTCTTTTCGATCATGAATAAGTGGTAATAATACACTTCGATTGTATAAAACGGCTTCATCACCTACAGATTCATATTCTTTAATATAATTTATAGCAATTGAATGCCATACTTTAGGTACCGAATAAGATACAACTCCTTCATAATAATCTAAAATAATCTGACAACGACTACGAATAGTATCAATGACATTTTCTTTATTATTTGTTATAAAAAATCCCAATATATTATCCTCAGGCTCCTCCAAAAACTTTAAAATTGTATTTGCACTTGATGCATTCAAAGCCTCAGCATTCATAAACACATACATATTATATTTAGAAAATGTAGGCTTCGTCTGAAAAGACTGCATCATCTCTAAAACCTGTTCTTTTTTTATATTAAGTCCATCAGGTCGAATGACAATTAAACTAGGAAGATTTAAAGATGTAATAAGACGTTGTAATTTAGCATTCTCTTGTTCATCATCCGTTTCATTAATTTTAGCCAAGAAAAGCAACAAATTTTCTAAACACTGCTCAGTATCATTTGTTTCAAGCAAAAAAGCATGAGATAGCTTATTCTCATGAAATTCATGATAAAGTTCTTGAATTCCTTTACTTTTTTGCACTTTTTCTCACCCATCATTATTTTACTATAAAAAACAAAATAATTAAAGATGAAAGACCTGGTATCCCAAGTAAAGTAACTACTCCAACAGTAATAACATTAATTGGAATATAAACATGCAAAGAGGAAATAAAATAATTTAATCCATACAACAATAAAAATGCTACTACAATTTTTCTTAATACAGCAATGATCTTTTTAAGCATAGGCATTCCTCATTGTAATATATGAAAAAATTTCAGAATTATTCTGAAATTACTTTTCGATCACTTAATGCTTTATCTAAAGTAGTCATATCAAGATAATCAATTTCTGCTCCGATTGGTAAACCATAAGATAATCTAGATATTTTCACATTTTTCTGTTCAAAAACTTTTTTAATATATAATGTTGTAGTCTCACCTTCAATGGAACTTTTCAAAGCCAAAATTAACTCTGGAGATTCTAAAGCATCAACTCGCTTAACTAATGACGACAAATTAATATCCTCAGCACCAATATCATCAATAGGAGAAATCAAGCCATTTAAAACGTGATACACTCCTTTAAAATTACCAGCTTTTTCAAAAGCAAAAGCGCTTTTATAATCCTCAATAACGCAAATCAAATTATGATCCCGATTCACATTGGCACAAATAGAGCAAACATCATTATCTGTCAAATTTCCACAAACAGAACACGGATGTAAATTCTTTTTAGCTTTAATCAACACATTACTAAAAAGTTCTATATCATCAGTAGCCAAATTTAACGTTGCTAAAGCCATACGCTCTGCGCTCTTTTCACCAACACCAGGTAATTTTTTATAAAATTCAATGATTTGATCCAAACTTTCAGGATAAACCGAATTCATTTTACATTAATCCATCAAGCATACCAGCATACTGCCCCATCTTTGCTTGAAATTCCTTATCTACTTTAGCTAATGCATCTTTTTGAGCCAAAACTATAAAATCCTCTAACATTTCAATATCTTCTTTATCTAAAGAATCTTTTTGAATAGAAATTTTAACTAATTCTTTTTTACCATTCAAAGTCACTTCAACAAATTCATATTTCCCGGGAAATAATTGAGCATTAATTTCTTCTTTCTTTTTTTGTAAATCTCTTTGCATTCTTTGTGCTTGAGCCATTATACTCTGCATATTCATAATAATTTCCTTCTTTCTATCTAAACAATCTCTATTTTATCACGATTAAAAACATTTATCGTAATTTCTTCTAGTTCAGAATTTTTTTCTGGCTTCATATCATCTAAAATAGACTCATTTATAAATGAATATTCATATTTTTGCTTTAATTTTAAAATGTATTCTTCTTTTTCTTTTCGCCAATCTTGTTCACTTAATGCAAAAAAATGAACAGGTTTATCGAAATAATGTCCTAACAACTCTTCCATTTGATCTAATTTTAAATTCAATATATTAGCTGTACTTTCTAACTTAGAAGTAATTAAAATATAATCAGATGAAGCTGCAACAATTGAAAAATCTAAAACATAAGAAGCAATGTTTGGATCACTCATAGCATCATCTAAAACTTTCTTCCAAACAGTCTGGTACTGAACTAAATAATCCTTTTTTGCACCATAAAAACAGTTATTAACACGTATTTCTCGCAATTTTTTTAGATACACATTGACTTGATCTGCGTCATTCTCTTTTTCTTCAACTTTTTTTTCTTGAATCTCATCAGAAGATTTATCCGAAGAATCCAAAAATGAGTTATTCACATCATTTGACTCAATCTGAGAAGATATATTTTGAATATCTCCCAAAAAAACCAAAAGAATTAAAGAAAATGGATTCATATTGATATTGATCTTATTCAAAATATCATTAAACTTAAAAATCATATCTCGTACCTGTTGAAAAGAAAAATTTCCATTATAACTACCTGTTTTAATTAAAACAGCAATATGAGACAATTCTTGAACAACCTTTTTTATAAAGACCTTATAATCGCTTGAAGTATTTTCTAAATTTTGAATAGCTTCAACCACCTTTAAAACTTCATTATTAGAAACAAATTCTAACAAATCCTTAATAAATTTAGAAGAAATGGAACCATAATTTTCTAATATCTTATCTAAAGTAATTTCTTCTTCATTACTAGATAGTTGATCTAACAAACTTAGAGCATCTCTCATACCACCTTCGGACAAAGAAGCAATTTCAGTTACAGCATCATCTGTAATTTTAATATTTTCTTCTTCACAAACATACTTTATTTGTTTTTCCAAATTTTCTAGTGAAATTTTTTGAAAATTAAATCGTTGACAACGAGATAAAATGGTAATAGGTACACTTTCAACATTGGTAGTTGCCATAATAAAAACAGCATGTTTAGGAGGCTCTTCTAAAGTAAGTAATAAAGCATTAAAAGCACTTGTAGTCATCATATGAACCTCATCAATAATATAAATCTTATACTTGCCTGTCGATGGAGCAATCTTTACATTGTTAATTAGTTCTCTTATATCATCAACCCCATTATTTGAAGCCGCATCAATTTCAATAATATCTGGACTAGTAGCAAAAGATAAGCAATTGGCGCATTTTCCACATGCCTCACCATCAATAGGATTCAAACAATTAATAGTCTTTGCAAAAACCTTTGCAGTCGAAGTTTTACCGGTTCCTCTCGGACCAGTAAACAAATAAGCGTGAGAAATTTTTTGATGAATAATAGCATTTTTCAACATTTGAATAGAATAATCTTGCCCTACAATATTTGAAAATTTATCAGGACGATATTTACGATATAACACCTTATAATTCATATAATTCACCACAATCTATCAATATTATTTATTATAACATATACTAACGAAATTGCTTAAAAAAATCAGCAAGAATTTTAGCGTACATAAGTTCGTTTTCTCCGTCTATTTTTTCAAAATTAGTTCGATCATATTCTTTTTTGAAAGATAATTTTGTTAACAAATAGTAAACTTTTTTTATTCTAGCTTGCTTAATAACTTCCTTACACATACTACATGGCTCCAAAGTTACATAAAGCTCACAATCTGCCAAATTCCAACGACTTAAAATTTTAGAAGCATCCTTGATAACATTAATTTCAGCATGTCCTAAAATGTTATGCTCTTTTTCACGTGTATTATGACCAAATGCTATAATTTTTTTATCTTTCACAAGTATTGCGCCAATAGGAACATCCCCTGTATCCAAACTTTTTTTTGCTTCTTCAATACATACATCAAAATAGTTCTTCATAATAAACTCCCATAAAAAAAGTGCACACAAACAGGGAATGACGTGGCTGCTATCTTCCGATCCTGACCAAATTACATTATATTTGTTGCACAAATACATGATATCAAAGATTAAATAAAAAATCAATCTCTCTAATGTTTCACGTGAAACATCTTATACACATTTCCAAGATTTTTTATAGTAAATATTGATAAATATCGAAATTTTACAAAATATAATATAAAAATATATCTAAAATTCTTTAAATATGATTATATTTCTAATTTTTTTTAAGAAAAAGTAAAATAATCAATGACAATGTTTCACGTGAAACATTGTTATGCACAATTAGGCATTTATCCATAAAATTATAGTTTTAATATAAAATACATCTGTTTTTAATTAGTAAAAATTTTGTTAAATTATATAATTGACTTTATATTTCACTCAAACATGTTATAAACGTTTACATAATATTGGTTTATATAAGATCATAGTAAAAAATTTTAATACAAATTGTTTTTAAAATAACTCTTTAATTTTTTTCATCATTTTAATTAGCAATAAATCTTACATAAAAATCTATATTTGTATGTTTCACGTGAAACATCTTATACACATTTCCAAGATAATAGCCCAAAAGAATCAAAATGTTTTTTTTATAGTAAACATTGATAAATATCAAAATTTTATAAATTATAATATAAAAATATATATTTTTTAAATATGATTATATTTCTAATTTTTTTTAATAAAAAATAAAATGATCAATAACTATGTTTCACGTGAAACATAGTTATACACATATAGGCATTTATCCATAAAATGCATTCTAAAAAAAAATACATTAATAATTTATAATAATAATCAAAAAAATTGCTCATATTTATCAAAAATAGCTTATTTTTAATCGATCAAAATCCTGATTATACATTTTAATGTTTTTTAAATAAAAATCTTGCAATGTTTCACGTGAAACATTGTTATGCACAATTGGGCTTTTATCCATAAAATTATAGTTTTAATATAAAATACATCTGTTTTTTAATAAGTAAAAATTTTGTTGAATTATATAATTGACTTTATTTTCACTCAAACATGTTATAAATGTTTACATAAGATCATGTAAAAAAACTTTAATACAAATTGTTTTTAAAATAACTCTTTAATTTTTTTCATCATTTTAATTAGCAATAAATCTTACATAAAAATCTATATTTGTATGTTTCACGTGAAACATGTTATAAACATTTAGGCATATAACCTATTATAAGTTTCGTGATATCGTTTTAATATAATATTTAAAAAATACAATAAAACAAATTAGATTAGAATTATGTTTAAATTGTTTGCTTTATTATTAAGAAAGGCATTTTAAAGAAACAATGTTTCACGTGAAACATAAAAAAAAAGAAGATTTACTAATCTTCTTTTTTTATACTAATGCCCTCATCCGTTGAATTAGATTCCTCATGAACAACAATACTTATAGTAGATACAGTTTGTTCATCTTTTAAATGAATAAGTCTAACTCCTTGAGTAGCTCTTCCAAGAGTAGATATTTGTTGCAAAGGTAAACGAATTAACATTCCTGTATTTGTAATAATAACGACATCCGAATTGTCTTCAACAAGTTTAAATGCTGCGATACTACCATTTTTATCAGTAATATTTAAAGCCTTTACACCTTTGCTACCGCGACTTGTTTGTCTATATTCACGAACAAATGTTTGTTTTCCGTAACCCTTTTTAGTTACAATAAGAATTTTATCATCATCCGTAGCAATTTCTGCCCCAATACACTCTTGATTATCTAAATGAATTCCGCGAACTCCACTAGCGGTGCGTCCCATAACCCGAACAGCATCTTCATTAAATTTTACCATTCGTCCAGCACTAGAACCTAATAAAATCATATCATTACCAGAAGTTTTACGTACACTAATAAGTTCATCTGAATCACGAAGCGAAATACATATTTTACCGTTCGTACGAATATTCTCAAATTCTTCTATCGCCGTTTTCTTGACGATTCCTTTGCGAGTAGCAAACAATAAGTATTTTGCAGGATCATCTCTGGTTATCTTGATCATTGAGTTAACGGATTCATCTTTATCGATTTGTAATAAGTTGATAACAGGTATACCTTTAGATTGACGACTAAATTCCGGAACTTCATATCCTTTCAAACGGTAAACTTTACCTTTGTTTGTAAAGAATAAAACATAATCATGCGTTGATAAAGTCAATAAATGTTCTACAAAATCTTCTTCATTTGTTCCCATACCTTTAACCCCAACACCTCCACGATTTTGAGATTTAAAAGTATCAACAGCAGTTCGTTTAATATATCCTTTGTTTGTAAGTGCAATCATGATACTTTCCTCTGGAATTAAGGACTCATCTTCAATATACTCAACAGCAGTCATATCAATATTAGTACGACGTTCATCAGCATATTTATCCTTAATTTCTAACAATTCCTGTTTAATAATATCTAATACCAATTGCTCGCTTGCTAAAATTGCTTTATATTCTTCTATTTTTTTCAATAATTCAGCTAATTCAGCTTCGATTTTATCTTTTTCTAACCCCGTTAAACGACGCAATCTCATTTCAAGAATAGCATCACTTTGAATTTCAGAAAGTCCGAAACGACTCATCAAAGCCTGTTTGGCATCAGTATCAGTTCTGCTACCTCGAATAATTTTAATGACCTCATCAATATGATCTAGCGCAATTTTTAATCCTTCCAAAATATGAACTCGATCTTCAGCCTTCTTCAAATCATAACGAGTTCTCCGAATAATAACCTCTTTTTGAAAATCAATATATTTACTAATAATCTCTTTTAATCCCAAAACTTTTGGAACTTTTTGATCGATCATTAATAAAATTATACCATAGGTAGTTTGAAAAGAAGTATGTTTATATAAATTATTTAATACAACTTGTGGATTTGCATCCCGCTTTAATGTAATAGTAATTTTTATTCCATCTTTTAAATCGGAATGATAGTCAGAAATACCATCAATAACTTTATTGTGAACAAGTTCAGCAACTTTATTCTTTAACTCTAACGTATTAACTCCATAAGGAACTTCGTCAAATACAATTTGGTAACGTCCATTCTTTTCTTCAATACTTGCTTTACTCCGAATAGTAATTGTTCCCCGTCCGGTTTCATAAGCCTTTTTTATACCACTATTTCCTAAAATAGTTGCTCCCGTTGGAAAATCAGGTCCTTTAATATATTGCATCAATCCAAGCGTATCTATATCAGGATTATCAATATAGGCAACGCACCCGTCAATCACTTCACCTAAATTATGTGGCGGAATATTGGTAGCCATACCTACAGCAATACCCATTGTTCCATTAACCAAAATATTTGGAAAACGACTAGGTAAAACCTCAGGTTCTTTCTCTGACTCATCAAAGTTTGGAATCATATTCACCGTATCTTTTCCAATATCCCTTAACAATTCACCAGAAATTTTAGACAATCTAGCCTCAGTATAACGCATTGCAGCCGCGCCATCACCATCCATATTACCAAAATTTCCATGTCCATCAATCAAAGGACAACGGTAACTAAAATCTTGTGCCATGCGTACTAACGCTTCATAAATAGAAGAATCACCATGTGGATGAAATTTACCCATTACATCTCCAACAATACGAGCACATTTTTTATGTTGTTTATCAGAAGTATAACCAGATTGATACATAGAAAATAAAATACGACGATGAACAGGTTTCAAGCCATCTCTTAAATCTGGCAAAGCACGCGAAGTAATAACACTTACAGAGTAGTCAACAAAAGACTTACTAACTTCACTGACAATATTATTTTGTTCAAGCTTATCCATACACTACCTCCTAAATATCCAAATCAGCATAACGAGCATTATCTTCAATAAACTTACGCCTTGGTTCAACTTCTTCACCCATAAGCGTTGAAAATATCTCATCCGCTGCAATTGTATCATCAACTGTAATTTGTCTCAATGTCCTTTTTTCAATGTCCATAGTAGTCTCATAAAGTTCATCAGCATCCATTTCACCTAAACCCTTCATTCGACCAATCTCATATTTTGTATTAGGAGATAAAGATGCAATATATTCATCTTTTTCCTCATCCGTTAAAACATACTTAATAGTTTTACCATGTTTAATACTATACAAAGGTGGTTGAGCGGCATAAACATGACCAGCTTCCACAATTGGCTTAAAGAAACGATAAAATAACGTCAATAAAAGTACTCGAATATGAGCTCCATCAACATCGGCATCGGTCATAATAATAATTTTATTATACCGAAGTTTAGACAAATCAAATTCTTCACCAATACCTGTTCCAAATGCTGTAATAATTGTTCGAATTTCTTCGTTAGATAAAGCACGATCAAGTCTGGCCTTCTCCACATTTAATATTTTTCCACGTAATGGAAGAATGGCTTGTGTCATACTATTACGACCCTTTTTAGCAGAACCACCAGCACTATCACCCTCGACTAAGAAAATTTCACATTCAGAAGGATCTTTGCTCTTACAATCAGATAATTTACCATAAAAATTAGTAATATCTAAATCGCCTTTTCTCCGCGTCAATTCCCGAGCTTTCTTAGCAGCTAAACGAGCTCTAGAAGCCGTCATACTTTTTTCAATAATTGCCCGAGCAGCATCTGGATTTTCCAATAAAAATCTTTCCAATCCATTTCCAAAAACATCACTGGCAATCTTTTTTACTTCACTATTTCCTAATTTAGTTTTCGTTTGACCCTCAAACTGAGGATTAGGATGTTTGCAAGAAACAATCATTACCAAACCTTCCCGAACATCTTCCCCTGTCAAACTATCGTCATTATCTTTTAATAGCTTGTTTTGTTTAGCATAATTGTTAATAACTCTTGTTAAAGCTTGCTTTACTCCATCTTCATGCGTGCCGCCTTCAGTCGTATGAATATTATTCGTAAAAGAATAAATTTGCGAATTATAAGAATCATTGTATTGCATAGCAACTTCAATCAAAACATCATTTTCGCGTCCTTCAACATAAACAACATCATCAAACAAAGGCTGCTTAGATTTATTAAGCATTTGAACATATTCAATAATCCCACCATTATAATGAAAAATTTCTTTCTTTTCATCCTCACGATGATCAATTAAAGTAATCCGAATACCTTTATTCAAAAAAGCTATTTCTTGTAATCTTTTATAAAGAATATCCCAATTATAAATAGTCGTTTCAAAACAAGTAGGATCTGCATGGAACGTAACAGTTGTACCGGTTCTATCTTCACTACATTTATCAATAATTTTCAAAGGTTCAACTGGATGACCACCATTTTCAAATTTTTGATAATACACGTTACCATCACGATAAACGCGAACTTCTAGCCAATCAGAAAGGGCATTAACAACACTTGCTCCGACACCATGTAGACCACCAGAAACTTTATAGCCACCGCCCCCAAACTTTCCACCAGCATGCAAAACAGTAAAAATCGTTTCAATAGTTGAAAGACCAGTCTTGGCATTCATTCCCGTAGGCATACCACGCCCATCGTCTTTAACCGTTATAACATTGCCTTTACCAATTTCAACCTCAATATCATCGCAATAACCGGCTAAAGCTTCATCAACAGCATTATCAACAATTTCCCATACTAAATGATGAAGTCCAGCTTCATTTGTGTTTCCAATATACATACCAGGTCTTTTCCGAACAGCTTCCAACCCTTCAAGAACCTGGATATCACTATCATTATAATGACTATCTTCTTGTTTCATGTTCACTCTCCTCCACTATATTTCCTAGATCAATATGAAATTTCTTATAGTTAAACTGATCTAAAAAATGAAAATGATCTAACTCAGTCGTTGTAATAAAAGTCTGAACTTCAGGCTTTAACAATTCTAAGATATTTTTTATTTTTCCTTGATCCAACTCACTAAATAAGTCATCTAATATTAAAATAGGATAATTTCCTGTACTTACTTTAAATATTTCTAACTCACTAAACTTATAAGCAATAATAGCATTCTTTTGTTGACCTTCGCTACCATAATCTTTTAAATCTTTACCATCCAATAAAAAGCGCAAGTCATCCATATGAATACCAAGATGAGTCTTACCAAATTTCAAATCTTTCTCCAATCCTTTTTCATATAATTTTATCAAATTTTCTTTAGAAACACCTTGATAAGAAGAAATATACTCAAGCTGTAATCCAAAAGACCCTGTAATTTTTTCATAATAATTAGTCAAATAAGGATTTATTAATTGAATAAATTCAGCACGTTTTTGATAAATATAATACCCATATTCAATTAGTTTTTCCGTTAAAATATTCAAATACTCTCCCGATTGATTTGCATTTATAATCATTTGTTTTAAATATGCATTTCTTTGCTTTAAAACATTTTGGTAATAATTCAAATATTGCAAATACTGAAAATAAATTAAAGAAATAGAAATATTTAAAGTTTTTCGCCGGGTACTTGGAGCATCTTTGATAAAACGTAAATCATCTGGATGAAAAAGAACTATAGCCATATTAGAGATATAATCACTAATTTTAGTAATGTTTTGCTGATTAATCCTAACTTTTTTTCCTTCTTTAGAAAGATAAACACGATAATTAATTAAAGATTTTCGATAAACATTACCCTCAATACGTGAAGCCTCTTTACCATCTAATATTAATGTTTTTTCCTGAGTCATGCGAAAACTCCTAGTTAAAAACAAAACATAAATAGCTTCAACCAGATTTGTTTTACCAGAACCATTCTTTCCATAAATCAAATTAAGATTAGGATGGAATTTTACATCTAAATGTTCATAATTTCTAAAATTTAACAATTTCAAAGACTCAATTCTCATAAAATACCTCTTAATTTTAATTTTAAGAAAAATAATAGGTATAATAATACTCCCATACCTACAAACATTATATCACATTTTAATGCCTGTTAAAATGTTTTTTTTGTACTTTTCGACCTCTTAAAGCGCTTTCTAACCGAGTAGCTCTTAAAAGTTGATTGTCAAAAATACCAAAAGTAACATCCAATAAAATTTTTCGGCCATTTAAAAACTCCAAAACAACATTTTTTCCTTCTTTATAGTACTTATCCACATATTTTAAACTAATCCAAGGTGTATCGTGATAACGAGAAGAAGAAAGAGGAAAAAAAATTAACTCAAAAGTCTCCTCTACAATAATAGGTGCTTTATAACTAACTCCAATCATAACTTCAGTGCCCTTACGTCTTCCTTCCAAACTACTTCCAAAATATTGACAGCTATCCTCCATAATTTGAGTAGCATTTGTATCCAAAATGAACTCCTCATCATACTCTAATACTTTAACTTTTCCTTTCGACAAAGGAATCAAAGCCATTGTTTCGTTATTAATTTCATAATTTTCCATTAATTTTCCCCCTTAAAAATGAAAATTGTCTTTAGAATAACAAAAAAAGATAGAAAAAAATGTCGAAAAAAGAATTATTTAAAAAAACTGTCTTTTCAATAGACAGTTTTAATAAGTTTTTATTGGTAAAATAAGCTGAATCAAAGATTCATCTGTTAAAGATTTAATAACTAAAGGTTTAACATCATTATTTAATAAAATTAATATATCCTCGTCTTTAATAGTCTTTAAAGCTTCTAACATATACTTAGAACTAAAAGAAATATCAATATTAGCAGACTCACTAGTATCAATTTTTATTTTTTCTTCAGTTTTACCTATTTCAGAAGCAAAAGAATGAATAATCATCTCTCTATTTTCAATTTTCATTTTAATAATATTTTTATCCTTACCTTGAGTTAACAATGCAGCCCGATCTACAGCTCCCATAAAGTCGTTCTTTTTGGTTTGAACAATAATTTCGAATTCAGTAGGAATTAAATTAGATGTATTAGGGTAACTTCCACTTAAAATATTCGTCTGAAATTTAATATTTTTATATTGAAACAACACTCTATTATTGAAAACATGAATATAAACATCCTCATCATCAACTAAAATATGCTCTAATTCAATAATATTTTTACCAGGAATAACTATATTAACATCACTAGAAGCAGGACTATCAAGCCGAATATTCTTTTTAGCTAAACGATAAGAATCCGTTGCGATACATTCTAGTAAATCCCCATTAATTTTTAAATTTAATCCAGTCAAAATTGGTCTCAACTCTTGAGTTGAAATTGCAAAACTAGTTTGATTAATAAGTTCTTTTAAGATATTAGCTTTCATAACAATAGGATCTTTTTGTGTTAATAACTTGATGCTAGGATACTCACTTGGATCTAAACAATTTAAATTGTATTGATTAAAATCAGAATAAATCTTAATCTTTAAACTATCCATCATTTCAAAATTAATAATATCACTAGGCATTTTTCGAATAATTTCTAGAATATACTTACTACTAATAATAATAGTGCCTGTACTTTCTATATTTTTAATAAGCTTACTTTCAATAAAAGTTTCTACAGTTAATTCACTATCACTAGCCATTAAGGTTAAACCATCACTTTTTAATTCAAATTTAATTCCATTTAAAACTGGAATAACATTTTTAGTAGATATACCTCTTACTACATTATTTAGATTTTCTAATAAAATACTTTTTTCAATTGCAAATTTCATAAAACATCCTTCCCTCTTTCTTATTTTATTAATATATATTCATAATAATAATGATGTGAATAATGTGAATAACTTTCAAAATGACGATAAATACTAGCTTTACAACCTAATTTTAATGTGCATAGTTATTCACATTAGCAATTTTTTATCCACATTACATCTTATTTTGAATTTCTTTAATTTGTTTTTCTAAGGTTTTATTCACCTTAAGTTCCTCTACAATTTTATCACAAGCGTGAATAACTGTCGAGTGATCCCTTCCACCAAATTCCAACCCTATTCGGTTTAAATTTTCTTCAGTTAAAATACGTGACAAATACATGGCAATTTGCCGTGGATAAGCAATATCCGCGCTACGCCTTTTTCCTTTTAAATCCTCTACCCGTATATGAAAATAATCAGCTACGGCTTTTTGAATAGATTCAATACTATCAGTCTTATAAATATTTTTATTAACAAAATCAGCTAAGGCTTCAATAGCAAAATTTAAATCAATTTTAGGGGGAACAATCATTGCTGTATAAGCCATTAAACGGTTTAAAGCTCCTTCCAGAAAACGAACATCATTTTGACAACTATTAGCAATATACTCAATAACATTTTCATCTATTTTAGTTGAGATAGACATGTTCTTAAGTTTTGCGCGAATTATTTCACACCGAAGTTCAAAATCAGGTGGATAAATATCCACAGGTAGTCCCCACATAAATCGACTTCGAAGTCTTTCTTCTAACAGTTTCAAATCATCAGGACTTCGATCAGAACTGATAATAATCTGCTTATTGGCTTGATGCAGTGCATTAAAAGTATGGAAAAACTCTTGCTGCGTTTTCTCGGCACCTACTAAATATTGGATATCATCAATAATAAGCACGTCTACATCCCGATATTTTCTCTTAAAATTCGCCATAATTTGAATGTTGCTAGTTCCATTTTCGGTATTAGTAATACTTATATAATCATCTTTAAACATTTCACTTGTTGTGTATAAAACCTTTTTTTTAGAATGGCTAACAATGTAGTTGCCTATCGCATGCATTAAATGTGTTTTACCTAGACCACTCTTTCCATAAATAAATAAAGGGTTATGCACTTTACCCGGTTGCTCAGCCACAATCATCCCAGCAATCTTAGCCAATCGATTAGAATCACCCACAATATAATTATCAAAATTTAATTCAGGATTAAGATTCGTTTCCCACTTTTCATCATTTAAAGGCTCTTCCTTTTTTTCCACAACAAAGTTATCCACATTATCCACAATAGGTTCAAGTTGTAAAAGCTCATCCCCTATTTCCTCTTTTAAGAGAAATTCAAATTCATAATTGTGATTTGTTACTTTATAAAAAGCATCATCGATCAAGCTATAGTAATTTGTTGTTAAAATACGTTTGTGAATTTCCATTGGCACTTGAATATACACTTTATTATCTTGAATTTTAATTAGTTTTAAATCGTGAAACCAAGCATGAAATGAAGCCGAATTTACTTCAGGATAGATTTCATCTAATACAGATTGCCAAAGATCTTTTTGCTCCATTTCACCACCCCGCTCGCTTTATAACCAATATTCTACACTTTTTTTGTTCTATTTAAAAGAACAAAATTTATCCTAACACACTATTCACAAGTTATCAACAAAATAAATGCCGTATTTAAAAGAAAAAAAGCAGTTATCCACACTATCAACATTTTTATTTTCAGAAAAATGTGATTAAGTTGAAATGGTGTATAAAATTATCCACAATAATGTGAATATGTGGAAAAAAGAAAACAAAGTCCTTTAAAATCATTATAAATTAATTCATATAATATGAATAGTTATAAACAATTTATAAAAAATAGTTAAAATACTTTCCAATAATCATAAAAGTTATGCACATATAATGCCGTTTTAACACTGAATTAGTGGAAAAATCAATTAAAGATTGACTTTTGAAG
>CALVUT010000034.1 GCA_944363675.1 uncultured Bacilli bacterium | reverse complement strand
ACGTTGATAGGCTAGAGGTGGAAGCGTAGTAATACGTTGAGCTGACTAGTACTAATAGTTCGAGGATTTAACTTAATATTTTAATTGTGAGTATACATTATCTTGTTTTTAAAGGACAAAATCCTTTCAGGTGACGATAGCCTAGTGGATACACCTCTTCCCATCCCGAACAGAGAAGTTAAGCACTAGAACGCCGACGATAGTATAAGCGAAAATAGGAAGTTGCCTGTTTTTTTTTGCTTAAAATTAATTTTAAAATTTAGGAGACAGAATGAATAAACTATCTAAACTTATTTGCCTAGAAATTGCCTTAAAAAACGCATTAGAAAGAATTTCGATAATTGGACCGCTGCAAATGAATAAAAATTTTTTGATGGAAGATGAATTCGATAAAATATATATTACTCAAAATCAATATTCCTTTTTAAACCTTAAAATGGCTTTAGAAAATGGCAATAGATTGGAATCTTTTCTTATTCAAGTGGTAAACTTTTTTTCGGCATTACCCAATGGCGAGTTTTATACTTGTTATAGTCATGCTTTAACAATAAAATTATTGAAAATGTTAGAAAAAGATCATTGTATCACACGACTTACTTACCAAAAAGCCTATAAAAGTGTTTTAGAGGCCGAATATTGGGATTTTGGAACAAAGCACAGACAGGCAGAGACACAATTGTATAGAATCAATTTTGAAAAATTATGGTCACCTTCTGCTGATGAGATAATAGACATTTTTAGAGCCATAGGATTGAAATCAAATTTACTAACTTTTTTTTATGATAAATATGGCATTTTACAAATAGAAACTCCTGAAAGTCGTGTTGAGTTAAAAGTATATTTAGAATATATAAAACTTGTTTTGATAAATATGAAAATAAATGCTGAAGATATTTGTGTCTTAACAAAGCATTATTATAAATTATTAAAAAAATGTCAAATGTTGACGAAATAGAAACAATTTATTGCAATATAAAAATGACTATATTAAAATTACTTTAGGTGATAAAAATGGATTTTAAAATAACATCAAAAGAAGAAATGGATACGTTTGAATTAGCACAAAACATTGAAAGTGAAAAATTTCCAAATATGGTAATCTGTTTGATTGGGGAGTTAGGAACCGGTAAAACGGTTTTTGTAAAAGGATTTGCTCAAGCTTTAGGAATAAATGAGACAATAACCTCACCTACCTTTAATATTGTTAAAGAATATAACTCAGGAGAACTTCCTTTATATCATATGGACGTATATCGTCTAGAAGACGAAAAAAAGGATAGTATTGGGTTGACAGATTATTTTACAAAAGGCGGCATAACAATTATCGAATGGGCAGATTTAATAACAGATGAACTGCCTGAAGAAAGATTAGAAATTTATTTTCGTTTTATTGATGAAAATACCAGATCAATTGTATTAAAACCATATGGAAAAATGTATGAAGACATTTGTGATGCGGTCCTTTAAGGGGCCTTTTTAATTGACTTTTAATAAAAATCAATCTATACTAACAGAAAAGGAGTAGTACGAATATGAACACGCTTTTTATAGACACACATGGCGATAAAATCGTTTTAGCCATATATGAGCAAGATAAACTGCAAAAAAAAATAGAAAAAAAGGACGTTGAACATAGTCGCATCTGTATACCAAGTTTAATCGAATTGCTAAATCAATGTAAAAAAAGTTTAGAGGATATCAATGAGATTATTGTAGTTATTGGCCCAGGCTCTTTTACCGGTGTTAGAATGGGTGTTACTATTGCCAAAACAATTGCCTTTTGTAAACAAATTCCTATAAAAACAATTACAAGCTTAGAACAATATTTACCAGTTCAAGAAAATTATCTTGCTATAGAAGAAAAAAATGGCTATTACGTAGGAAAGCAAACAGATAATCAAATTACAAAATATTTTTATTTGAAAAAATCAGAATTTGAGGACTTTATAAAAAAAGAAAAAGTATATACAGGAGATATTGTAGATTATGATGGGTTACCCAAGCTTTTTAAAGAAAAAGACAGAGTAAATCCTCATCAAGTCAATCCTTTATATGTTAAAAAGATTGAGGTTGAAAATGATAAGAAAAATTGAGAAAAAAGACTATCAAAAAATTTATGAATTAGGTAGTCTATTACACGAAAATTTTAAAAATACGTATGATTTGGATGAATTATTAACGAAATCATACTTTTACGGCCTAGTTTATGAAGAACAAGGCGCTGTTTTTGGATTTATTTTTTATAGTGTTCTGGAGCATATGATTGATATATTAGATATTGTTGTAGATCCTCAAAAAAGACATCAAAAAATTGGTAGCTTATTGCTCGATGAAGTCATTACAAATGCGCATAAAGAAGATAAATTTTATCTAGAAGTAAACGTCAACAATCAGATTGCTATTGACATGTATGAAAAATTTGGCTTCAAGAAAATTCATACACGGAAAAAATATTATGGTGAAGACGATGCGTACGTTATGGAAAGAGTGAATGAAGATGAATGATACCTATATTTTAGCTATTGAAACGTCTTGTGATGAAACTTCTATGGCTATCGTTAAAAACGGTAAAGATATTGTAGGATTAACTATCTTAACACAAATGAACACGCATGCAAACTATGGTGGGGTTGTACCAGAAATAGCTTCAAGAATGCATACTGAAAACATTACGATTGTTTTAGAAGAAACTTTAAAAAAGGCCCAAATGTCTATAGAAGATATTGATGCTATAGCAGTCACTTATGCACCAGGCCTTTTAGGAAGTTTATTAGTTGGAGTAGAATGTGCCAAAACCTTAGCTTTCATATATAACAAACCTTTAATTGCTGTAAATCATACTATGGGACACATTTTTGCCAACAACATTGAATATAATATTGTTTATCCAACTTTAGCTTTAATCGTTAGTGGCGGCCACACAGATCTGTTGATATTAGAAAATGAGACAACCATAAAAAGATTAGGAAGTACGATCGACGATTCAGTAGGAGAAGTCTTTGATAAAGTAGCTCGAGTTTTAGGAATGCCTTATCCGGGAGGTCCAAATATTGAAAAAAGTGCCGCCAAAGGCCAAAATACTTATGATTTACCTCATCCAATGCAAGAAGAAGGGTACAACTTTAGTTACAGCGGCTTAAAAAGTTATATTATTAATTTAGTCCATAATGAAAAGCAAAGAAATCATGAAATCCGTACAAATGATTTAGCATGTTCCTTTCAAACCGTTGCTGTAGAGGAATTAACGCGAAAAGTAAAATATGCTTTAGAGCAAACAGGAATTAAAAATATGATTTTAGCTGGTGGAGTATCTGCCAACAAATATTTAAGAAACGAAATGCAAAAAGTGTGTGACGATCTAAATGTTACCTTTCATGTTCCAAACATTCTCTATTGCACAGATAATGCAGCGATGATTGGCTGTGCAGCCTATCCAATGTATAAAAACAAACAATTTGCAGACTTTACCTTAAATGCTAAAAGTAACGAAACCATTGAAAATTCTATTTCATAATAAAAAGATCTACCCTCAAAAAGTAGATCCTTTTTTATTCTGATTTCATTTCAAAAATAATATCTCGTAATTCCATAGCCCGTTCAAAATCAAGATTTTTAGCAGCCGTCTTCATTTCTGCTTCCAAAGACTCAATCATTCGATCTTTCTCTTTTTTAGTAATTTTTTTCTTCTTAGCCGTCTCCTTAACCTCATTGGTAATAACATCCTTAATATCTTTTTGAATTGTCTTCGGAATAATATGATGTTCCTCATTATATTGCTCTTGAATTTTTCTTCTTCGTTCGGTTTCTTTTATTGCATAATCCATAGCCTCAGAAATGGTATCAGCATACATAATAACATGACCATTCGCATTTCTAGCAGCACGTCCAATCGTCTGAATAAGACTCCGACTGCTTCTTAAGAATCCTTGCTTATCTGCATCTAAAATACAAATTAAACTAACTTCCGGAATATCAATACCTTCACGTAGTAAATTAATTCCTACTACGACATCATAAATACCAGCCCGTAAATCATGAATAATTTTAAGACGTTCGAGCGTTTTAATTTCATTATGTAAATAAGCTACTTTAATATTCATTTCCTTTAAATAATTTGTCAGTTCTTCACTCATTCGAATAGTAAGGGTTGTGATTAAAACTCTCTCATTCTTCGCCATTCGTTGTCTTATTTCACCGATCAAATCATCTATCTGTCCTTCAGTAGGTTTAACCTCAATAAGCGGATCCAAAAGACCAGTCGGCCGAATAATTTGCTCAACATAAACGCCATTCGTTTTAGAAAGTTCATAATCTCCTGGCGTAGCGGAAACATAAATTGCTTGATGAATTTTACTTTCAAATTCCTCAAAAGTTAAAGGGCGATTATCAAGGGCACTAGGTAAACGAAATCCATAGTCTACAAGCGTTTGCTTGCGCATTCTATCTCCATTATACATTCCTCGAACCTGGGGTAGTGTAACATGAGACTCATCCACAATTAAAAGAAAATCTTTTGGAAAAAAGTCAATTAAACAGGACGGCGTTTCTCCAGGACCTCTTAAGGCCAAGTGTCTTGAATAATTTTCGACGCCACTGCAAAAACCAGTCTCTTTAAGCATTTCAATATCATACTTCGTTCTTTCGCGCAACCGTTGCTCTTCGATAAGCTTGCCTTGACTCTTTAATTCTTCTAAGCGTCCCTCTAATTCTTCTTCAATCCGACGAATAGCTTCCGTCATTTTTTCGTCACTCGTCACAAAGTGACTAGCAGGCGAAATTGTAATACTGCGAATATTTTTTTCGATCGCGCCTGTAACCGGATCAAACCGTCGTATTGCCTCAACCTCATCTCCAAAAAGCTCGATACGAATGCCATTGGCATGTTCATTGACAGGTATAATATCAATAATATCCCCGCGAACGCGAAAAGTACCTCGATGAAAATCAATATCGTTGCGTTCATACTGCATATCGACAAGCCGATTAACAATATCATTACGGCGGATGGTATCTCCAAGGCTTAAAATAAGCATCTTTTGCTTGTATTCCTCTTTCTCACCAATACCATAAATACAAGATACACTAGCCACGACAATCGTATCCGTATAATTAATAAGTGCACTTGTCGCGGCATGTCTTAACTCATCAATTTCATCATTAATCGAAGAATCTTTTTCAATATACGTATCACTAGAAGGAACATAAGCTTCCGGTTGATAATAATCATAGTAAGAAACAAAATATTCCACATGATTGTTAGGGAACAATTCCTTAAATTCACTGTAAAGCTGCCCAGCCAAAGTCTTATTATGTGCCAAAATTAAAGTAGGTTTATTCACTTGTGCAATTACATTGGCCATAGTAAATGTTTTCCCAGTCCCGGTTGCCCCAAGTAAAACTTGTTCTTTTTTACCATCTTTAATTCCTTTAACCAATTGTTCAATAGCCTTAGGCTGATCTCCACTAGGCTTATACTTCGAAACCAATTCAAACATAACAAAACTCCTTTCTAAAAAGTAATCACTGTTTTAACAAACCTATTGTATCATTATTATAGCCAAAAGCAAAATAAAATAATCCTTTGCTATTTAGAAGAATTGTGGTATAGTAAAAAAGCAAAGAAAGTGAGGTTTTTAAATGAATACAACTTATGTATTTGGCCACCGTAACCCAGATACCGACAGTGTATGTTCGGCCATAAGTTTTGCGTATTTAAAAAATAAAAGAGGAGACAATGCTTATCCAAGAGTTCTTGGACATATCAATAAAGAAAGTGCCTTCGTTTTAAAACACTTTGGTGTCAAAGAACCAGAGTATTTAAATAACGTTAAAGTCCAATTACGTAACGTTCATTACAATAAAGGTGTCATGCTAAAAGATACTGCCTCTTTAAAAGAAGTCATCGATTACATGCATGAAAAAAATTGTACAGCCGTTCCAATTGTAAATGAACAAAAAAAATTAGAAAGTCTGATCACTTTAAAAGAAATAGCCATGCTCTTTATTGAAAACTCCAAAGAACATCTTTATACGAGTTTTGATCACATCATAGATGCCGTAAAAGGAAAAGAAATACTAAGATTTCAAGAAGAGTTCAACGGCACTTTATTAGCAGGAAGTTATCAAAGTCAAACATTTGTAGATAAAACCGACTTAAAACCAACGGATGTATTAATAGTTGGTGATCGCTATAAAGTAATACATCATGCTATAAATGCTGGAATAGCCTTAATTATTTTAACAGGCGATCTAGAACTAGATGAAGAATTATATAACCTTGCCAAAGAAAAAAAGGTAAGTGTTATTACCAGTATCTATGATACCTACAATACATGTAATCAAATTGCTTTAAGTAATTATGTAAAAAGTTTGTCTTTAAACAAAACGCCAACCAAAGTTTACGATCAAGACTATTTGACTGACTTTGTCGCAATGGCTAACAAAATGGGTCATACAAATTATCCTATATTAAACAAAAAAGAAGAATGCTTAGGTTTGATTCGCATCACAGATGTTGGAAACTATGATAAGAAAGACGTTATTTTAGTCGATCACAACAATTTGGAACAAAGTGTCTCTGGAATTGATGAAGCAAATATTGTCGAAATTATTGATCATCATAACCTAGGAGCTATTGGAACAAGCATACCAATCAATGTTCGGTGTATGCCTGTAGGTTGTACCTGTACTATTCTTTGGTCTTTATATCAAGAATATAATATCAATATTCCTAAAGACATCGCAGGCTTAATGCTTTCAGCAATTTTATCCGATACTCTAATTCTAAAAAGCCCTACTACAACAGAGATGGATAAAAAAGCTGTGGAAGAGTTATCAAAAATTTGTGGTGAAAACTACGAAGAATATGGTTATCAAATGTTAAAAGCCGGTTCATCCGTAGAAGGCATGGAAGTAGAAGATGTCATTTATCAAGACTTCAAATCTTATAAGGTTGGTACAGACAACCTAGGTATTAGCCAAGTCATCACCATGGATTTTGACAACATGAAAGAACATCTTGATGAATACATTAGCAAATTAAATGAAATTGCCAAAGGAGATTACAAAGTCGTAACATTATTTATTACAGACATCATTCAAAATGGTTCTTACATCTTATATAATGAAAGTGCCAAAGATGTAGTCTTAGACAGTTTTGGCTTAAAAGAAGTCGAGGAAGGTTACTTTATTAAAGACTTAGTATCTCGTAAAAAACAAATGCTTCCTAAAATAATGGAAGGTATGGAAAGAAACAATTAAGAGGTGTAAAAAGCCTCCTTTTTTGTTATACTAATGAAAAGGTGATAATATGTTGGCATTAATTACAGGAGCTTCCTCTGGAATTGGCAGAGATATGGCTAGATATTTAGCTACTAAAAAAATAGATTTGATTTTAGTTGCTCGTAGCACCGAAGAACTACAAAAACTGCAAAAAAAATTACCCGTCAACGTCGAAATTTACACGTACGATTTAACCCAAAAAGAAAACGTCTATGAACTTTTTGAAAAAGTAAAAGACAAACCCATTGATATCTTAATCAACAATGCTGGCTTTGGCTTATTCGGTGAATTTATAGAAACCGATTTAACAAGAGAACTAGAAATGATCGACCTAAACATTGTAGCTTATCATATTTTAACCAAACTTTTCCTGCAAAAATTTGCTCAAAAAGACTCTGGCTATATCCTCAATGTCTGTTCCAGTGCTGGTTTTCTACCTGGCCCAAGACTTTCCACTTACTATGCAACCAAAAATTACGTCTTAAAATTAACGATGGCTATATATGAAGAACTTAGACATCGCCATAGCAATATAACCATCTGTGCATTGTGTCCAGGACCCGTAAAAACAAACTTTAATAAAGTGGCTCACGGTGCTTTCTCTATCAAAGGAGCAGAAAGTTCATATGTAGCTCAATATGCGATTGAGAAAATGTTTAAGAAAAAGTTAATTATTGTTCCAACAATATCTATGAAACTAGGTCTATTTTTCGCCCGTTTTATGCCTTATAAACTGCTCTTAAAAATAGTTTATCAAATCCAATTTCGCAAAGGCAAAAAAACGAAATAAAGTTTTCATTAAACATCAAATATCATAGCCCTTTAAATAGGACTTTTTTCTTTTAAACTTTTAGATTGAAAAACGAACAATCATATGGTATAGTATTCCTGCATAGTTTTCTTATTTTAGGCCAAAATAAGAAATGTTTTAAAGAGGTGTAAAAAATGGACAAAATAATCGTTAAAGGTGCTCGTGAAAACAATTTAAAAAATATTGATATCGAACTACCCAAAAATAAGTTAATCGTCATGACTGGTGTATCCGGATCAGGGAAAAGTAGTTTAGCTTTTGATACCATTTTTGCTGAAGGACAACGAAGATACGTCGAAAGTTTGTCTGCTTATGCTAGACAATTTATTGGCGGTATTGAAAAACCGGATGTCGATTCTATAGAAGGATTATCTCCAAGTATTTCAATTGATCAAAAGACAACGAATAAAAATCCTCGAAGTACGGTTGGAACCATTACAGAAATCTATGATTTCTTGCGTTTACTTTTTGCCCGCATTGGCACGCCTTACTGTCCTAATCATCATATTCCTATTCAAAGTCAAAGTATTGACGAAATGACAGATAAAATTATGGCCATGGAAGAAGGAACAAAATTAGAAATTCTTGCTCCAATTATTCATGGCGAAAAAGGAACACATAAAGATCTCTTAGAAGACCTTCGTAAAGAAGGATACTCTCGAGTAAAAGTAGATGATGAGACAAGATACTTAGAAGAAGAAATTGTTTTAGAAAAAAACAAAAAACACAATATTGAAGTAGTTGTCGATCGCGTTGTCGTAAAACCAAGTGAACGTTCTAGAATCTTTGAGTCTATTGAAACAAGTACTAAACTAGCAAATAGCAAAGTTGTTATTCATGTCATTGGTGGTGAAGATATATTGATGAGTGAATCTTTTGCTTGTCCACATTGTAACTATTCCATTCCGGAACTAGAGCCACGTTTATTTTCTTTTAATAGTCCTTATGGAGCGTGCCCAGAATGTAAAGGATTGGGGACCAAATTAAAAATCAGTGAAGATCTAATCATTCCCAATCGCGATAAAAGCTTGCGTTCTGGAGCAATCGTAGCTTACAACTTGGATAATAACATCCATAACACAACGATAGAAGCTGTTTGTGCCAAATATGACATTGATATGGATGAGCCAATAAAAAATATCCCACGTGAAAAATTAAACATTATCTTACATGGGACACCTGAGCCAATTGAAATTAAATATGTAGCCAAAAATGGTAATGTGCGGTATAGCAATGATTACTATGAAGGCGTTATACCCAATCTAGAGCGCCGTTACATCGAAACATCTAGTGCTTGGGTTAGAGAATGGTTAGAAGGTTTTATGGTCGAAACAGATTGTCCAGTTTGTCATGGTACAAGACTCCAAGATAGCGTTTTATCCATCTATATCAATAAGAAAAATATCTATGATATGACTATTATGAGTATTAGAGAGCTAAGAGATTTTTTAAGAAATTTAAAATTGACGAAAGAACAAGAAAATATTAGTCGATTATTATTAACCGAGATTGATAATCGCTTAACTTTCTTAGTCAACGTTGGACTAGAGTACCTAAGTCTTCATCGTACTGCAGCAACACTATCTGGTGGTGAAAGTCAACGTATCCGCTTAGCGACCCAAATCGGCAGCAAATTATCTGGCGTTTTATACGTTCTAGATGAGCCTTCTATTGGCCTTCATCAAAAAGATAACGAAAAACTCATTCGTTCTTTACAAGAAATGCGAGACTTAGGAAACACTTTGATTGTCGTTGAACATGATACCGATACTATGCTTGCTGCTGATTACCTAGTCGATATTGGTCCTGGTGCCGGTGAAAATGGAGGCACTGTTGTGGCTGCTGGTACTCCAGAAGAAGTAATGAAAAATAAAAATAGTTTAACAGGTCGCTATTTAGCTGGCATAGAAAAAATAGAAGTACCGAAAAAACGCCGTAAAGGCAATGGCAAATACTTGGAAGTGAAAAAAGCTGAAGAAAATAACTTAAAGAAAATTAATGTCAAATTTCCTTTAGGAAAATTCATCTGTGTTACCGGCGTATCGGGATCAGGTAAAAGTACTTTAGTCAATGAAATTCTATGTAAGACAATAGCCAATAAACTATATCGTTCAAAAGAAATTCCTGGCAAATGTAAAGAAGTTAAAGGAATTGAAAATATTGACAAACTAGTAGTTATCACCCAAGATGCTATTGGTCGAACGCCACGTAGTAACCCTGCAACCTACGTTGGTGTTTTTGATGATATTCGTGATTTATTTGCCAATACCAAAGAAAGTAAAATGCGAGGATACGACAAGGGTAGATTTTCATTCAACGTTAAAGGTGGTCGCTGCGAAGCTTGTTGGGGTGATGGGGTCAAAAAAATTGAAATGCACTTTTTACCTGATGTGTATGTCCCTTGTGACGTATGCCATGGAAAACGTTACAACAAAGAAACTTTGGATATCAAATTTAAAGGCAAAAATATCAGTGATGTTTTAAATATGCGTGTTAGTGAAGCCGTTAAATTTTTTGAAAATGTTCCAAAAATCAAACGCAAATTAGATGTTTTAATGGATGTAGGCTTATCGTATATTACTTTAGGTCAAAGTGCTCCAACCCTTTCTGGCGGTGAAGCAGGGCGTGTTAAACTTGCCAAAGAACTCCAAAAAAAAGCTACAGGTAAAAGTCTATTTGTCTTAGACGAACCGACAACTGGGCTTCATACCGATGACATCAAAAAGCTTTTAGTCATCTTAAATCGTATTGTGGATAATGGCGATACTGTCTTAGTTATCGAACACAATCTAGATGTAATCAAGGTTGCCGATCACATCATTGACCTAGGTCCAGATGGAGGTGTCAATGGTGGTACTGTCGTTGCTGAAGGTACACCAGAAGAAGTAGCTAAAAATAAAAACTCCTATACAGGTGAATGGTTAAAAAAATACTTATAAAGATAGTGAGATAGACTATCTTTTTTTGCTTTAAAATGCCCTTAATTTTTCATGAAACATTTTACTTTTGTAGTTGAAAACAAATAGGTATATATTATATAATTTGATTAATTAAAGAAGTGAGTAAAAAATGATAACTGTCGTGGCTGCCCTAATTTATAAAGAGCAAAAGGTGTTGCTGGCCAAACGAGCTACAGGCAATAAAGAAGTATTAGGAAAATGGGAATTTCCAGGTGGAAAGGTAGAGTCTGGGGAAACGGAAAAAAAAGCAATAGACAGAGAGATTAAAGAAGAATTCGATCTACAAATAAAGGCTCAAGAATACATTATAAATAACATCTATCAATATCCTACGAAAACAGTAAATTTAATTTTATATAAATGTCAGTTTATTCAAGGTGAATGTAAATTAAAGGATCATCAGGAATATAAATGGGTTAATCCTCAAGATCTTTTGGATTATGATCTTGCACCAGCCGATATTGCTTTAGCCGAGTTTGTTGTAAATGAGAATCGGAACTATTGGTTTGTAAATTTAGGAAAATTCTATCGTGAACAAAGAAAAGGAAATTTTCTATGGGCTCCTATGAAAAACAAAAAAGGTCAAAAAGAGCACACTTGGGAAAATTTAAATTTAGTCAACAAAAAAGATATTATTTTATGCAATAATAAAGGTAAACTTGTTGCTGTAGCCATAGCTAAAAAATCAGCTTATCCTGCTTCAATTCCTAATTCTTTTGGTCATTCATGGAATAAAGAAGGAAGAAAAATAGATGTATATTTTGTGGATATAACACCACCGATCAAATTTATAGAATACAAAGACCATATACAAAAAAATATTAATCCTCAAAAAAATCCGTTTGACAAAAATGGCAATGCTAAAATGGGCTATCTATTTGAAATAGATAAAAATATAGCCAAATATTTGCTTGCCAAAACTAAAAACAAACAAATACTTTCCATAATTCAGAACTCAGAGGATCAGTTCGAAGAGATGAAAGAAGAAAAAGAACAATTTGAACAAATTAATAACGGTTTAATAACAAGCTACTCGAAAGACGAAATTGCCCAATTAGATCAAGAAAAATACATGTATGCACCAACCTTTTCACTAAAAAATCAAAGAATAAAAACTGATCCAAAATTAAAAGCTACAAGACTCGAATGGGCTCATTATTTGTGTGAAATAGATCCGCAACACCGAACTTTCTTAAATAAAACAGGGCAACATCAATATATGGAATGCCACCATATTATCCCAATGAACGCACAAAAAAATTTTAAAGAAACAAAATTAGATAGCATGTTTAATCTTATCTCCTTATGTCCAATATGCCATGCTAAAGTTCATCATGCAAGCCTTAAAGAAAAAGAAGATATTTTCTATAAAATGTTCAGAATAAGAGAAAAAGAAATGATAAAAAAAGGTTTTGACCAGGTGACAATGAAAGCTATATTGAAAAAATATTATAAATAAAAAGAAGTAAAATGAATATGAATAAATGTGTTATTAGAAAAACAAGAAAAGAGTTAAAAAAATATCTTCCTCAAAAAAAGAATGAAACAGAAGTGGAAAAACAAAAACGCATAAAAAGAGGATTATATTTTTATGAGATTAATTATAAAAATCGTATTTATTATGTTTTAGACGTTTTTGAATATGATATTACCCATTTTAATCCGAATGGAAATTATACATATCTTTTAAAAGGCTTTACTTTTCTAAATGAAGCCATAACCGCTTACCATTTAAAAGAGCCAGAAATTTACCAAAGAGTTCAAAAAATAAGAATGCTAATTAAAAATATTTTGACTACAAAAGATAGTCGAAAAATACTTCCAAGAAAC
>CALVUT010000033.1 GCA_944363675.1 uncultured Bacilli bacterium | reverse complement strand
CAGCTAGTATGGGAGAAGATTATGCTAATTTACTTACTTATCCAAATTTGCAGTGTGCAGAGCAAAATGATCGGTTTACTGTAAGTGATGAAGTGATAGGCAATGGAGCTTTAACGTATCCAATTGGTCTTATTACAACGGATGAAGTGTATTTAGCTGGAGGGTTCGCCGCCGAAAACTATGATTACTATTTATATACAGGGGACTATTATTGGACCATGTCGCCTGTTGACTTCGGTAATGGCGCTGCCTTCGTGCGTCGCGTCTATTCTGGTGGTAGTGGCCGCGGCTATGACTATGTGTATAGCTTGAACGGTGTGCGGCCCACTCTCAATCTGATACCTGATAGCCTGAAAGTAGGTTCAGGGACGGCTGCAGATCCATATATGGTTGGCTGAGCTACGGACAGTTTTAGAATAAGCTAGGAAATAAAAGAAAAAAAGATAGAAAAAGTTTGTCCGAAGATGAATAAATTCTATCTTTTTTTAGTCGATTGAGGAAAAAGAAGTTTTTTGGGTAATTTTATGGCACGCAAAAAAGATTTTAAAGACAATTGTTCTTAAAATAAAATGACTAAGAATCGTATAAAATAAAAGTGAATGGCAGCCGAATATATATAAGAGAATGAAAAGCCTTATGAAATAAGGACATCGTTCTCTTTTTTGTTCCTTGAATTGTAACATGGATTTTGATTTTAATTTTTCTGCAACATCTTCTGTTTTTAGCAAAATCACTACCAAGTATTGTAAGATACAATATAGCAGTATAAGCAAGTGTATACATGGATTCAAAATATTTTAGAGAAGCGTTTACTGTATTTTCTAAGTAAAAACCGTTGGATTTCTAATTTTTAAATACCGATTCAATGCCACCAAAACGATAGCCATAGTCTTTAATTGCACGATTAGGATTACCATTAATAACAAGTATCCAAGGCTCATTGGTACTTAATCGTCGCTTATAACAATATTCGTTTTATATTTTTTCTCAGTCAATTCGATGTCTTTAAATTTAACTGGATGATATTTAAGGATAGGTAAATCGTTTAAAGTTTTTCAAATTTTATGTTCTTCCTTTTTATCATAATGGAGAACTTTGATATTATGTTTTAACCGAAAAACATAAGTATGTCCTAAAGTTTCAATATGTTTCATGAGAAAAGTAGAATTAAACCAACAATCAGCTAAGAAGATAAGATCGAAGTTGTTAGAGAAGAGATTACTTACGTAAAAAATACCTTCTATCAAAAGATTCTCGCTTGAATCATGTGCATCATCGTTTCCATGAAAACATCTAAAACAAAGAGGAATACCTTGGGAACCGATACGCATAGTTATCATAAATACGGTGTAGTTGTTATGAGAAAACATATGATCTAAAATAATATGAACTCGTTTGTCAGTATGCTTTTTTTTATAAGATTGAATTACACAACGAATGATTTTATCATAGAAAAGATAAGGGTCAAAATGCTTATTTGCAAATAACCTTTTCATTCTTTTTATAATAGATTCAAGTTGAACCAAAGAAAACTCATCTTTTAATACAGCTACTAAGGATTCATCTTCAATCATTTCAAATAAAATGTAAGGAATAATATTAAGATCAGCAGATTGCAAAAATTTAGTAAAGTCACCTGCAATATCTTCTTGGGTATTATATACTTTAGTCATAAACAGCCACCTTTTTATTTTTAATTTTTTTAATAATTTGATTTTATCAAATTTGGCTGTTTATATCTATTATGAATGAAGAAGTGACTTAGAGTATATCTAGGTCATTTTTACTCATTTAAAAAAACTGTCCGGTTATAAAGTCTTAATGAATAATGTTTTAAGTTAAAAAGACTTTCTTCGACAAAATAAGAAGGTCTTTTTTGTTATGCTTAATCCGGTGATGTTTTGTGAAAAAGAAACTTGTATCTATTGGTCTAGCTTTGCTTACGGGAGCGGTTTTAGCTATACCTGCTTTGAGTATCAAAAAAGAACAGGAGCAAATAGGAGAAGCAGAAGTCTATGTATTACAAACGGGTGTATTTGAAGACTATCAGAATGCTTTAGAAAATCAAGAGAAGATGAGTAATGCCATTATTTTAGAGGATGAAGGAATCTACCGTGTTATTGTAGGTGCTTCAACCAAAGAAAGTGGTTTAGAGAAAATAGAGAGTATTTTAAAAGAGAGAAATATTCATTATTATAAGAAAAAAATGGTCATTATCGATAAAGATATTGATTTGTTTGAAAAGTATAATCTTTTGCTGGAAAATGCGACTAGTGAGGAAGTAGTTTTATTATTAAACCAAAAAATATTAGAAAGTATGGTGCAAGATGAGTTATAAAATCAAAGATTTGCCTACTCGTGAAAAGCCAAGAGAAAAAGCCATTCAAGAAGGAATCACGTCTTTAAGTGTTGGAGAATTACTAGCTATTTTGCTGCGGACAGGATCAAAAGAAGAATCAGCTAAAGACTTAGGCATTCACTTGTTAAAAGAAGTAGGTGGTTTAGAAGGACTTAAAAATATTCGTTTATCGAGTTTAACGAGTATTCATGGAATAGGGTCAACGAAAGCGATTACTTTGATGGCCGCGATTGAATTAGGCAAAAGAATATATGAACTAAAAGTAGATAGTAAGATAAAAATTCAAAGGACAAGTGATGTCTACAAATATTATCATCGCTTCTTTACAAATGAAACGCAAGAAAAATTCTGTGTGTTATTTTTAAATACGAAAAATGTAGTTATTGGCCAGAAAATAATCTTTGTAGGCACGGCCAATCAAAGTGTCATTCATCCTCGTGAAATCTTTAGGGAAGCGGTCTTACATAATGCGGTAAAAATTATTTGTATGCACAATCATCCTAGCGGTGAGGTTAGTCCGAGTATTGAAGATTATGCTACAACCAAAAAATTAGTAGAAACAGGTAAGATTTTAAATATTCCTGTTTTAGATCATGTTATTTTAGGCCATAATAAGTATTATAGTTTTGCTGAAGAAGGAGAATGTTTATGAAAAAACATCAAAGTTTTATTATTCTTTTCTTTGCTTTTCTTTTTTTAGCTGTTGGTTTTGATTTGTTTTTGTCCTTTGCCATAAAGAAAGATAACAACTTAACAACTAAAATAATCTTAGAAAGTGATTATGAAAATTTAAAACGTGAATATGAAGGATTACTTGAAAAAGTGAACATGGAAAATACCGTAGAGGAAGAATATGTAGTAAGTAAGGTGATCTTGCATGATCCGTATGTCTTTTTTGATGAGATTACAATATTAAAAGGAAAAGAAGAGAATATCGAAGTAGGGGATATTGTCTATGATGAAGAAGGCTTTATTGGTACAGTTTCCTTAGTCGATAAACACCATAGTACCGTTAAATTAGTAACCAATAAGGATACGCAATTATCGGTTCGAATTAATAATAGTTATGGAATCCTACAAAGAGAAAATGATGCTGTTGCAGTAACAAGTATTACCAGTAAAGAACCAATTCAAAAAGGAGACATGGTCTATACTTCATCATTCAGTGTTATTGGTCTTGAACTACCTGTTGGAACGGTAACTGAAGTGGAAAGTAATGGCATTGAACAAAAGGTAAAGGTGCAAACAGCTGTGGATATACCCAATTTAAACTATGTTTTAATCAGAAAGAAGAATAGTCATGTTTGAATTTTTTCCCATTTATTTCTTTTTAACTTTGCTAACCTTTTCGAAAGAAAATGTTTTTCCTTATTTGCTTTTCTGTGGCCTATTTTTAGACTGTATAATCTATCATTTACCGTTCTTTCATACCATTTTTCTTCTTTTACTTTTTCTTTTAAATCGTGTCTTAAAAAAACCGCAAAAACTTATTCAAGCTTGTTTTCGAACATTCATAAATACCAATCTTTTCTTGACTTTATTCATCCTCATCTTCAAAAAAACACCGTGGTTGCTAGTTATAATGACCAATTTTTATAATCTTCTTTTCACGGCTTTATGGTTTCAAAAAGGAAGGATAGTTTTAAAGAAAGTAAAACAAACGTAAAGAAACAAAAGACAAGTATGAGTTGTTGCCGAATGGCTTTTATTTTGCTATAATGTTTAAAGCGAGGGATATTATGGCAAAAAAAAGAAATAAAACAAAGAAAAAAATACTTTATTTTAGTCGCGTCGTTTGGGTCTTATCTTTTCTTATCATGTGCTTACTCGGTTATTTTATATATGACGCTAACGTTTTACCAATGAAATATTTTATGGCAATCGTTGTTGTCTTAGTACTTTTAATCGCGATTCACGGATTATTTGTCGTGAAAAAGAAAACAAGAACGTGGATTTTGATTCTACTGAATATTTTAGCCATTTTATTTATGGCTGTGGAAATTTTTGCAATCTTAAAAATTAATGACACTTTGAGTTTTCTAAGACATAATTTGGGCTTAAAATATGAAACTGATGTCTATAACATCATTGTAAATGCAGGCTCAGATTACAATTCTTTAGAAGATATTGTTGGAAGTACCGTAAAAGCAGTTAAAGATATGGATGATGTAAGTCTGTTTGAATCAAAGGTTAAAGAAAAAGTAGATGTCACTTTAGAATACGAAGAAAATGTCGTTTCCCTTCTAGAACAAGTAAGCGAAGATGAAGAGTTAATTATCATCGTAAACTCTGGAAATTATGATGCAATGCTCGATGTCGATAAAGACTTCCAAAACAAAGTAAAAGTTTTGGATACCATAACTATAACCGTGACGATTGAAGATGATGGTTCTACTGTTGATGTAACAAGTGAGCCATTCGTTGTATACCTAAGTGGTATTGATACTAGAACGAATTACTTGCCAGCCCGTAGTTTAAGTGACGTCAATATTATCCTAGCGGTAAATCCTGAAACAAAGAAAATCTTAATGGTTCATATCCCAAGAGATTATTACGTTCAAATTCATGGCACGACAGGCTTAAAAGATAAACTTACCCATGCTGGAACGCAAGGCGGTGTCGAACTTTCGATGGCGACCATTGAAGATTTATTAGAAATCGAGATTCCATATTATGTTCGAGTAAACTTTAATGCCGTTGTGAATCTTGTTGATGCGATTGGAGGAATTAACATTAATTCCGATGTCAACTATTCATTCACTTGTTGGACCGACAGCGGTTGTAGCTTTAGTCCAGGATTAAATTACGTTGGTGGAAGATGTGCCTTAGCCTTTGCCCGTGAACGTTATGCCTATGAAACCGGTGATCGTCATCGTGGCGAAAACCAAGAACAAGTTATTGAACTTATCATTGATAAAGTAACTTCATCAAGCACTTTAATTAATAATTATACAGGTATTTTAAATGCTTTAGATGGAACTTTCCAAACAAACCTAACCACCGATGAAATTACAAGTTTAGTCAAAATGCAAATCAACGACATGGCCTCATGGTCTATCGAATCCTTTAATGTCGATGGCACCGGAGCATCCTTGCCAACCTATAGTTATCCAAATCAAAATCTTTATGTAATGGAACCAAATATGGATACCGTATCCAAAGCCGTAGAGAAACTAAATGAAATCTTGGAGACTAACGAATGAAAAAAGCAATATCTTGGATTTTGCTTTTCTTTTGGCTAATCCTCATTTTCACCTTTTCTAACCAAACTGGTTCAGTTTCAACAGGATTATCGGATCAAGTTTTGTCTTTCTTACCGAAGTTTATCGATTCAGAATTATTAAGTTTTATTGTCCGTAAATGCGCTCATTTCTTTGAATATTTTATACTCGCAATTTTGACTTTAAATGTATGCAAAAACTATGCAGCCATATCCAAAAAACAACTCATTATCACGATTTTATTTTGTTTTCTGTATGCTATTTCAGATGAATTTCATCAAGTTTTCATTGCTGGTCGAACCCCAAAGTTTTGGGATGTTTGCATCGATACTTGCGGAAGTCTTGCTGGTATAGTTTGCATGCTGATATTTTCTAAAAAGAAATCCACTTTAGAAGAATTAGGCATGAAAAGAAAAATGTCTGAAAGAAACTGAAGTAACAGAATAAAAAGTCTTTTCTAGCAAAAGAAGCATAAAATGAAGCAGGTGATGCATCTGAAAGTTTTTTTTGCAATCTTAATTTTCATTTTAGCAATAGACTGGTTTTGTTGCAGATGTGCCAGTTTGGCTCAGTCGAAGAATAAAGACGATATGGAAATAAATTTAAAATAGAAAACATAGAATGTTGTAGGTGATTCTATGTTTTTTTCTGATATACATACCCGCATCCGTTTTTTCTTTCTTCTAGTTTTATGCATCCTAATCATTATCGTGATTCGTGTTTTTTATATTCAAGTTTTTTCTTACGATAAATTAAGCACGCTTGCTGAATCTTTATGGAGTAGAGAATTGCCCATTGGAGCCGATCGCGGTGAAATCTATGACCGTAATGGGAAAGTCTTAGCAACGAACTTAACCACCACCTCGTTAGTGTTGATTCCAAATCAAATTAAAAACAAAGAAGAAGTTGCCCAAAAACTAAGCGAAATACTAGGATCAGACTATGAAGACATGCTTGCTCACGTCAGTAAAAAAACAAGCATTGAAAGAGTTCATCCTGAGGGAAGACAACTTTCTTATGATATAGCCAGTCAAATCGATGAATTAGGTTTTGATGGCGTTTATTTAGTAAAAGAAAGCAAAAGATATTATCCTTATGGTTCTTTACTTTCACATGTCTTAGGTTATGTTGGTATAGATAATCAAGGATTGTCTGGTATCGAATTAACCTATGATGAGTATTTAACTGGCGAAGATGGAGCAATTAAATATTTTTCGGATGGTAAAGGAAATCGTTTAGAGCTTGCCGAAGTGTATGAAGAACCTCAAAATGGGGTAAACATAACACTTACAATCGATTTAGATTTACAACTTGCAGCGGAAAGAGAACTTGATAATATTATGTTAAAATATACACCCGAACATGCCCTTATCCTAGCCATGGATCCCAATACGGGTGAAATTCTTGCTATGGCTAGCCGTCCAAACTTTGACCCAAATAATTATCAAGATTATGATACAGAAACCATCAATCGGAATTTGCCTATTTGGATGACCTACGAACCAGGATCAACCTTTAAAATTGCAACATTAGCCGCCTCCTTAGAAGAACAAACGGTTAACTTATTTGAAGATACCTTTTACGATGGAGGCAGTGTCAACGTCGATGGAGCAACCATTCATTGCTGGAAAAGTGGGGGACATGGAGCTCAAACGTATCTTGAAGTAGTGGAAAACAGTTGCAATCCAGGATTTGTTTCTTTAGGCCAAAAATTAGGGACAAACACTTTAATGAGTTATATTCGCAAGTTAGGTTTTGGCGAAAAAACCGGCATCGATTTAAATGGGGAATCAACCGGCATTCTTTTTAACCCAGACAAAATGGGAGCAGTAGAACTGGCTACGACGAGCTTTGGTCAAGGTATAAGCGTTACGCCAATCCAACAAGTCACTGCTGTATCTGCTGTCGTGAATGGTGGGTCCTTATATGAACCATATCTTGTAAAATCTATGCAAGAACCCGAAACCAATTCCATTATTTCTTTAAAAGAACCCGTCTTACGTCGGAAAGTCATCAGTGAAGAAACAAGTAAGCTTGCTCGATATGCTTTAGAAAGTGTTGTTGCAAACGGTTCAGGTCGCAATGCATATATTGAAAACTACCGTGTTGGTGGTAAAACCGGAACTGCTCAAAAAGTAGAAGCTGGTCACTATATGGACGGAAACTATATCCTTTCTTTCATTGGGTTTATGCCAGCTGATGATCCACAGATCGTTGTTTATGTCGCAATCGATCACCCCGTTGGAGTAGTGCAGTATGGAGGCACTGTCGCCGCACCTGTTGCGAAATCTATCTTAGAAACAGCCATATCCGTATTAGATATCGAAAGCAGCACCGAAGGAATGGCTAAAGAATATAACTGGATGGATACGAAATACATTCAAATTCCAGATGTAACCGGATTGAGTTTAGACGAAGCAAAATCTGCTTTAAAAGGCTTTTCCTTAGAATATTCGGGTGAGGGAACAACTGTAATTTATCAAAGTCCTGAAGGCAATTCTTACGTTAAAGAAGGCGGCGTTGTCAAACTTATGTTAGGATGATTGTCTAAACCTGTCAAAAATAAAAGAAAAAACAAGTAAATTAAAGAAATTATAGTATAATAGGAGTAGGTAGGTGAGTTCTATGCTAATTTTAGCCAAAACTGCATTAGCAATGATGTTAGGCTTTATCTTTGCCATTATTTGTGGCCTAATCTTCATTCCCATCTTAAAAAAAGTGAACTTTCGCCAACATGTAAGTCAAACTGTAGGTGAAAGACATCAAAAAAAAGAAGGCACTCCAACAATGGGTGGGATCATCTTTATCGTTCCGGTCCTCATTGCCTTGTTCCTTCTTTATTTAAGAGGCAGTATTGAACTGAATCATAACTTGATTATCTTGCTCTTTGTTTTTGTCTCCTATGCCCTTTTAGGGTTTATCGATGACTGGTTAAAAGTAAGATATCATAACAATGCCGGTTTAAGAATAACAACCAAATTTCTATTACAAATGGTTATTGCCTTAGTTTTTTTCTATATCTTTATGAAAAATGGTGGTGAACCTGTTTTAACTATTTCTTCTTTAAACATTGTTATTCCGATGGGATGGACCTTCGGTTTATTCATATTATTCCTGTTAGTAGGCTCATCCAACGCAGTTAACATTACCGATGGCTTAGATGGCCTATGTGCCGGTCTTTCGACCATTGCTTTCGTAGCCTTTGGAATCATCACTTGGAACACAACGTGGATGGAAGGATATCAAGAAGTAGCCATATTTTGTTTTATCTTAGTAGGCGCTCTTTTAGGCTTTTTACTTTTTAATGCCAACCCAGCCAAAGTTTTTATGGGAGATCTCGGTAGTCTTTCTTTAGGTGCTGCCATGGCAACCGTAGCAATCATCACCAGACATGAACTATCTTTAGCCCTAATCGGTGGTGTCTTTGTGGTCGAAACACTATCGAGTCTAATTCAAATTATCGCTATTCGTAAATTTCATCGTAAAGTATTTAAAATGGCTCCCTTACACCATCACTTTGAACAACTAGGCTACAGCGAAAGAGATATTGTCAAAGCCTTTTATGTCGTCGGCTTACTTCTCGCTATGGCAGCCATAACCTATGGCGTTTGGATTTAAAGCTTTATCTTAACCGATAAAGTTTTTTCATAAAGAAAAGAGCAGAAAAAACCCTGCTCTAATAAATCACTTATAAATTTAAGCTATCTTTATTAAGTAAAAACTCTTCTAATCCTAAAACTAAAATGCCTTCTTCCGTATTCCATTTTTTTATATTGTCTTTGACAATAATAATTTTTTTGAAATTATCATGAATATTTAATAAAGACTTTTCTTCTTGAAGTGTTTTTTCTCTAGTATCCAAATGAAGAGCCACTTGAATATAATATCTTTTGTCGGATTGATTACAGACAAAATCCACTTCCAATTGCTTCCTAGCATCCCCATCCCGAATTTCAACAATACCAACATCAACATTATACCCTCTTGTTAAGAGTTCATTATAAATAATATTCTCCATAATATGATTTTCTTCGACCTGTCTAAAATTAAGCCTAGCATTTCTTAGACCAACATCAGCAAAGTAATACTTAGCTGGGGTAGAAATATATTTTTTCCCTTTAATATCATAACGTTCTACCTTGTTAATAATAAAAGAATCTAATAAACAATTTAAATAGGAAGTTATGGTGTTTACCGATATATCTTTAATACCATGACTTAAGAAAGTATCTGCAAGTTTTTTGGGATTTGTTAGACTTCCAACAGAAGAAGCAAGAATATTTACTAATGTGTCAAGAACATCTGTTCTTTGAATATGATTCCTTTCGATAGTATCCTTTAAATAGGTCGTATTAAAAAGTTGGATTAAATAATTACGCTTTTGCTCATCCGTCTTTTGGTCAAGTATTAATGGTAGCCCACCATACAACATATACTCATTCCAAGCCTCTTCTTTTGAATGAGGATAAGCACTTAAAAATTCAAAGAACGTTAAAGGATGTACGCGAACTTCGTCTCCACGTCCTCTAAATTCTGTAATAATATCACTAGATAAAAACTTAGAATTACTGCCAGTCACATAAACATCTAAATTATCTATTTTTAAAAATCCATTTAAAACCGATTCAAAATCAGTAACTTTTTGAATTTCATCTAAAATAACATAGTACATTTCTTTGTCTTGAATAGCATTTCTAATATATGTATCTAAATAATCTGGATCTAAGAAGTCTTTATTCATTCGTAAATCTAAATCAATCTTGATAATATGATTTTCTTTAACTCCAGTACTCAATAAATAATGTTTGAATAATGGATCAAGAAGGTAAGATTTACCACTTCGTCTTATTCCCGTCACAATTTTAATTAAGTGATTTTCTTTTCTTTGAATAAGTTTATTCAAGTAAAGGTCACGGTTAATCGTTTTCATAATTTTCCCTCCATTGAATTTTTTTTCCGTTTACGGCAAAAATTTTCAATATAATTATAGTATGAACCAAAACACTTGTCAATTAATCATTGAATTTTTTTTCCGTTTACGGCAAAAATTTTCAATGATTAATTATTCTTGACTTTTTAAAGAAAATCAATTACTTTATAGAACAAACGAAAGGAAAGATAATTATGATTAAACCCGATTTTCCTAATGAAGACTTAAAAAAAGATGCACAAGTCATGGCTTTTTACCATCATTTTGAAGATCCAACTTTATTTGAAAGTGACTTATGCCGAAAATGCGGTGGTAAATGTTGCAAACGAAATGGTTGTGCATATGCCATCGAAGACTTTGCAGAAATAACTAAAAAGGGCATTATGCAAAAACTAGAACATGAAGCATCTATTCGTGCAACATTTGAAATAAGTAACTATGGAGCCACACCCGTTTTATTCTTAGAGTCTAGAGGCAAGGGGAAAGGACCTGTAAATTTATTTTCTTTGCCGACAAGCTGTGCTTTGCTAACCGATCAAGGATGCTTATATAAAATTGAGGATAGACCAACAGGTGGAATTCTCTTGCTTCCAAAAGAAGACGAAAAGCACGAATTATGTTGTGAAATAGACGAACATGCGCAAGCTATACTTTTAAAGGGGTGGCTTAAATACCAAAAACTATTAAATAAATTAGTAAAGTATTACACTGGAAATACCGTAGATAAACAGCTTTCCCTAGATATCCTAGCTGTAATTCAAGTAATAGGTAAAAAACTAGAAAGTAATCTATCTTTGACAGAACAAGAAAAAACATGTATAGAGCCTCTTCCTTATTTCCGTGAACCTCTTTTGGACGATTGTTTAGCCAACGACGCTCGTAGATTAAAACTTTGTTTAAAATACAGCCTTCAAAATCGTTAAATTCATTTTTTACTTATACTCAAAATAATTCCGATCGAAGCCATCGTGACCAAAAGACTACTTCCTCCATAGCTAAAAAAGGGAAGAGTAACACCAGTTACTGGGATAAGGCCAATAACAACGCAAAGATTTAAGGTAGCTTGAATAAGAATGCCAATAGCTAGGCCAAAAACTAAGAACTTATCGAAAAGTAGGCTCGTTCTCAAAGCAATTTTGATAGATCGGTAAAAAAGAAAAAAGAAGAAGGAAACGACGATTAAAACACCTAAAAAACCGAACTCTTCACTAATAATGGCAAAGATAAAATCTGTCTGAGGTTCTGGCAAGTAAAAGTGCTTCTGATGTGAGTTCATGAAACCTTGTCCTAAAAGTCCTCCAGGACCAATCGCGTACAAACTTTGAATAATTTGAAATCCACTACCTAAAGGATCACTCCATGGATTTAAAAAAGAAACAATCCTGGCCATTCGATAAGGCGCGATAATGATCAAAAGAACAATCCCTGATAAACCCAGTAAACCAACTTTAACGAAAAAAGAAAATTGTACCCCACTGATAAAAATAAGACTAATTAACGTAAGAGCAATAACCATTGCCGTTCCAAAATCTGGCTCTAACATAATAAGCAGAAAAAACAGCAGAATAACCCCTAATATAGGAAGGACACCCTTTTTAATACTTCGCAGTTCTTTTCTGTTTTGACTTAAGTATTTGGAAGTAAAAATAATTAAACCGATCTTTGCAAACTCCGAAGGCTGCACGCCAAAACCACCAATGCCAAACCAACTTCTTGAACCATTGCGGATTGTCCCAATCCCAGGAATTAAAACCAATATGAGCAAAATAAAACACCCAAAAAGAATTTTATTGGCATGTTTAAACCAAAATTCACTTTGGATTTTACTAATAAAGTAACAAAGAAAAAGACCTAAAATAAAGAAAACACTTTGTGCCTTGACAAACTTAAAAGCATCTTGATACTTGTATTCTGCCCATATGCTGGAAGCCGAATAGATCATGACAATCCCAAAAACACCAATAATGAATACCGTTAAAAATAAAGCTTTATCGATTTTTCCTTTATGCAAAGTACTCACCACCAGACTTTTTCTAATACCAATCTATGAAAATATCCGCGAAATATACGTGAAAGAATTGGCAAGCTTTACACTATTTTGGATTTGTTCTACAAATTTTTATAGGAAATATAGTATAATGAGTATGAAATGGAGGAGAACCATGAAATTATTTGTTACAGCTGGTGGTTCAATGGGTCATATTAATCCTGCCTTAGCTATTATTGACGAATTTAAAAAAAGAGAGAAAAATGTAGAAGTGTTTTATTTTGGGACGCATAATCGAATGGAAAAAGATTTAATTCCCAAACTAGGCTATACTTATATCCCCTTAGAAGTATACGGCTTTAGCAAAAACATTTTATTAGATATAAAAAATATTGGTTTAGTCAAAAAAGCGATTACAACATGTCGCGAATGGATCAAAAAAGAACATCCTGATATTGTTATTGGTGTAGGAGGCTATGTCACATATCCAGTCGTCGTGGCTGCACATAAAGAGCATATACCAATATTTATTCATGAACAAAATAGTATTCCTGGAAAGAGCAATAAAATGGTTGGCAAATATGCCGATTTGATTGGCGTGACCTTTGAATCTAGTAAAAAGTACTTTAAAACAAACGGCCAAATCATTTATACAGGTCACCCTTGCGGAGCCTGGGCTCTAAAAACACCAAAAAAGAAAAAACAAGAACTAGGTTTAGATCCAACAAAACGGCTTGTAACTGTCGTAGCAGGTAGTCAAGGAAGTGGTTCATTAAATGATAAGATGAAAGAGTATTTAATGAGTCTAAAAAACAAAAACTACGAAGTATGCTATATAACAGGAAAGTATCATTACGAAGAATACAGCCAAAATCATTTTCCCAAAAATGTCCATCTCTTTCCTTATATGGATGAATTACCAGGTCTATTAAAGATTAGTGATCTTGTTGTTTCTAGAGCCGGAGCAGGCAGTCTCTTTGAAATACTTGCCTTAAAAGTTCCAAGCATTATCATACCAAGCCCTAATGTAGCCAATAACCATCAATATTACAATGCTTTAGAATTAGCTAAGAAAGACTGTATCTGTCTGCTGGAAGAATGTGACCTGACACCACAGAAAATGACTGAATTGGTAGAAAATCTTTTGCACAATGAAGAACTACGTTTAAAACTAAAAGTAAACATGGATAAAGAAGATGTTAAAGAAAGCGCTGCAATTATCTATGAAGAAATAAAGGAGCTTATATCATGAAAGAATTAGAAAAGTTTGGAATATTAGAAAAAGATATTTCATTACAAAAATATAACACTTATCGCCTTGCCCCAGACGCAAGCTATGTTCTTCATCCAAAAGATGTAGGTAGTCTTTTGTCTTTTTTGGAATTTGCTCACCAAAACGATGTGCCGTATTTTATTTTGGGAAATGGCTCAAACATTATTTTTGCAGATTCAAAATATGAAGGCGTTATTGTCAAACTTGATTTATTAAATCAAATTTCCTATGAAGGACAGAAAGTTACCGTTGGCGCAGGCGTGATGATAAACTTTCTAGCTTTAGAAATTATTAAAAATGGTTTAAGTGGGTTAGAATGGGCAAGTGGCATTCCCGGAACAGTAGGGGGATGTATTTTTGGCAATGCTGAAGCCTATAAAGTTTCAACATTTGAATACTTAACTACGGTTACCTATATCGATAAAGATTTGCATTTGGTCAAAAAAGCAAAAGATGAGTTGACTCACGGCTATCGCACAAGCTATTTCAAAGAACATCCAGAAAACATTATTATTGAGGCGACATTTACATTTCCTAAAGGTTTGAAAGAACAATCTTTAGAAGTGATTCGAGATCGCCTTCAAAGACGTTTATCCTCACAACCTTTGGAGTATCCATCTGCCGGAAGTGTTTTTCGTAATCCTTCCAGTGAACTGGCAAGTGGCAAGTTAATTGATGAGTTAGGTTTAAAAGGAACAAAAATTGGCGGAGCATGTATTAGTGAAAAACATGCCAACTTTATCATAAATATTGGGGGTGCTACTGGAAAAGATATAAGAGATTTGATAAAATTAATACAAGAAAGAGTAAAAGAGGTTTATCAAATCGATTTAATCTTAGAACAAGAAACAAAGGACTGGTGAAAAAATGAAAAAGAAGAAGGTGATGAAACGAAAACTAAAATGGAAAACCATTCTAAAGTTTTTTTGCTTTCTTCTTTTTTTATTCCTCATTTTTTTCTATCTTTGGAATCTAAAAATAAACCATATTTTAATCACTGGCAATTCTTATGTTACGGATAATGATATCATCGTTGCAGCCGGACTTAAAAATTATCCCTACTTATTTCGCGAAAAAACAAGTGATTTAAAAGATAAAATTATGAGTATTCCATACGTTAACTCAGTAGAAATTCATAAAGGCATACTAGGGACTATTCAAATAGAGATCGATGAATCCCTCCCTTTATTTTACAATCGCAATAATAACAAACTCGTTCTAACCAACAAAAAAGAAATAGAGTCAAACAACTTGGATGGAGTACCAGTCTTAATTAATTATGTCCCAGACTCTTATTATACAAAACTAATCGAAAAACTATCTCAAATTAATCGTGACGTAATTACTTTAATAAGTGAGATCGAATATCAACCTTGGACAAGCAATGATGTCGTGATCGATGACGAAAGATTTTTCTTGAGAATGAGCGATGGCAACAGTGTTTATACCAATCTTTTACATATGGATAAACTAAATAACTATATTGAAATATACGCTTCACTAGAAGGAAAATTAGGTACCCTTTATCTAGATTCATCATCAGACAAAATCTCTTTTAGTGAATATACAAATGGCTGAAAAAGTAATCGTTTTGAAAAGATATTTCTCTATTAACTCATCATAGTTTTTTATGGTGCTTTCCTTTTCGACAAAACCTTACAAAATCTCTCGTTGCCTAGGTGCCTTATTGGAAACGGATTCGGGACTTATTGGAATCGAAGTGAATTCATCGAATCAAAAGTATATCCGAGCTTGAAACTTTGCTTTTTTTAGTGATATGGTTTCCCATCATGTTGGTGTAGGTCAAGTCTATGATGAAGTAACCAAGTTTTTGCAGTTAAACTTCACAAGTGGGATTCATAAAAATCTAAAAGAATGTCGTGTGTATAAAATGCAAGATGATGATCAATTTCTATTTGTTCAAAATGCCTTTATTTATGAGGTAAATATAGACAGAATGATCAGATTTTGGTATGATGAAAACGAAGAAAAAATACAAGAGTACAAGTATATTATCATGCTTGGCTTACCATTAGAAGAGTTGGAAAAATTATATTTCAAGACAAAAGATAGGTTGGTGAAAAAATATATGGATGAATTAGAAAGAGTCAATGAAGATCCAAGATTTCGGGAGTATTTGACCAAAGAACAAGATGAAGAAAAGATTCGCAACACCTTGATTATGGAAGCAAAAACTGAAGGCGAAGAACTAGGTGAAAAACAAACCAAAATAGAAATAGCAAAATGGATGCTATCGAAAAAGATGGATAGGAAAGACATCTTAGAGGCTACAGGGCTAACTAAAGAAGAAATAAAAGCCTACTATTCTTAGATAGAGTGAAAACCCAAAAACATGAACTAAGCAGCAAAAACTGCTTTTTTATTTGCCTA
>CALVUT010000032.1 GCA_944363675.1 uncultured Bacilli bacterium | reverse complement strand
GAACGGTATCATTATTTTGCAATTTATAATCGTTTGAAACCATCATACCATTGACTATCGCGCCTCGCATGTGAAGCCCTAATTGAGTGTGGATATAGAAGGCAAAGTCGACTACTGTTGCGCCTTTAGCTAGTTCACAGCGTTCACCAGTTGGGGTGAAAACGGTTACTTTTTCGCCAAAAATTTCTTTTTGAACACGCTCCATAAAGGTTTCATCATTGGTACTTGTTTGATCAATTAAAGAAATTCCTTGAAATAACTTTTGACCACCTTTTTTACGATAATCTTCGACACTCATACCATAGGTAGCTTTTATATCCATTAGTTTTGTCCGGAATTTAATTAAAATATCCTGACTTCTTTTATTTTTATCTCGGTATGTTACGATATCATGAATGGATTGATAACAATTTGGCTTTGGACTGCCAATATAATCTACGACTTGCTTATTGGCATAAAGATCATTGGTAACACCTAGAGCACTGTAACAATCTCCAGGTTTTTCTAAAACCACTTTCAAAGAGAGCAAATCATTAAGTTGGAATATTTTTTGATCACGAATTTTGATAGCTTCATATAGGCTATATACATTTTTAAACTGTGGTTTTATTTCACAGCAAGTTATTCCATAGCGTCTTTGAAGTCTGTCACGAATATTTTCACCAATCTCCCTAAGTTCTTCTTGATGTTGAGCGATTAAACTTTGACGTTCTTCTTGAAGTAAGCAATAGGTATCTGGCTCTAAAGATTCAAAAGAAGTATCTTCTAAAAAATTTTTGATCCGCCAAGCTCCGACGCTTTTGGAAACTGGAGCATATACAGAAAAATTTTCTTGCGACTTTCTTTTCTGCGTTTCTGGTGGCCAATATGCTTTCGTTAGCATGTTATTATATCGATCAGCAAGTTTCACATCGATAACTCGAATATCTTTGGCTAAATGAGTCATAAACTTGCGATCTGTAGCCAACATGATTTGATCTTTCGTTGCCGTGGCATTTGATATATCTTTTACCTTTGTCACACCGTCTACACCATTGGCAATAGTACGTCCAAATTCTTTGGCTAACTCATTATAGGTAATGTCTGTATCCTCTATAGTATCATGTAATAATCCTATGCAAATCGTTTGATAATCTTTTTGGGCATCTATTAAAAATTGGGCAACGGCAATCGGATGCGTAATATATGGCTCCCCACTTTTACGGTATGTACCTGCATGTAAAAGATTTGCCAAATCATAAGCTTTTTTGATTTTTTTTCTTTCTGATTCAGAAAATCTTTCTAAACCATGTAATTCAAGCATAGAAGCACCCCCTAATTACTAAAAAAACAGGTATTATTCGCCTGTTGCTTTCTTCCATGTGTAGCTAAAATTAATCCTATCAAATTCTATTCTATTTGTCAAATGTAACTAATGAAATACATCTGTTCGATTCAATAATACATAAAAAATGACATGTGACAGGTGTTTTCCAAAAGAATACACACCCTTTTTCATGTCATTTTCCTGCTTTTGATTCATGCTTATTTTTATTTATCTTCTTTTTCTTTTAAACTTTCAACTTTGGCTGAAGAATTTTCTTTCAAGCTAGCAACAAGTTCTTTTAATCTTGCTTTAAATTCTTTTTCTTCCTCATCAATAAACCCCATATGATAAATTTTAGCAATTTGATCATGATTGAACAAACAAGTTTGATCGTTGCTTAAATACCCTTCTGGATATAGACAGCCATTGTAATCATAGATAACGTCGCTTTTACTGCCATCCACTGAGCAAAAACCAGTTATCATTACCCGTTTGCTCCCTCCTTTTAATAAAACAACTGTACCAATCGGCAAATATTTTTCTTGCATTTTCTATTTTCCTTTCTATAAACCTTTTACCTGTTTTACACTCTGGTCATCGTACACGATAATCGAAATCGGTAAAAACAATTTGTTTTGATAATCTTTTTTTTGTTTTTCCAACACTTTATTTAAAAACTGGGTACGTTCAAAATTTTTGTCTATCCAGTCTTCTTTATCCCCATCGGCAAATAAATCGTATCTAAACCCTAATACGAGTCCATCAGCAGGAGCCATAAACTCTGAGGATACGGGGCCATAGTTTGTATGGGTATCTAGGTAGAAAAAGTCAGATGAAATCACGGTCCCGAATGTACGTTTAATTAATAATTGCATGCTATCTGAAAGGATATTGTTCTTGCTTTTGTATTCCGATAAAACAAAATCAATATCCTTTTTAACTAGTTTTTCTACATATAAGGTATTACGCACATAATAATAACGAAAAATACTATTTAACTGATAAATATCTCTTGCACTCTTTTCGACTGGTGTAAATTCTAAGGGACTTCTAAAAAACAACTCATCGTACTTTTTTATTTCTAAGACTTTATCTAGGTATAATTCTAAAAAATATTGATAAGCTTGTTGTAATAAAAAATATTCCTGCTTAAAAGTTCCATCATCATTACATAATCCTTTTTCCATAGCTATTTCTTTATGAAACATGTTTGGTGTAAATAAGCTTTCTTTCATTTTTTTCACCTTATTTCTATATTATAAATTTTATAAATAGCGCTCTAACTATTTTTAGTTTATCAAACCATTTAGTAATCGTCAAATGATTAGATTTATGAATTTGGAGTATAGCTAGTGGCTGTAATTTCAAAAGCGGCCTCAGTGGACAGTTCTGACCATTTTACAATATATTCTTTACCCCAAGAGCTAACAATTAAATCTCCCGAATCACTAATTCCCGTGACATACATAGAATGTCCACCATTATAAAATGTAGGATTATCGGTTGTTTCTTCCCAATTATTCGTATTTATATTTTCACTACCTTGTGTACAATAAAATGTTAGGCCATTATTAGGGGATTTTAGGTAAGGAAATATTCCCAAAGAGACCTTATCACCTTTGGCAAGATGATAAATTACCTCATTGCGTAAAGTTTCAATTTGCTTTTCTGATAATGTATGATACCTATGATCAATATTGTTAAATATTTGATTCGGGTTCATTGTGTAATCAATGCCAAGAAATTTCAAGAATTGATTTAGGTTTTCCGCTTCTCTTCCCCATGAGTGAATCGGATGAACGCCAGAGTCGTCTGTTCCAAGTACTTTCCATTCACCATCAATCATGTCAATTAGTTCTTTACATTCTGTTAATCCTTTTTTAAAAAGATACCTTATCATTAATAAAAAAGATTCCGATATATATTGTATAATATCTCTTTGGAAAGGAGATGTTTTTATTATATGCATAATAAAGAGTATACTATAAAACTTGTTCAAGATAAACAAAATGGTTTAAATGGTTATTCTTATTCTCAAATTGCATCATTAACTGGATATAAAAAACTTCAAATTGTAAGATTTTCAAAGCAATTAAAAGAAAAGGATATTG
>CALVUT010000031.1 GCA_944363675.1 uncultured Bacilli bacterium | reverse complement strand
TAGAGATTATAGACATCAATCTTGATTATCTAAGAAAGGTAGATTATAATGATATCAAGAAAAACAGTTTAGAAAGTGATCTATATTTCTTAATTGAAGAGAACCAAGAAATGTTGAGAAAACTATATGAAGGAGATGGAATTATGATAAGTATGCAAAAAGAAGTAACAAGTCTAATGGGATGTATTGATGATTATTTTTATTACGATAAAAAACACTTAGAACAAAGTGAAGCTTATCAAAATGGTTTAGCTGACGGTAAGAAATCCGGAATGGCTGAAGGTCAAAAGTTAGGACAGAAGTTAGGACAAAAAGAAAGTAAGTTAGCTATGGCTAAAAAGCTATTAATGGAAGGTTTACCAAAAGATCTTATTCAAAGAGTAACGGGATTATCTAAAAAAGTACTGAATGATTTAATTCGTGAGCAAAGTAAGTAGAAGCTTGCTTTTTTGTTTCTTCTGGTTTAAGAAGTCCTCTTTGAAAAATTGCTTCTTTTTTTTGATACAATTGTATGATAAAATGGTATACAGGTGGTAGTTATGTATAGTTATATTAAGGGAATTGTTACCGAAACAGAAGCAAACTATATTGTGATAGAAACAGGAGGAGTGGGTTACTTTATTTTTGTGCCCAATCCCTTTGCCTTTACTTTAAATGAAGAGGCTAAAGTCTATGTCTATAATCATATAAGAGAAGATGAAAATAGTTTATATGGTTTTAAAACGAAAGAAGAAAAAGAACTATTCTTAAAGCTTTTAAATGTTAAAGGCGTTGGTCCTAAACTTGTCATGCCAATGCTTGCTACAGGAAGTGTTAATGGAATTATTGATGCGATTGACCGTGAAAATATTTTATATTTAAAGAAATTTCCTAAAGTGGGGGATAAAGTAGCCAGACAAATTATTTTAGATTTAAAAGGCAAACTTGCTCAAAGTACAACCGATATTATGACCGGTGGTTTTGAGGAACTTGTCAGTGTCTTAGAAGGTTTAGGATATAAAACGAATGATATCAAAAAGATTTTGCCAAACATGGATAGTAATAAAGAAATTGAAAGTCAAGTTAAAGATGCTTTGAAATTATTACTAAAATAGGAGGTGCTTTATGGAAGAAGATATTCTAGATAGTGAAAAATTAGAAAGCGATACATTTGAAAATAATATTCGTCCACAAAGTCTAAAAGAATATATTGGCCAAGAAGAAATCACCGGCAATTTAAAAGTTTTCATTGAAGCAAGTAAAATTCGTAACGAATCTTTAGATCACGTTTTGCTATATGGGCCACCAGGCTTAGGAAAAACAACTCTGGCCCATATTATCGCTAATGAACTAGGGGTAAACATTAAAACCGCAAGTGGTCCATCTATTGAAAAAAGTGGTGACTTAGCCGCCATATTATCAACTCTTGAACCAGGTGACGTTTTATTTATCGATGAGATTCACCGAATGCCTAAATTTATTGAAGAAATTTTATATCCTGCTATGGAAGACTTTGAAATGGATTTAGTTTTAAATAGTGATGGCAAGAGTCGTAACTTAAAAATCGATTTGCCCCCATTTACTTTAGTCGGCGCAACTACAAGAGCTGGAGATATTTCTAGTCCTCTGCGTGACCGCTTTGGTATTGTGTCTAAACTTCAGTATTACAGCGAAGAGGAACTATTAAAAATCGTCATGCGCACAAGTCGGGTATTAGAAATGCCTATTGAAGAAGACGCCGCCAGACTCATCGCCAAAAGATGCCGTAAAACACCGCGTATAGCTAACCGTTTATTTAAACGTGTTCGTGATTTTGCGTTAGTTGGTGGTTATGAAAAAATCACTTTAGATTTAGCCGAAGATAGCCTAAAACGTTTAAAAGTAGATGAGTTCGGCCTAGATTCTGTTGACATTGAATATTTAACAAGTTTAATTACGAAGTTTAATGGCGGACCAGTTGGCGTCGAAACGATTGCCACAAGCATTGGCGAAGAAGTATCAACAATTGAAGATGTCGTCGAGCCATTTTTACTTCAAGAAGGGTTTATTAAAAGAACGCCAAGAGGGCGAGTGGCTTGTGAAAAGGCCTATGAACATTTAAAAATGAATAGACAAGGAACATTGTTTTAAAAGAGGAAAAGTTATGAAAAATAAATTAATGATTGTTGTTGGACCGCATGGTGTAGGTAAGACTCACTTAACGGATTATATAAGAGATAATTTAGAGTCGTGTAATTTATACAGACTATCTGGACACGCCGATAAAACAGCCAACGGTCTTAAATATAGCCAGAAAATGTATGAGGCGTTCTTTAATTACTTAGAAAGCATGGCTTTTGTTCCTGTAACTATTTTATTAGATAGCTTTTTTATGACTGAGGAACTATTGGCAAGACTAGGGGAAAAAGACTATTCTTTTACAGAAGATTACTATGCGTTTTTAGAAAGACTAAATGCCTTAGAGTATGAGATCTATTATATTGAATTGTACCTAGAAAATACAGACCATTATCAAAAACGCATACAAAGCCGTAAACACCATAATTACTTTCCAATTAGTGCCGAAAAAAGCGTGAAAGAACAAAAAGGGTATGACGAAATAACAAAAGAAGTAGAAGCCTATTCAAACATTCATGTAATTCGCTTAGCAATGGATGATTATGACAAAGCCTACGAAATGTTAAGTCAGGAATTAAAACTAGGAGATAAAGATGAAAACGCTTGAATCAGGACTAATAAAAAAAGGCAAACTCTACGCCTGTAAATATTATGAAATAGAAAACTTGTGTCAGAAAATCATCCAAGATTACTGCAGTTTAAATAAAGAAAACAATGAAGAATTTCAACAATTTGCTGAGAATTATCATTTGTTTCGTCCTTATTTTGACTTTGTTGTATGTAAGCTAGGTTATAAAGTTTTAAATCCTGGACTTCAACAAAATACAATGTTGATTGGTAAAGAAGATCATATGTATTTATTAGATGAAAAAGAAATGCCTATAAGCAAAGGCTTCTACATTGGAAAAAGCGATGATAAAACCTTAGATCTGTATCCAATGACTTTAGACAGTGCATCATTTCATGATTGCTTAATTGATGGAAAGGGCAAACATATCTTGCCTAAGGATATGTTTGGTCATGTTCATATTTTAAACCAAATTGCCAATATGATTTTTATTACGAATCAAGAAGTTTGCGAAGAGTATCTGCGGGTGGATATGGATTTAGGTAGTTTTATTAGTCGCTATTATCCTTTGATTCGCTTCCAAGCAGATAGACAAGGGAAATTGATTTTAACAAGATGCGTTTATCGAAAATCTAATTTGACGCAAGATCAAGCAGCTTTTATGAATGATTTGTTAGCAAATCGTTACACGTATCCAAGCTTTTTAAATGACTTAGATCGTGCTGATCCTTTTCCTGCTATAGATTTAAGTAAAAGCTTAAGTTATGAAGAAAATTCGCGTAAACTATAGAAAGAAGTGTTAAAAGATGACAACAGAAGAATTTAATTACGATTTACCAGAAGAACTTATCGCTCAAACCCCTTTAAAGGATCGTTCTTCATCTAGATTACTTGTGATGGATCGTGATACAGGTGCCTTAGAGCACAAACATTTTACTGATATATTAGACTATTTATATCCTGGCGACGTGTTAGTCATCAACGATACAAAAGTTATACCAGCAAGACTAATTGGCGAAAAAGAACAAACAAAGGCCGTCATAGAACTTTTACTATTAAAAGAATTAGGCTCTGATGAGTGGGAATGTTTGTCTCGCCCTTTTAAAAGACTTCATGTCGGTACCAAAATCACTTTTGGCGATGGCCTTCTAACAGCAGTTGTAACTGAGAAAAAAGAAGAGGGAATTGTTCACGTTCAATTTTTATACCAAGGTATTTTCTTAGAAATACTAGACAAACTAGGGGAAATGCCATTGCCCCCATATATTCATGAAAAACTAGAGGACAAAGAGCGATATCAAACAGTCTACGCCAAAAACTTGGGGAGTGCTGCTGCTCCAACAGCTGGTCTTCATTTTACGAAAGATCTTCTAGAAAAGATTAAAGAAAAGGGTATTGTTATTACCAATGTCACTTTACATGTTGGTTTAGGCACATTTAGGCCAGTTGAAGTAGAAGATGTGACAAAGCATCACATGCACAGTGAATTCTATGAGATGAGTGAAAAAACTGCATCCATTTTAAATCAAGCCAAAAAAGAAGGACGACGCATTATCGCAGTTGGAACAACAAGTACTAGAACTTTAGAGACAATCATGCACCTTTATCATGAGTTTAAAGCCTGTCATGGCAACACCGATATTTTCATTTATCCGGGTTTTAAATTCGAAGCAATCGATTGTTTGATTACAAACTTCCATCTGCCAAAAAGTACTTTAGTAATGCTTGTCAGTGCCTTTTCAAAAAAAGAATACATTCTAAATGCATATCGTGAGGCAGTCAAAGAAAAATATCGTTTCTTCTCCTTTGGAGATGCCATGTTTATTAAAAAAGAAAAATCATAAGAGATTTTTCTTTTTTAAAATCAAAATTAAAATCAAAGTAATCGTAATACAACAAAGGACAATTAGTAAAAACGAAAAAGGATTTGTACCAAAATCACCAAGAAAAACGTTCATTCCTAGAAAAGAAGAAATCATCGTTGGAATAGATATAATTAACGTAACAGAAGTCAAAAATTTCATCGTGCCATTTAAGTTGTTTGAAATGATCGAACTATATGTACTCATAGTATTTTCCAGTATTTCCCGATAAGTTCTAGCCATCTCTAAAGCTTGATGTAACTCGATTTTAACTTCCTTAATAGCATCGAGTTCCACCGAGGTAATCTTCTCATACATTTCGATTTTTTCAATTAAAGCTTGATTGCCTTGCAAAGAAGTTGTGAAATAAAGAAGACTTTTTTGAAAAGCTAACATCGTTTCGATATCCTTATTACTAGGAGATTTAAGCATTCTCTTTTCACGCTGCAAAATATCTTCTTGGATTTCATTTAAATAGGCAATATAGTATTCTACGCTTGTTCCAATAAGATAAATAGAAAAAATATTAGGTTTTTGAAAGTTTGCCTCTGCAGTAAGAGAATTTTGTAACTTCTTTTTTATCGGATGCTCCAATAAAGAAACAGTTAAAAGGCCATCAGAAAAAAAGAAGACACCAAAAGGATAAGAACGATACTTTTTGCGACCATTATTGTTAATCATATAAGGAATACTGTAAATAAATAAACTAAAATTTTCTCGAAATTCAATATGAGGAATTTCGGATTTGTCCAAAGCTTTTAACAAATCGTTCTTTTTAATAGAAAGTTTTCGACAAACACTTTGAATTTCTTCTTCGGTAGGATCAACTAAATCCACCCAAAATTTTTTGGGCATTCGCGCAACCTCTTCAACACGATCTTTTTGAATTTGATAAATTGTTTTCATAAATTTCACCCTTCGTATTTTATTGTATCATCAAAATCTTAAAATTTATACTGTAAAATAAAATGTCAAAATAAAGGGTTTCGTTTCCAAACGTTTAAAATTATGATACGATCAAATAGTGGAAAGTTGGTGGGGTTATGCTTTGGCTAGATATAAAAGAATTTATCAAAGATGCTTTAAAATATATTGTAACAGCAATCATTGTAATTTTAATATTCCTTTATGTGCTTTCAATGCAACAAATTATTGGACCTTCTATGAGCCCAACATTAACGGATGGCGACTTAGTCCTATTAGACAAGATTAGCCTGCGTTTCACAGATATCAAAAGAAATCAAATTGTATCCATTAACTACGCTGATACAAAGTATTTAATTAAAAGAGTAGTAGGATTACCTGGAGAATATGTTGAATTTAAAAATAATGTATTATATGTTGATGGTACAGCATACAAAGAAACTTTTTTAGGCGATGATGTAGTAACAGAAGATTTCTCAATAAAAGATTTAGGCTACGACAAAATTCCAGACGACATGTACTTAGTGTTAGGAGACAATCGCAGCAATTCTAAAGACAGCAGAGATCCGGATGTAGGTTTAATTAAAAAAGAAGATATTATTGGCAAAGTGTTTTTTCAGTTCTGGCCTTTAAATGAAATTTCGTTTGTAAAATAGTGAAAAGAAATGTGAAATTTTTCTCACATTTCTTTTTTGTGTGTTATAATGTTTTTAGAAATAACAGAGAATTAGGGCAATCTCTGGGTTTTCGAAAATTATTTTTTACATATAGTATAGGGGAGTGAAAAAATGAAAAACAAAAAGATAATTTTTGCAATCATTTTGTTCTTATTCATCGGCCTTACTGTGTTCACCTTTGCTCAAGCTCCAGAAAATGAAGTTTTAGATGAAGGTTCAGGCAGTGGTTCTGAAGTAGAACAGGGTGGTAGCGCACCTACCAACAATGATGATCAAGCAAACGATGATCAAGAAGACAAAGATGAACCTACTCAAGAAGTAGTGGAATCTGAAACAGCAGGAAATAATTACATAGCTGGAAATACTGGAACTTCTGGAAACACAACAGGAAACAATGGAACAACTGGAAACAGTGGAAATAACGGAAGTTCAAACAATCAAGGAAACTCAAATCAAAATGAAGAGGACAATGGAAATGGTAACCAAGAACAAGATAATAGTTATGACGAAGCTTTAAAAGCAGTTGAACAAGCCGAAGCAAGTCATAGCCAAGCAGATGTAGATCATGCCAAACAATTAGTAGATGCCCTAACGGATAAAAAAGATCTACAAAATCGTTTAGATGCAGTTCAAGCAATCATTGATGCGGAAACAATTATTGCAAGATTAGAAAATAATTTAGGCGATGCAGCAAATCGTATGTTAAACATTAGTTAAAATGATACCGATTTATAATGTGGATAACAAACAAAGGTAAACCTTGTTTGTAGTCATAGCATAATCGATGAAATCTAAAAAGCAAGGGTTTCATGAACTCACTTTGTT
>CALVUT010000030.1 GCA_944363675.1 uncultured Bacilli bacterium | reverse complement strand
GCCCGGCCAACACTATACCTTTCATCAGACGTTCAAATAACTGGCGGAACAGGTTCAGAAAGCGATCCATTTACTTTAAGCCTTTAAATTTCCTTAGTGAGTCTAACTCACTTTTTTCTTGCTTCTGAAAGCAAAATGGCCTAGAATAAAAACACATCGGGTGGTACTATGCTAACAAGAAAAGAAAAAGCAGATTATATCTATCAAAAAATAACTGAGAATCACATTTATTCCTGGAAAGATCCAAGACTTTGTTTTCCTAATGGAAAAAGTGTCTTGGCCTTTTTACATACGCAGGGCCACCAAGAATTCAAAGAGTCGGATGATTTAACAGACAGATATGTTTATAAGACTTTACAAAAAGCAAAAAGAGAACTAGAAAAAAATGAATGGACAATTTGCTTTAATGCTATCGAAAAAAACCTTGAATCTAATCCTTTCATACCTTTAACACATTCGCAAATTGTTCTTCCCAATCAGCAAACAATAGCTAATTTCCTGGGTGAAATAAAACGTAAGATAAAACAAAATTCAGAGTATAAAGAGGACCTACTGAGTGCTTTAGCCCGCCTAAAACAATTACAATCTATTTTAAAAATAGATGCTCGTTTTTCTTTTCTAGAGGAGCAAGTCTGCAAAAATACTCATTTCAATCTATCAAGTAATGAAAAGAAATTCCCTGATGGCTCTTCTTGTGCAGCATATTGGAATTATTGCCAAAGTAAAATAAGTCAAGAATTGAAAGAAGAGGATATATATTTGAATAAAAAATTAAAGCATCTTTTAATGCTTGCCAAACGAATGCGCCTTTTAAATCACATGGAAATATTGAAACAAGAAATTATAGCAGATCCACAATTTAGATTTTATAAAACCCAAAAAACTTTTGAAGATGGCACGAAGTATCGTTCTTGTTGGGAATATTGTAATCGTTTAGTGAAAAAGAATAAAGAAAAAAAGCCCGATAAAATAGAGCTCAGTTTATATCAGACAATGGCCGAGATCGATGAACTTAGACGAACTAAGTAGTCTTATTGTGGCGAATAAATTCTCTTAAAATTTTCGTCAAAGCTCTTTTTTCGATACGAGAGACATAACTTCTAGAAATATGCATTTCCTTGGCAATTTCTTTTTGGGTCATTTCCTTACGATTCATAAGCCCATATCGTTTAACAATAATATCTTGTTCTCGGCGGCTTAAAACTTTTAAATATTCATTAACTAACAAAATATTATCCTTTTTTTGCAAAGCATTGGCAAAATCTTCTGTTTGATCTTTAATCACTTCAATCAAACTAATCTCATTCCCGTCTTTATCAAACCCAATGGAATCATTCAAGCTAATATTTTTTAAATGACTCCCCTTAATACTTCGAAAATACATTAATATTTCATTTTGAATGCATTTTGCAACATACGTCGTAAGTCGTATATTTTTATCAAAATCATAAGAATCGACACCTTTAATCAATCCAATAGTTCCAATTCCAATTAAATCATCCGTATCTTCATTTGTTGTTTCAAACTTTTTGACAATATGTGCAACTAAGCGCAAATTATGTTCAATCAGTTTATTGCGTGCCTCTTCATCCCCAGCCATCATTTTTAAAATATATTCGCGTTCTTCTTTTTCACTAAGTGGTGATGGAAAAACATTATTGGAATAACTTCCTGTAAAAAATAACATCGATTTTAATAACGAAAGTAAAAACATCTTTAACACTCCTATACTAAAGTATATTCAAAGGTGAAATTTTTATTTCTGTTCTTCTGTCAAAAAAGAAAGAAACGTGATATACTTAAAAAAGGAAGGTGAGGCCATGGATATCTTTAGACCAGATATATATAAAAGAAGTATTTATGATATTGATTATGAGGATTTAAAAAAGCGTGGCATCAAATGTATTTTATTTGATCTAGACAATACACTTGCCCCTTTAGAAGTAGAAATTCCTGACAAAAGACTTTTAGAATTTTTCTTATATTTAGAAGATTTAGGTTTTAAAGCAATTATATTATCCAATGCCTCCAAAAAAAGAGTTGCTCCATTTAAAGAAAGATGCAACGTCGATAGCTCATGTAAAAGTAGTAAACCATTCAAGAAAAAATATTTAAAAATATTAGAATTATATCCCTATAAAGATACAGAAATAGCTTGTGTTGGCGATCAACTACTTACAGATATATTAGGTGCTAATCGCTTAGGATTTACGAGTATTTTAGTAAATCCCATTAGTGCAAAAGAAGCATTTCCAACAAAGATAAATCGTTGGTTCGAAAAAAGAATTTATAAGAGTTTTCAAAAAAAGGGGATATTTAAAAAAGGAGAATATTATGAATAAATGTTGTAAAGGATGTGGAGTTCTCTTACAAAGTGAGAATCCTTCTAAAATTGGCTATGTAGAAAATTTAGATCAAAAATATTGCCGTCGTTGCTTTCGTATGCGCAACTACCACGAATTTCAAAAAGTGACGATCCCCAAAGGACAAGAAAGTATGCTCGAGAAAGTAAATCAAAGTAGAGGCTTTGCTTTCTTTTTCTGTGACTTTTTAAATCTTTATCCTGACAATATCAAATGCTATCATCAAATCAAAATTCCCAAATTGTTCTGTGTCACCAAAAGTGACAGTATACCAGAAAGTATCTATTATGAAAACATTCGGCGTTGGCTTCAAAAGACGCATCATATTACCGAAGAAATTCTCTTTATATCTGTCAAAAACGTCCATAAATTAAAAGAAAAAATAAGCCGCTTGCCTTACCAAAAAATCTTCTTTTTAGGCCCAACCAATGCTGGGAAAAGTAGTTTAGTAAAAGCTTTAACGAATCAAAGTGAGATCACTGTCAGCGAAATGCCTAATACAACCCTAAACTTTATTAAAGTTCCTTATTTAGAAAAACAAATTTACGATACCGTTGGTTTTGCGGATATGTATACTTTGGAAGACCCAACTTTAATAAAAAAAACTATTTTAAAAAAGCAAATCAAACCCTTAATTCTTCCTGTGAATGAATCTTGTAATCTCCTTATCGAAGATTTTCTTCGCCTTGCCTTCGATCGGAAAGTTCAAGTTACCTTCTTTAAAAGCGATTTACTTAAAGTACAAAAGGTCTACAGTAAAAACACATCACTTTTAGATACGCCAAGCTTTACCAAAGACATTAAAGCCCGCAGTCATATTTATTTGAAAGGATTAGGCTTTTTCTACCTAAAAAACCCTTGCAAAATAACTTTCTATAACATCACTGAAGAATACATTAATATCTGTGAATCATTTTTTGGAGGTAATCATGAATAGAATTCGGGTTATGGATGAAACTCTAGCAAATAAAATTGCTGCTGGCGAGGTGGTCGAAAAATGTTCTTCTATAGTGAAAGAACTATGCGAAAACAGCATTGATGCTAAAGCAACAAGAATCGATGTGACTCTTTTAGAAGGTGGAAAAAAAGGTATAGAAGTTATGGATGATGGCATTGGCATGAGTAAAGAAGATGCCCGCCTAGCTTTCCAAAGACATGCTACAAGTAAAATCTATAAAGATGATGACTTATTCTTTATTGACACCTTAGGTTTTCGTGGCGAAGCGCTTCCTTCCATTGCCAGCGTTTCAAGAACTGAAATGAATACAAGTGATGGCGAGGACGGCACACATATTATTATCGAAGGTGGTAAACTTTTATGCGAAGAACCAGGACCTCTAAAAAAAGGAACAACGATCAAAATTACCAACCTCTTTTATAATACTCCTGCGCGGTTAAAATATTTAAAAAGTGAACAAGCCGAACTGGCTAGCTGTGTATCCTTTTTAGAAAAACTAGCTTTATCGCATCCTAAAATTGCCTTTTCTTTAAATCACGATGGTCACGACATAGTACGTACTAGTGGCAGTGGTGATCTATTAAAAACCATTCATGAAATCTATGGCTTAAGTGTTTCATCAAAGATGATTAAAGTACAAAATAGCAATGATGATTTTGACCTATTTGGTTATATTGGCAAACCAGAAATTTTAAAAAGTAACCGCAATCACATGATTGTCATTGTAAATGATCGTGTCATCAAAAACTATGAAATCAACAAAGCAATAAACGATGCCTATTATACCTATAAACCGGATATTAAATTTCCAATAGTTGTCTTAAATATTTACACAGATCCTACCTTAGTAGATGTGAATATTCATCCAACTAAACAAGATATAAAAATTGGCAAAATGGATGTTCTATATGATTTGATTTATACTACTTTAAAAGATGCTTTATACAAAAATCTATTAATTCCAGATGCCGTTGAAAGAATGCCTGAAAGTAATCCTTATAAAACAGAAGTTGTTGACAACATAGTCAAAGAACAAGAAGAACAATATCAAACCGTCAAAGATGTGCAAACCACCTTTGACTTTCAAGCCTCAGAGGAAGAAAAGCCAACAACAGAAGTGTATGTAAATCCCGAAATGAAAAGATTAAAACTTTATCCTGTTGGCGTGGCCCACGGTACCTATATCATTGCTGAAAATGAAGAAGGCGTGTATTTAATTGACCAACATGCGGCGCAAGAAAGGGTAAACTACGAGCGCAATATGCGAGCTTTAAGATCGAAAGAGGTAAGTACCACAGATCTTTTATTTCCTATTACAATCGAATTGAGCTCCAGTGATTTTTTAATCTTAAAAAATAAGTTGCCTTTATTAGAAAGCATGGGCTTTCATATAGAAGAATTTGGCTTAAACACCTTTATTGTAAAATCACATCCAACATGGCTTTTAGAAGGACACGAAGAAGAAAGCATTCGACGGATCATCGATCTGTTAATTGGAGGTTTGGATGGGTTTGACCGGGTAAAATTCAATGAATCCATTGCCATCACTTTGGCTTGTAAAATGAGTATCAAAGCCAATATGCATATTTCACATGAAGCTCAAGAAGAACTATTAAATGAACTTTGTGCCTGTGACAATCCATACAATTGCCCACACGGAAGACCAACTATTATAAAATTTAGTATCTATGATTTAGAAAGAATGTTCAAAAGAAGCATGAATTGACATTTTGACTATTCTATATTAGAATAAAAACTCAAATGAGGTGATATCATGCCCAAAATCACATATCGCATTGGCGTTTCTTCTTGGACAGAAAAAAATTCAATGCAAGAAAACCTAGCTTTTTTAGATAAACAATTACATTTATCTATTCCCTTAATAACCGGCGCAGACATCTGTTCCAAAAAAAAGAAAATAAAAATTTACGTTGGCAAAGAAATTAACTTAAAAGAGTACTCCAAAGAAACCTATTTGCGTGAAAAATTCGATATTTCTTTAGAAACCTTAGCCGACATTGCAGTGCAAGGCTATGACAGAGCCTGTTTGTTAAATTATAAAAAATACGATCAAGTAATCATTGGCGTAGAAGAAGATGCCCTTATCGTTCCAGATTACTTTGCATTAAAAACAAATATTATGAATTCATATCAAGAACAAGTCTAATTTTTTAGTAGAATAAGTAAGTAAATCTCTTTTCAAATCCATCCCTTTCGTGTTAAAGAAGTAATCCTAAATATGTAATTTCTACAGATAAACTTGATTGTCTCAAAATGGAATATTATTGATTAGAGTTAGAAAAGTAAAAGAAGTTAACTTCTTGCCAGAAAACAAGAATTAGATAGGTTACAATATGAATAGTATGAATGAAGTTTAAATTTGTCATTGCATTTTCTTATCTTTCATATTATACTATTTTAGTAATGAAGTTTTGCTGAAGTTTCATTGGGTACCTCTTCAAGATACTTTGGCTAAACCGATTTAAAATAATAAAGGAGGTAATAACTATGGCTATGTCAAAAGCTCGTAAAACAGAAATTATTAAAGAATTCCAAAAGAATAAGAACGACGTTGGAAGTACCGAAGTTCAAATTGCTTTATTGACGGAAGAAATTAATAATTTAACTGAACACTTTAAGACACATATCCATGACTATCATTCTAAACTTGGTTTACAGAAGATGGTTGGAAGAAGAAAAAAACTTTTAAATTACTTAAAAGAAAACGATGTAGTATCTTATCGTGAACTTATTAAAAAATTAAATTTAAGAAAATAGGCACTAACTTTTTTAGTGCCTTTTTTTCTAGAAAGAAGGAAGTATGAAAAAAGAATTTACTTTAGATTTTTATGGTCGTAAAATTACGGTAGAAACGGGATGGCTTGCCAAACAAGCAAATGGTTCTTGTTTAGTTCGTTATGGTGACACCGTAGTTCTTTCCGTAAGTGTCATGGGTAAAACAATCGTTACTCAAGATTTTTTCCCTTTGCAAGTTCTTTATCAAGAAAAGTTGTATTCTGTAGGTAAAATCCCTGGCGGCTTTATTAAAAGAGAGGGAAGACCAACCGATGAGGCAACACTAGCCGCTAGACTTATCGACCGTCCAATTCGGCCAATGTTTGATGAAAATTTACGTAATGAAATTCAAGTTGTCAATACAGTCTTGTCTGTCGATCAGGATAACTCTCCTGTTATGGCTGCTCTATTTGGTTCATCTTTATCTTTAGGAATCTCTGAAATTCCCTTTGATGGTCCAGTCTGTGGTGTAGTAGTAGGGAAAATAGGTAAAGAATACATCATTAATCCTACCGTAGAACAATTAGAACAAAGTAGTTTAAATCTTACGGTTGCTGGAACTAAAGAAGCCATTTGTATGGTTGAGGCCGGAGCAAATGAATTAAGTGAAAAAGCAGTCTTAGATGGCATTTTGTTTGGTCATGAAGCAATCAAAAAACTTTGTGCATTTCAAAGTGAGATTATAAATGAAATTGGCAAAGAAAAAGTAGAACTCGATAAAGCAGAATTAGAAAGCGATTTAGTTTCTGCTGTAACAAAGTATGCTTATCAAAATATATTAGATGCAATTCAAATTAAAGATAAATTACAATCAGCAGCTAAAGTAGAAGAAATTAAACAACAAACTATAGGTTACTTTACAAGCGTATACCTAGAAGACGAACTATTAGATGATAAGCTAAAACAAGTAAGTAAAATATTATATAACCTAGAAGCAGATGCTGTTAGAAGTTTGATTACTGAACAACATATTAGACCAGATGGCCGCAAGATGGACGAAATAAGACCATTAGATGCTATGATCGATCTTTTGCCAAGAACTCACGGCTCAGCCGTATTTACAAGAGGACAGACGCAAAGCCTTGCCACAACAACATTAGGAGCCATTGGTGAGCATCAAGTATTAGACGGCTTAGGCATCGAAGAAGCAAAGCGATTTATGCTTCATTATAATTTTCCAGCTTTCTCGGTTGGTGAAATTGGCCGCTATGGTTCACCTGGAAGAAGAGAAATTGGGCATGGTGCCTTAGGAGAAAGAGCGCTATCCTATGTAATTCCTTCTGAAGAAGAATTTCCATACACAATTCGCGTCGTTTCAGAAATCTTAGAATCTAATGGTTCATCTAGCCAAGCTACGATCTGTGCCGGATGCCTTTCTTTAATGGCTGCCGGTGTACCAATTAAAGCTCCAGTTGCAGGTATAGCCATGGGTTTAATCACTTCAAAAGATGAAAAAAGCTATACGATTTTAACCGATATTCAAGGACTAGAAGACCATATGGGCGATATGGACTTCAAAGTAGCTGGAACACGCGAAGGCATTACTGCCTTACAAATGGATATCAAAATTAAAGGAGTAACCAAAGAAATTCTAAAAGAAGCACTTGCTCAAGCAAAAAAAGCACGTTTCGAAATCCTTGATGTTATGGAAGATTGCATCAAAGAACCTCGTCAAGAACTTAGCCCATACGCTCCAAAAATTGAAACCTTTACTATCAATCCTGAAAAGATCAAGGACGTCATCGGCCGTGGTGGAGACATGATTACCAAAATCATTTTAGAATCTAGTCATGTAAAAACCGTTAATGATAAAGATGCCGTCAAAGTCGATTTAGAAGATGATGGAAGAGTAATTATTTACCATTCAAATCAAGAAATCATTGCCGAAACTAAACGAAGAATTTTGGATGTTGTTCGTGAAGTAGAAGAAGATAAAATTTATACAGGAAAAGTAGTTAAAGTAGAAGATTTTGGATGTTTCGTAGAACTTTGGCCTGGCTGTGAAGGGTTAGTACACGTTTCTGAACTTGCTCATGAAAGAGTAGGCAAACCAAAAGATGTTGTTAAAGTAGGCGATGAAATCATCGTGAAAAGTTTGGGTTATGACAATCGAGGTCGTTTGAATTTATCGCGTAAAGCAGCATTGCCTAAACCAATCAAAAAAGAAGAAAAGAAACATAAAGAAGAAAAGAAAAACATAGAATAAGACAAAGGTGATCACATTGCAAAGTCTTATTCTTTTTTTAAAAGGTTTTATTATTGGTATTGGTAAAGTGATTCCTGGCGTTTCAGGATCTTTATTAGCAATAAGCTTAGGAGTTTACAAAAAGGCTATGGACTATGTAAACTCCTTTTTTAAACAAAAAAAAGAAAGTCTTGCTTTTCTAATACCTTTAGCTATTGGTGTAGTCTTGGCAGTTTTACTAGGAAGTAAGATCATTCTTCACTTTATCACAAATTATTATGTCTTTACGGTAGTTTTTTTCATTGGCCTCATCGTCGGAACAGTCCCAACGATTGTAAAAGAAAATAAAATGAATTCTCAAGATTATTTTATTATATTATCCATAGTAACATTTTTCTTTTTGTTAAATCGTCTAGTGTATTTAGAAGAATTCATTCCATCAAACAGCCTTCTATCACATCTTTACATTTTCTTTTTGGGCTTCTTAGATGCAGTAACTACCATCTTGCCAGGAGTAAGTGGAACTGCAACATACATGATGCTAGGAAGTTACTCTTTTATTTTAGAACTGTTTGCCAGTCCATTTTCGCAATGGTTTTATTGTGTTTTATTTGGCCTTGGATTATTAATAGGTTTAATAGTAATGATTAAATTTGTTAGCTTCTGTTTTACAAAATATGAACATCAAACCTGGGTGGCTATTATAGGCTTTTTATTTTCTTCCATTTTATCGTTATTTTTAGATATTATTGATTACGTAAATCAATCTAACCTCTTTTCCCTAATATTACTTTTTTTAATTGGCTTTCAAATTTTATCTTTATTAGACAAAGAAGAATAAAAGAACTTATATTTTGAAAGTCAAAGGTAAATGTTTAGAAAAAAAATTTTTTTAAGAATACGTTCAAATACTTTCACATCTTTAAATATCTTATTTTGAAGTGCTTTTTCAAAGAGTAAATAATGGAAAAAACATTGATTTTGATTCAATTTAATGCTATCCTTATATAAAAGATAGCAAGTCAAATTTATCTAGTCTTGAGTTTCTTAAAGGGTAATTTGTTTTTAGGAAAGTTTATACTTGTAAGAGTAAAATGAACAAATTCAAGGCTCCGGATATATTTCTCTCAAAGTGTGAAAAAGCAGAGCAATGCTTGGAAAGGTGTGGATTACTGGCATTTAAAAAAATCTCAAAATTATCATGACAATATACGTGTATTTAGTAATTGTAAAAAAATAATTATCTGTGTAATTCTTCTTTAATGGGAGAGTTTAAGTGATCAGAAGGAGTAAGAAGTAAAAATGGCATTTGAAAATGTAAATGTATTAAAGGCTCGGTCAGCCTTGATGAGTCTCAAAAATTCTTTAAACACAACCAAGGAACAAGCTATATATGCATCTATATGTAATGAAAACAATTGGATGACTCTGGCAAAAGAACCGCTCAAAAAAGCTTTAAAACAATTATTAGATGTACATTATCAAGAATTATCAGATTTAATTGATACCTATCAAAAAGTTGTAGATTATATCGAAGAATATCACAATTTAGAAACTGAAATACAAGAACTGGAAATTGAGATTAATGATGAAGAGAATGAAGAAGATCCAAGCTATTCCAAAATTAAGCGAAAAAGGCGTAAACAAAGACAATGTGAAGAAAAAATGGAAGAAATTGTTAGTATTGTGGATAGCATGATTTAGTAAGGAGGATTTTGATGGACATAAATAAAATAAAAATAACCTTATTAGAAACAGAATATCAAGATTTTCTGGAATGTTCTTCAAATTTTCTTACAGACAAGTATGAATTGTTTCAAAATAGTTATATTGCAAAAAGTGAAGACTCACACTTTAAACGAATGACCTCTAAGTTAGATGAAAAATATACGATTTTGACAAAGGGGTATCAAAATATCGCTAAATGGTGGGAGAACTATTTAAAGAATAGTAAAGGTATCGAAAGCGCTCTAGCTCAAAAGAAAACTAAAACAATAACCGAAAATGATTTGCTTTCTTATATAACAAAAAATATGGAATCTTTAAGTTCTTTTGAAGAAAAAATAGAATCTGTTTTATCGCCATCTTTGATCCAAGAAGTATCAACAGCAATAAATTCTTTTCAAAACGCTCTTAACCCTTTACAAAACTTGTCTAATGTCGTATCAAGTGCAGGTGTGGCAGGGGCATTTTCGGTAAATGCGGTTTCAGGACTAAGTTCTAATCGAACATCAGTTTCAGGTCAAAATGTTTTCAATACAATGCGCGTAAGTCTTACTCAGTCTTTAAATGAAAGCAATGCCAATGCCGTATG
>CALVUT010000029.1 GCA_944363675.1 uncultured Bacilli bacterium | reverse complement strand
CGTTGTCAATTTTTAAATCTTAAAATTACCATTCTTCATCATTTTCATCATCTTTTTCATTTCTTCAAATTGCTTTAGTAAACGGTTTACTTCTTCAACACTACGTCCTGAACCTTTGGCGATTCTTTGTTTGCGTGTTGCTTTTAAAACTTCTGGATGTCTTCTTTCATATGGAGTCATAGAAAGGATGATCGCTTCAACATGAGCCATTTGTTTTGGATCAATTTGAACTTCATTTAATCCCATTTTACGAGCTTGAGGAAGCATTTTGATAATATTTTCTAGTGGTCCTAATTTTTTGATTTGTTTTAGGTTCGTCAAAAAGTCTTCTAAATCATATTTACCACTCATCATCTTTTTGGTTTGACTTTTCGCTTCTTCTTCAGACATGATGTTTTCTACTTTTTCAGCAATCCCCATAATGTCACCCATATCTAAAATACGTTCGGCCATACGGATTGGGTAAAAAGGAGATAAGCCATCTAATTTTTCGGAGTCACCAACAAATTTGATTGGAACATTGGTTAAGTGTCTTACAGATAAAGCAACTCCACCTTTGGTATTTCCATCTAGCTTCGTTAAGATACAGCCCGTTAAATCTAAAGCTTCATTAAACCCAGTTATAACATTTATGGCATCTTGTCCCATCATGGCATCAATGACTAAAAGGATTTCGTGAGGATGTACTTCTGAAGCTATATCTTTTAATTCTTGCATAAGGTTTTCGTCAATGTGCAAGCGGCCCGCTGTGTCGATAATAATGTAGTCGTTTTTATCTTCTTTTGCTTTTTCTATGGCATCTTTAACGATTTCAACAGGGTTTTTATGTCCTTCTTCGAAAACAGGAATGTTTAAGCTTTTGCCAATTTCTTTTAATTGATCAATGGCGGCAGGACGATAAATATCACAAGCAACTAATAAAGGATGTTTACTTTCTTTTTTGCGCAAGTAATTGGCAAGTTTGCCGGCTGTTGTTGTTTTTCCTGAACCTTGTAAACCAACAAGCATTAAAATGGTTGGATTTTTTTTCGTTTCTAATTCAGCAACATCACCACCTAGTAAAGCTATTAATTCATCTTTTACTATTTTAATAAATAGTTCATCTGGTTTGAGGCTTTTACCTACTTCCATGCCTAAAGCTTTTTCTTTTACTTTAGCGACAAACTCTTTAACTACTTGATAGTTTACGTCTGCTTCTAGTAAAGCCATTCTAATTTCACGCATGGCATCATTAATATTTTCTTCAGTGATGGTACCTAAACCTCTAATGTTTTTTATCGCATTTGTTAAGCGATCGCCAAGATATTCAAACATGTTTATTCCTCTTTTCTAATTTAAAAGTTCTTCTAGTTTCCCCTTTATTTTCTTATCCTCTATTTCTTCTATAATGGCTTGCAACTTTTTATTTTTCTTTCGAATTTGCAGGCATGATTCATATTTTTCTAGTTTTTGTTCAACGGTTTTAATCGTACTTCCAACAGCACTTCTTGTAATACTTAGGTTTTCGGCGATTTCCCCCATAGAGAGGTTTTCTTCGTAATAATCCGAAAAGATGACTTGTTCTTTTTTAGTTAATAATTCTTTATAAATGTTGAACAAATCATTGTAATATAAAAATTTATCCATTATTCGATCATTCCTTTAAATAGACCGTAGATATAGGATTCAATATCAAATGGTTTTAAGTCTTCCATTTTTTCGCCTAAGCCAATAAATTTTACGGGAATGCCAACACTTTCTTTGATGGCTAAGACAATACCACCTTTAGCTGTGCCATCTAGTTTTGTTAAAACGATACCTGTAATGTTTGTAATTTCTTTAAAACTTTTTGCTTGTAAAATACCGTTTTGACCTGTAGTTGCGTCAATGACTAAAAGAGTTTCTTGAGGTGCACCTGGAATGATTTTCTCGATGACTTTATTGATTTTTTCTAATTCTTTCATTAAATTCACTTTATTTTGAAGACGCCCAGCTGTATCTATTAAGACGATATCAACTTGTTCTTGTTTTGCTTCTTCTAATCCAGCATATATGACACCAGCCGGATCTTTGCTTTCTCCACCATGAAATAATGCGCCAGTTTTTTTGGCCCAACTTTCTAATTGTTCGACAGCGCCAGCACGGAAAGTGTCGCCGGCAATCATCATTACTTTTTTACCTTCTTTAATATATTTATAGGCCAGTTTAGCAATGGTTGTTGTTTTCCCTACTCCATTTACGCCAACCATTAAAATTACGGTTGGACCAGATGGGGCCATATTAATTTTATCGGATAAAGATTCGTTATTTACATAAATAATAAATAATTCGTCTACGATAACTTCTTGCAAATATTTTGTATCGGTAATATTTTCTTTTTTGACCCGATCTCTTAGACGATCTAAAAAGTTCATGACTGTATTTACGCCAATATCTGCCATAATTAAAACTTGTTCAAGTTCTTCAAAGTACTCTTCACTTACTTTGGTGTATTTTATTCCTAATAAGCTTAATTTAGAGACAAATTCTGTTCTTGTTTTTTCTAGCCCCTTTTCATAACTTTCTAAGGTTTCTTTTTCTTCTTTTTTAGTTTCTTTTTTTGAAACAATATTTTTTAATTTATCAAAAAAGCCCATTTTTCTTCCTCCTTTAAAATGTTTAAGGCTTACCTATAAGCACAAACGTCTTCTGTTATGTAACTTGTAAGTTCTGAATATGTTCCATAGTTTTTACGGTAGACTAAAATGGTTCCATTGGGATCACATATGTCGTTGCGGTTTTCAAACAATCCTGAATCAATTAAATTGCTCACAGTTATTTTACGATAGCAATTGGTCTCAGAAGTGGATGGATTTGTTTCATCAAAAGAAGTTGAACATGGCCTCAAAGAATAGCTTTGATTTAAAATATAAGTGATCGCTGTATCTTTAACAGATTTTATTTGATCTTGTAATATTTCTTCTCTTGAAGAATTTATTGCATTCATTACGGAAACCCCGGCAAAGGTTACTAAAATGGCTAATATGGCCACGACAGCAAGGATTTCAATTAGGGTAAAGCCTTTATTTTGTTTCATCTAAAACCACCAGTATTAGTATATCATTAAAACTTTACAATTACAAACTTTTGCGTTATAATTTTTAAAGCGAAACAACTTTAATTTTTATTCTATTTGAAAGGAGAATTTAATGCAGAATAATAAGGATGTCACGTCCGTTGTTGCTTTAGGCGGACTTGGCGAAGTTGGAAAAAATATGTATGTTGTTCGGCATCAGGATGAAATTATTGTTATTGATGCTGGTGTTATGTTTCCCGAAGATGATTTAATGGGTGTCGACTATGTTATTCAAGATTTTAGTTATTTGAAAGAAAATCAAGATAAAATTAAAGCTTTAATTATTACCCATGGTCATGAAGATCATATCGGTGGAATTTCTTTTTTACTTCAAAATGTTTCTATTCCTGTCATTTATGCTCCAAGAATTGCCACAAGTTTGATCCGCAATAAATTGGAGGATAATCATTTGAATTATCAAAATTTACAATCTTATGATAAGGATACACATTTGAAATTTAAATATTTTGAAATTGAGTTCGTTACTACAACTCATTCCATTCCGGATAGTTTCGCTGTTGTAATAAGAACTCCTCAGGGTATTATTTTTGAAACAGGGGATTTTAAATTTGATTTGACTCCTATCGGTCCTATTGCAGATTTTCATAAAATTGCAAGGATTGGAGATGAAGGTGTTAAATTATTGCTGTCAGATAGTACAAACGCTTTGTCTGAAGGCTTTTCGAAATCTGAGTCTTGTGTTGATGAGACTTTAAATGATATCGTTTCAAAGCATTATGGTCGGGTTATTATCGCGACGTTTGCTTCTAATATTTACCGAATTAAGCATATTGTCGAAACATGTAAAAAATACAATCGCCAAATTATGGTCTTTGGGCGTAGTATGAAAACAAGTATTGAAATTGCTTTAGAAAATGGTTTAATTCAAGATCGAAGTATTTTTATTGATGCTAATAAGGCTAAGAGTTTAAAACGAAATGAGATTTGTATTTTGTGTACTGGTAGTCAAGGTGAGCCTTTAGCTGCTTTATCAAGGATTGCTAATGGAACAGATAAACAAATTTCTTTACTTAATGATGATTTAGTTATTTTCTCTTCTAAGCCTATTCCTGGAAATGCGGCTAGTATTAATAAAGTTATTAATAAGCTTTATTTAAAAGGCGTTAAAGTGTTTACGAATGAAGAGTTTAGCGATATTCATACTTCTGGACATGGTAAACAAGAAGAACTTAAATTAATGATGCGACTTGTTAAACCAGAATATTTTATGCCAATGCATGGCGAGTATCGTATGCTTACTGCTCATAAGGAGCTAGCTATGGACTGCGGTATGCCTAGTGATCATGTTTTTATTTGTACAAATGGTGACGTGATTGAATTAACCAATAACGGGGTACGACGTGGAGAAAGAGTTACAGCTGGGGATGTTTATGTGGATGGCTCACGAATTGGAGATGTTGGCTCTTCTATTTTAAAAGAACGTAAAGTTATGAGTCATGATGGTATTTTGATGGCCATTGTTAACATTAATCCTTTAAAAAAGCAGTTGCTTTTGAAGCCTAATGTTACAACTCGAGGCTTTATTATGGTTAACGAGAATGCGGATTTGATTGATAAAATTGAAAAAAAGGTTACATCAATTGTTCGTGAAAGTTTTGCTAAAGGTAATTATAGCTATACGGATTTAAAAGGCCAAATTATTTTAGATTTATCGCCTTATATTAGCGCTTTAACGGGAAGACATCCAATGATCTTACCTGTTATTATGGAAGTTCGACAAAGTGATTAAAAGCTATAGGTTTGTTGCCTATAGTTTTTTGGTGCATCATTTTGATTTTTCCATTTTACGGAATAGAAAAACGATAATTTTCACTTTTATCGTTTTTTGGCATCTACATAATTTATTTTATATCCTAGATCGGTAAATTTTTGCTCATATTCCGTTTTAATATTAGGAATATCTTCGTTTGCTAAATCCAGGCTCACTTTTTCTAAGATATATCCTTGACGACTTAGTTGTTCTAAGCTATAAGCAAAAAGAGAAATATTATCTGTTTTTTGAATAATGTGCTTTGGACCTTTAAAAAGAGATTCATATCGATTTAAAAAATCTGGACTTGTCAACCGTCTTTTCGCATGTCTTTTTTTCGGCCACGGATCAGAAAAGTTTAAATAAAGCGTGTCTATTTCATGCTCAAAGACTTCATTAATATTTTGAGCATCTAAACACATAAAACAGATATTCGATAGTTGCTTGGTATTTACTTTTTCAATTGCCCTGACTAAAACGCTTTCATATTTTTCAATGCCAATAAAATAAATATCCGGATGCAATGTAGCCATTTCGATTAGAAAGGTACCTTTTCCGGCTCCTATTTCCACGTGGACGGGTTTGTCTTTAGGCCATGTTCCTTTTTTAGAAAAAGGCTCTTTTAAATAGTAAGGACTACTTTCTAATTTTTCTTTTGCATTTTTAACATTTCTTAAACGCATGTTTATCACTACTTTCTATATTTATTCATATACTGGTATAAAAGGAGTATTTTGATGAAAAGAGAGAGAGATTCATTTTTTGAAAGTTCAAATTTTAATATGAGCGCAACTGGACAGATGCCGGCGATGAATGGAATGAATATGGGCATGCCTAATGTAAATGCTTTGGGAAGCAATTTTTATGCAAGCCAAAATATGCCCATGCCAATGCCCTTGCCTATTTATCCTAATACAAACAGCAATGTTTCTTCTTCAACTATTACCGAATTAGAAAGCAAAATTGCTAAATTAGAAAGAAGCATAAATCGCTTGGATGCTAGGGTTAGTAAATTGGAGGGGGCACAGTTTTATGCCCAAGATACCTATGATGTTGAAAATAATATGTATATGGTTTAACACTACTCGTTAGTGTTTTTTTCTTGTAGTTTTAATTTTCCAAAAGTAAGTTTTTTCAAAATTTTATTTAAATATTCTTGACCAAAGATTTCTTGCAATAGACCTTTTTTGTACGCAATAAATAAATAGACTATTGCCCCTACTATTGCGATGATCGCTACATAAAGAACACATGAGGTTTTACTATAGTAATTTACTGGTAAAATAAGTTCTATGCCTAAAACAATAATAATCATACATACTGTTGGCAAAATAATTTTTCCTAACATTTTTATGGTTTCTTTATATTTTATTTGATGATCTTTTTTGAGAATGAATAATGCTGTTCCGTAGGATAAGGTGTACCCGGTTATTGATGCAATAATAGCCCCAACAAAAGGTTCTATGCCTATCCAATTAAAAAATAGCATGAATGGAACATCTAAAACCGCATTAGCAACGTAACCTAGTAAAGTGGTAAAGTAAACGGCTTTAAATTTATTTAAACTTTGAAGAGTTGAAGATGTGATCATATAGATATTATAAAATAACGCTCCAAAAATACTTACTGCTAGAACTAGCCCACCCAATTCTAATTCACTTGTACCATAAAAAATACTCCAGATTGGTTTGGCTAACATAGCTATACCGATTACCATTGGAATACATACGACTAAGATAATTTGAAGAGCTTTATTTAATCTTCCTTCTACGAGTTTCCATTTTTTTAAAGTAAATGCTTCTACAATATTAGGGATTAGACTGACCGTGAGTCCCATAGCTATAGAGTTTACAATTACATTGATTTTTCCAGCCCATGTTGCCACACTAGAAGTAACAAACTCTGTTGTAGTTGCGTCAAATCCTAAATAAGTCATCGTCCGAGAAATCAGAACCATGTCGACAAAATTATATAGGGATACAGCAACATCGATTATAATAAAAGGAATTGCATAAGATGCTAACTTTTTTAATATTTCTTTGTTGGTAATTTTGTCTTTTTTTTGAACTCCTTCAAAGCCTAATTCTTTTTTATGTTTTCTCAGATTATATACAATATATAAAATTGCGGCAAGTCCACCAGCAAAAGCTCCGAAAACGGCGATACCTACAGAAGTGGTTAGAGAAAGATGTAACACCTTTAATCCTAAAAAACTTCCTCCTAAAATCACGGCTATACGAACTACTTGTTCAATGACTTGACTAATGCTTGACACATTAATAATGTTATGTCCTTGTAAATATCCTTTAGAAACACTTAAAAAAGGAATGACAAGAATAGCAAAGGATACGCATCGAATAACGAATGTAACATCTGCAATGGTATTACCGCCTTGTAAATCTCCTAATATGAGTGTAGCTAAATTTTCGGCAAATAAAAATAATACGATAAAAGCAGCGATGGAAATAAAGCTAATAATTCTTTTTCCTACTTTATATGCTCTTACTTTTGCATCCATCATTCCTAGTGTATTGTATTCTTTTATAATCTTACTAATCGCAACAGGAAGTCCGGCTGAGGAAATATCCAAGAAAATAACATAGATATTATACGCATAAGCATATAATGCACTACCTTGAACACCAATAATAGCATAAAAAGGGATGACATAAAGCATTCCTAAAATTTTGGTGATGACAATGGCAGCGGTTGCGATAACGGTTCCTTCTATAAAAGAACTTTTCTTCATTTTTAACCACTTATTCCTTTTCATAATAAATCACCATAGCCGAGAAACAATAGATTTGATCTTCCCCTTGAATGCCAATGGCGACTTCATATTTAATATCTATTATATCACCATTTAAGCCACTTAAAAAGCCATTAATTTTGCTTTCTAAATCTTTTTCTGTGTTTTCATCAAAACATTTTACCTTCATACTCTCTACCCTTCCTAGTTTTATTAAAGCATAATTTTTCTTCCTTTTTTGTCGATTTTTGACACTTTTTTAGGTAGTTTTGTTATAATTTTAATGGTGATAGTATGAAATTAAATTATTTGTATTTAATTCTTTTTATTCTTTTTCTTCTTTTTGGAATTTTTGTTTTTAGTCGTAGTCAATTATGCACAATCACTTATGTTGTAGACGGAGAGATTGTCCAGATCGAAAAGATTAATAAAAACAGTTCTTTTCTTTCGCTTGATTTTCCTAGTAAAGAAGGCTCCGTTTTTGTTGGTTGGTATGATGAAAATAATACACTTTATACTGAGGATGTTTCTATTGATCATGATGTCGTCGTTTATGCCAGATGGGCTATTATTGATATAGATGACAGTGCTAATTAGTCCTTTTGATGTAAAATTCATTTTTTCGACGTCAAGTTGATGAAAGATTTTACCATCGTTCTTCTATTTATATTCTAAAGTTTGTAATATTTTTGAAATAGTTTAATTGGTTTTCTTAAAGTCTTTTTATAATTTACTTTCTTTTTTCACGAAAAAAAGAGGCTTTATTTCCTCTTTTAGAACAATACACCGCCAAGAATGATTGCAAGTAAGATATATAGAATCAAGATGATAAAAGCACCATTCATGAAACCTGTATTACTTCCGCAATCTTGATCTATTGGTTTTTTGCAACAACTCATAAGGCACCTCCTTTTTAAAGACTAAATGAATGCTCCTACAATTAAAATAAGTAGAATAAATAATACTAAAATGATTGCAGGCCCGATTCCATTTTCACGACAGCAGTTCATAAAACTCCCTCCTTTTTATTTGTCTTTTCAGTATAGTTTATGGTTCTTTTCTATTTTGGTGCTAGACTTTGTTCTTGTATTTTTTTTTAGGAGTTGCTATAATATTATTGTTTTTTAAAAAGATTGGAGATAGTTTATGAATAAGACAAAGAAAATTATTGCTTTAGCTGCTTGTTCTTTGCTTTTATGTGGATGTAGTAAAGATATTCCAACATTAAGTGATGGGTCACAGGCTGTTGTAAATTTCAATGAAGGACTTGATGCCGTTTCTGCAAATGAACTGTATGAAAGTTTAAAATCTTCTTATGGACTGGATGCTATGATTACTTTGATGGATACGAAGATTTTGGAAGCTGAATATGCTGATGATAAGGACGATGCGATGAGTAGCGCAGAAAGTACTGTTGATTCTATGGTCAATACTTATGGTGAGGATTATATTACACAATATTTTGGAAGTGTTGATTATTATAAAAATTATGTTTATTTGAATACTTTACAATCTAAAGCTGTGCTTGATTATGCTAAAACTTTAGTTAGTGAAGATGAAATGAAATCTTATTATGATAAAAATATTTATGGAGATGTTACAGTTGATCATATTTTGATTAAAACTGGTGTTACTTCGGATACTTCTGATGAAGAAAAGACAAAGCTTGAAAATGCTGCCAAAGAAAAAGTGAATGAAATTATTGCTAAATTAAATGAAGCTGAAGATAAGTTAGCTACTTTTAAAGAACTTGCTAAAGAATATTCTGATGATGAAGCTACGAAGGATAATGGAGGTAGTTTAGGGGCAATTAATACTGGTTCTTTATCTTCTAGTTATGATGAACTTTTAAAAGCTGCTAGAGAACTCAAAGATGGTGAGTATTCCACTGAACTTATAACTACTGAACTTGGTTATCATGTCATTTATCGCGAGTCTTCTAGTGATAAGCCATCTTATGACGATTCTAAAGATGAAATACAAGAAACTTTAGCTAATGATAAACTTAATGCGGACGCGACTATTCGAGTTACGGCGATGGATGAGCTTAGAAAAAAATATGGAATGGATATTTTGGATTCTGATTTAAAAGACAAATATTCTAATTATATTGCAAATCAAATTGCTAATGCAAAAAGTAATAATTAAAAGAGATATTTCTATTAAAGGATGATTTTGGTATTATACCGAAGTCATCTTTTTTATATTCACTAGTCGATACTTTCTCCAATTTCATTATCTACATTTATTGTTTCTTTTCTGTATTCAAAATAAGACATTATCTTCGCTGTTTTTCTTCTAACTATCAATTAATGTTAATATTTTATTCCTCTGCTTTTGCTGATAAATAGTTTGTCATTTTTAAACTTATATTTTTCGTAAAGGGATACATAGAGTTGCCATCGGTAGTAAGATATGGAGCAACGACAACGACACTGTAGGTTGGATCTTCTCTTGGATAGTAAAACGCTACGGTGGAATTAATGACTTCAGTATCTACAATACCATCGTTGTCTTTGTCATAAAAGGTTTCGCTCGTTCCAGTTTTTCCTACAGCATTTAAATTTTTATTTACATAGCTCGAAGCGGTACCACCATGAAAAACTTGATAAAGTCCTTCGGTAATACGATCGTAATAGGTTGCATCTAATTCTACTTGATTTAAAAAGGTATTAAATTCTTCTTTTTTCAATCTTAATGCATAACGATTTCCGTAGTTAGCAATTGTATTAATATATTGTAAAAGACTAATTGGTGTATATGTGTCGTACTGACCTATTGCAAAGTTTAAAAGCAAATCCCCTGCTATTTTGGTTCCTTTCATTCCCGTTTGTTCGATTGGATAATCGATCATTGTTTTTGCACCGAGTCCATAGCTTGAAAAGACGGATCTATATTTTTCAAAATCACTTTCGGTGACATTAAACTGCATATTATAAGTATACTGTTGCCCAGTTGTACGTATTGCCGTTATAAATTGAAAATAGTTTGAAGAAGTTTTTAGAGCTGTGATGTCATCGACATAACCTAATCTTTTATAAGAGCATTTTGAAGGTTCAGAATATAGTTTCACACAACTATCTAATATTTTTTGGCCTACTGTTATGCCACCATTTAAATAACCTACGGTGCTGCTAGCTCCTTTAACAACACTTCCCATAGCATAAGAGGATGTAAAAGCTGTAATCGTTATATCACTAAATTCGCCTGTTTTTTCTCTTTCGAGTCCAGCAATAGCTAAGATACCACCAGTTTTAGGGTCGCCAATCATTGCATAAGCTTCATTAAAATAAGAAGCCGTTTGACGTTTTTTAGCAGATATCATTTCTTCTTTTAAAGTTTTTTCGAGTTCCAGCTGTAAATCGATATCAATATTCAAGACAAGGTCACTACCTTGCTCAGCCTCTTCAATAAGAGTAAGTGAATTATCGCTATTAATATAATAAACTGCTTTTTTTCCTTTTAAAATATTTTCATATTCTTCTTCTAAACCGCTTGTTCCAACTTTATCAGATAAGGCATAGTTTTGACTCAAATATTTTTCTTGTGTTTCCTTTGTAATTGCACCGACACCGCCAAAAATAGTTCTTAAAGTTTCACCATAGGGATATGTTCTTTTGGAAGAGACCTTGACACTTAGAGCCTCTATATTTAACCCTAAAATCTGCGAAACAAAATCATTGCTCACATCATTGAAGAGTATTTTATCTTGATAAATGTATCCGTTTTGCATTTTTGTAAAAATGGTTGCAATTTTTTGCTCTTCTTCTGTGTAATTTAACATTTCTTTTGTAATACGATCCCACTTTAAGCTACTGATGTCTTCATCAGTAAGTTTTCGCTCTTCGTAAAGACGCCACTCATCTTCAGTAATAAGGTCTTTGCCATTATTATTATTCGCTAAGTAATAGTTTTTTAAATCCGTGGTTGTCAAGGAAATATTTTGTTCATATTGACCAAGAATTTTAGCCATTTGTAATTCTTCAGATATGGTTATCCGATTCGGTTTATGATAAATAATGTTTAACACTCCAACATTATCTACTAAAACCTTACCATTGCGATCTAATATGCGCCCTCTTGGGGCACTTTCTCCATAAACGATACGTTCTGTTTTCTCTTTTAATTTTGTTGCGTAATAATTATGACCTGTATAATTCAATTGGTAAATCTGAATTCCAAAAACAATAAAAATAAAGAGCACAAATAATTTTGTTTTCATAGAATTCACCCATTATTAGTATTATTTTTTTTTGATTTTTCATACCTTATATTAGGTGATTTTATGTATAATTTAATTCAAAGATATATGGCAAATTTAAAAAAAGAAGATGTTCAGAAGTTTGCTTTGAAAAACAATGTTCATTTAAGTGATGCGGAGTTGGATTTTACTTTTCTTTTTGTTCAAAAAAATTGGGACACAATTATTCGTAATCCCAATCTATTAAATTTTGAACGTATTAAAGATCATTATTCGCCAGAAAATTATATTAAAATTCAAAAATTATTTCAAATGTATTATCAAAAATATGGTTATCTTTTATAATAAGCGTGAATATGTTGAAGCAGATCGTTATCAAAAGTTTTCTCACGAATCATTTTAATTTCAAAACGATATGGCGGATAAATACGATTTTTATCCTCTAATGATTCTCCAACATATGGTGTTTCTAATATTTTAGGAACGTTTGTCAATTTTTCGTGATAAATAACATGAAGAAGCGTGTTAAAGCCGATTGTTCCATAGCCAATATTTGCATGTCGATCTTTATGGCTTGCTAAAGGATTTTTACTATCATTGACATGAACACAGCCAATTTTTTCTAATCCAATTTCTTGATCGAATTCTGTCAAATATTCATCAAAGTGATTTATATTTATACCTGAATCGTTTAAATGACATGTATCTAAGCAGATTCCGATTGGATAATTTACTTCTGTAATTAAGTATTTTAATTCTGCTAGTGATGCGCCGCATTCACTACCTTTACCAGCCATTGTTTCTAATAAAATGCGGCAATGATATCCTTCTTTTAAAATCAGATTTAAACCGTCTTTTATATTTTCTAATGCTTCATCTTTGGGAAGACCTACAGCGCTTCCAGGATGTAAAACCATCTTAGATACGCCTAAATCATCACATCTTGCAAGTTCTTGTTTTAAAAAGTTAATACTAAAATCCCACTTACTAGGATCTTTTTTGTTTGCTAAGTTTATGATATATGGGGCATGACAAATCACATTTTTTATATCCATATTCTTTTCTTTCATTAAACTTAGTGCTTCTGCTGTTTTTTCCTTATCAATGGGTTTACGAAGAGTATTCTGAGGAGCACCTGTATAAAACATAAACGTATTTGCTTCGTAACTAAGTGCTTCTTTTACACTTCCTAAAAGTTGTTCTTTACTATTAAATCCTACATGACTACCAATTATTAACATTTTAAACCTCTTTTCTGATTTAATTATAACAAAGAAAAAAACCTATTTCTAGGTTTTTATCTGGCTTACTATTCTCCACAGTCTTGAATTGGAGCAGTACTTCCTAAGTCTTGAACATCAGCTTTAGTTGAGTCGGAATTTTTGTCTTCAATTTTGTAACTTGTACTATACATCCAACCTGTAAATTCTAGATCTCCATTTCCTTTGTTCGTTACAAGGACACTACCTTTGTAGTCGCTGTTATTTTCAAATTCTGTTAGAGTATTTGAAGAACATCCGTCCCCGATACAATAGCACATTGTATCACCTGTTGTTTGCAAGCCAACTCCATACATCATATCACTTTGAGCTCTTAATTGAGCAGAATCTAAAAGTTGTAAAAATTCCGTTTGAAAAGAACTTTTACGGGCATCATTCATAATTTGAATGACGTTATTACCTGCAAATAACATTAATACTGCTAAAATTACAATTACGGCTAACAATTCAATCAATGTAAAGCCTTTGCTTTTTTTGAAAAGCATCTTTTTCATTTCATACACTCCTATCCTGAAATAATTATAAGCTGAATTTCTCTTCTAAGTCAATATTTTTTTTTATAACTTTTAATTAATTGTCAAGAAGCGTTTATTGTATCTCACTTTTTTTACTTTTTTACGTATCTTAATAATAGGTGAGACTTATGAAACCACATAAAAATGGATCTTTTTTTACAGTATTGGCTATTTTAGGGTTAAGCATTCTTATTTTTTATCAAGTTATTATTACACTTATTTTGCCTTTACGTTTTAATATTTTCATTTTATTGATTGAAATTTCGTTGTTGCTTTTCTTGCTCTACCGTATTGTATGGCCTTATTAGATTTTCTGTTTTATAAATATAATCTAAAGTAACACGAATATTTTTTACTTTTGTAAATTCGCTACCTTTTAATTCAAATTTTGGGGGAATCGATATTGTTATAAAAAATAAGTCTTTTTCTTCTTTACTCCACGGGCAGAGGCGAAAGTACTCTTCTAGTAATACCGAAAAATTTAAGTCAAAATAACAGTTTTTATAAAAATTTACTAAATCTAAAACCGGGGAATCTTTTTTAGAGTTTTCCCAACTCAATAAGCAATTATCGTGCATATGTTCTAAACATAAATGATTATGAATTTGACAAACGCGATAGCGGGTAAGTTCATGAACTTCTTCATACCATTCTTCTAATTTTTGCTCAGAAAAATTTAAAGCAGCGATGATTTTTGATATGTTTGTTAAGAGAAGATATTCACTTGGACTAGGATAGATACTATGAAAAGATTCATTATAAATTTCTTCAAAAAAATAGCGATAATAACTGATTTGATCTTTTAAATTTTCATAGATCTTTTTGTATTCATCGCTTGTAACATCTTTATAGTATGTTGTTTTTTGATGGAGTAAAGCAATTAATTTTATTAAGTCCATTGCTTTTTGCTCTTTCGGTGCATCGCTGTCTTTCACATACGAAAAGATATTTACTCCTTCTTTGGAATCATCAACTAAAGGGGGAAAAGCATTGAAACTACGACTATTAAGATAGTCGTATAATTTGCGAATATTATTTTTCTTTTCTTTAATCACGATATTGCCACTTGTTGTTTGCAATATTTCTACATTGCCTTTCATGGTTACTTTAAGAGGACGATAGGCCTCTTTAATCATTTCAATGCTTTTACGATTCATCATTGCTTGGGATAATTAATTTTTCTCCGGGGATGATATTGGACACATCGTTATATTCAGCTAAGAGACTGGCATTTGAGCCATACATCGTACAAATTGTTTCAATATTTTCGCCATCTTTAATGATATGAATGTGATAAGTTTTATATTCGTCTTCTGTTGTTACAGTTTGCAAAATCATTTCCTCCTCTTCTGCTCTATTTTCTTCTTCTACTTTTTCGTTTACTTCTTCTAACTTTTGTTCTTCCTGTGTGGATTCTGGTTCTATTTGCTCTTCTTCTATTTCTTCTTGTTTTTCTTCGGTACTACTTTCCATCATGCGAATAATTTCATCCGGATCTACTTCCATTTCGGGTTTTGGATTTTCTTCCTCTTTAATTTTTTCTTTCTCTTCTACTTCTGCATTTAGTTCTAGCTCAATGTTTACTTTAATTCTTTTTTCTTCTTCAATATCGTATGCAAAATCGCTTATTTCTAAAGATACAGATTCTTTTACTAAGTTTTCAGGTACTTCAATTGTAAATGGGATTTTATATGAAAATGGTAGGACGTTAGCACTTACTTCATGACTTTTATATTCTCCGGTTACAAATAAATTTCCTTCAATAGATAAATCTTTCACCTCGAATTCTCTTTCTAAAGATATGCTCGTAATTTCTTGAATTTTGGTTGAAAATTCTAACTCTTTAGAAAATGGTATTACACTTTTCATTTCATCATCCTTTCTACATCATGATATGCGAAGGATGAAAAAAAAGAAGTCATTTTAAGGCTTCTTTACGTTTTTGGATAAATTCTTTAGCAATTTGATCAAATTTATCCTCGGCAACTTCATATAAGGTGTTTGGATCTTCTTTGCGATATTCTTGAATAAGATAGTCAGCAGGGTTTACTTCGTTAAATAGGTATAAATAGGTTTTTCCTTCATGCTCTATTTTATCTAAGACGTAGTATATGCCATCTTCTAGTTCAAAACGGGTAATTTCACTATTCATCTTCCTAACCCCCTTGTTTCATGATCCATAAGCTCTAAATGCATACTTTCAATAAAACTCTCTACATCATTATAACCTAAATCATGAACATATTCATCTAAGTTTTTATATTTGTCTTCTTGCAAATCGGCTATGACTTTAGACATATTTTCATATGGTGCGATGGGTCCCATTTCTTCGTATAAAGAGGCAATTAAATATTTGGTATCATTCGGCTTACCTTCGCTTATTGTTGCTTGTTTATGATTCCTAATGGCTTTTGCTATCCCTTTATGATCATACCAAAAGTTTGTCTCTTCTTGGGAAACTGTCGTTTGGCCATCAGATAACGTGTGATAAGTGGTACCATTGGAATGCGTGTTTTCTGCTAGAATTTTACGTGCTTCTAAATCGTATGCTGAAAGAGCATTTGCATAGGCCAAATCATAGTCATTTTGTTGGTGTTCAGCAACAATCGCTTCTTCTTGAGATTTTTGAACACTATTTATTTTCATCCCTGCTGTTAATCCGACGCCTAATGTTAAAGCGTAAGGCAATATTTTTACTGCTACTTTTATTTTTCTTAAAAGATTAGAATTTACCCTTTGATTTGAACGACTTTTTACAGGATGTCTTTGACTTGACTTTCTTTTTGCAATTTGAGGATCAAATTGCAATTGATCATTTTCTTGCGCCATTGTTTCACCTTCTTGTCTTAAGAATACCTTATTTTGAAAAAAGTGTCAATTTGTTTTCTACTCCTTTTACAGTTCTTAGAATTATGTTAGAATGAATATAATAAACAGAGGTGACTGGAATGATAAAGGAAGAGGTTTTTAAAGCATATGATATACGAGGAAAATATCCTGATGACGTCAATGAAAATTTAGCTTATATTGTCGGCAAAAGTTACGGAACTTATTTGCAAGAGTATTTAGATAAAAATAAGTGTGTAATTGGTCATGATAATCGTTTGTCTTCTGAAAGTTTGAATAAGGCTTTAATTAATGGGCTAGTTGATTCTGGAATTAATGTGATCGATTATGGCCTTGTGACTACACCTATGCATTATTATTCACGTTATAAAGAGAACACTTATGGCATTATGATCACGGCTAGTCATAATCCGAAAGAAGACAATGGCTTCAAATTCAGTTTGGATCCTTTAGCGAATGCCCGTGGCGAGATGATTGATGCTTTTAAAAAGTTTACGCTAGCTGGTCAATTTAAGGCGGGAAAAGGAATTTTAGCCCAAAGAAATATTAAAGATGATTATTTGGATTATTTGAAAGCTAACATCGATATGGGCAAGCGTCCGTTGAAAGTTGTTGTAGATTGCGGTAACGGTGTGACTTCGACAATCGTTAAAGATGTTTATGCTATGTTTCCTAATTTAGATGTTACTTACATTTGTTCTGTGAGCGATGGAACTTTCCCTAATCATCATCCTGATCCAGCTGTAGAAGAAAATATGAAAATGCTTAAAGAGAAAGTTTTAGAAATTCATGCGGACTTAGGTATCGCCTATGATGGAGACGGCGATCGTTTAGGAATTATTGATGAAAATGGTAAATTTGTACTTGCTGATGAATATATGATTGTAGCTATTAGAGATTTAATCAAAACTGTAAAAAATAAAACTTTTTTGTGTGATGTAAAGTGTTCTCAATCGCTTATTGATGAAATTGAACGTTTAGGTGGAAAAGTTTTTATGAGCCGAACGGGAACTAGTTTTACTGAGGCAAATACGAAAATACATCACATTCCTTTAGGCGGAGAACTTTCGGGCCATATTTTCTTTAATGATCGCGGTCCAGAAGTTTGTAGTGCTATTTATGCAGGATTACGTTTTTTAGAAATTTTATCTAAAACAGACAAATCTTTCAGTGAGCTACTAGAAGGAACCGTCTTCTATTATTCTACACCAGAGATTAAAGTTGAAGTGCCTAGCGAAAGAAAATTTGAACTTGTCGATGCAGTGATGGATTATGTAAAACAAAAAAGATATGAATATTTAAATATTGATGGTGTTCGTATACAATTTAAAGATGGATGGGCTCTTATTCGAGCAAGTAATACTGGACCCCATTTGACTTTACGGTTTGAAGCAACGAGTCAGGGAGAATTAGAAAAAAGAAAGAATGAGTTTACGAAGGTCATTTCTAAATTACTTTCGAAGAAATAAAAGACTTATTCTTTTTTTTAGGCTTTTTTCATACATTTTAGTATGAAAGAAAATATATTATATGCCTATCATATGGAAGCCAATTCTTTAAAAAATTTTCATGATTATTCTCGCTTTCAGTTTCAAGAGAAAACGTTTTATTTCACTAAGCTCAAACGAGACCAAAAAGGGTTTCAAGAATTACTTCAGGTAATGCAAGAGCTCATACAAAAGGATATTCCTATTCTTACTTTCATTTTGAATGTTCAGGGAAGTTATATAACGATGGTTGGTGAGGATGCTTATGTTCTTATGGAGGCACAAGAGGAAAATGTGGAATATGGACTTTTAGATATATTGGATTTTCAAAAGAAATTGGTTTTAAATCATCGCCATTCTTCTTTATATCGAAATGAATGGGCTAATTTATGGAGTCAAAAAGTAGATTATTTTGAATATCAGATCCATGAGCTTGGGAAAGATCATCCTATTTTACTTAATAGTTTTAGTTATTATGTAGGACTTGCCGAAAATGCAATTTGTTATGCCCGAAATGTTCAAAATTCTTTTCCAAATATAGAACAACCAGTTGTTCTTTCTCATCGTCGAGTGATTTATCCAAATGTGCGATTAAATTTTTATAATCCTTTAAACCTCATTTTTGATTTGGAAGTTCGCGACATTGGCGAATATCTTAAGAGTATGTTTTTTCAAGAACATGAAGGCGCATTGATCGATTTAAAAGCTTATATTGATTTAAAAAAACCCGATGCGTATAGTTCAAGCATGCTTTTTGCGCGATTACTTTACCCTTCTTATTATTTTGATTTACATGAACGAATCATGGAAGCTGACGAAAAGGAAGAAAAACTACTTTCCATCATTGATCAGGTTGAGGCATACGAACTTTTTTTAAAGAAAGCTTGGCAACTGTTGAATGCTCATTGTGCAATTGAACCGTTAGCTTGGATATTAAAAGAAGAGTCATAAATTGACGTTTATGACTCCTTTTAAATTTTCTACGGACTCTTTTAAATAAGCTTCAATATTATCTTTCAAGGTAACATCTAAAAAGCTACACCCTGCACAAGCTCCTGACATTTTTACATATAGATAACCATCTTCATATTTAATATATTCAATATCTCCCCCATCAAGATTTAAAAATGGTCTTATTTCTTCTAACAATTCTTTTAATTTTGTTTCTGTATCTTCTTGGTTCATAAGTTTTTCCTTTCTTTTTTATTATAAAATTTTTTCCTTAACAAGTAAAGAAAAATTGTTTATAATTAAAGCAGTGGTGAAGAAAATGAAATATAAAAAAGGAGATCTGGTAGTTGGAAAAGTAACAGGTTTTGAGGATTATGGGATTTTTTTAGCCTTTGATGATCAGTATACTGGACTAATTCATATTTCACAGATCAGTCCCTATTTTGTAAAAGATGTTAAAAATTATGCTCAATTGGGAGATGAGATTTGTTGTCGCGTTTTAGAATGTGATGAAGAACAAAAGAAATTGAAATGTTCCATTCGAGATACCGATTATGGTAGAAAAAAAGACTTAGAGATTGATCATGGCTTTATGCCTTTAAAGAAGCAATTGCCTATATGGATGGAAGAAAAGTTGCGAGAAATGGCTGAAAAAAAGCAAAAATAGTTAAAAATTTGGAAAAATTGTGAAAAAATCTTGCTATTTTGGAATTTTAATATTATAATGAAGAAGTCTTATGAGTTAAGACAAGTGCCTGCCCAAGTGGCGGAATAGGTAGACGCACAGGACTTAAAATCCTGCGGGTGTTAAAGCTCGTGCCGGTTCAAGTCCGGCCTTGGGCACCATCTTATATTTGGAGGAATACCCAAGTCCGGTTGAAGGGATCGGTCTTGAAAACCGAGAGGTCGCGCAAGCGGCGCAGGGGTTCGAATCCCTTTTCCTCCGCCATTTTAGTTATCGCGGGATAGAGCAGTCTGGTAGCTCGTCGGGCTCATAACCCGAAGGTCGTTGGTTCAAATCCAGCTCCCGCAACCATGGTTCGTTAGTCTAGAGGCCTATGACGTCTGCCTGTCACGCAGAAGATCACGGGTTCGAATCCCGTACGAACCGCCATTTTGGCTCCATAGCTCAGTCGGTAGAGCAGAGGACTGAAAATCCTTGTGTCACTGGTTCAATTCCCGTTGGAGCCACCATAAAGTTAAATTTCAATCAAACTTTTAAAGTTTGATTTTTTATTTTGATATAAAGATTTTATTTCTTCTCTTTTCTATCTTTTTTTTCCATGAAAAAAAGACCTATATAAAGGCCTTAGGCTGGAATAGTACCAGCTTGATTTTGACTTTCTTGTAATTTTTGGGCATTAGCTTGAGCAACCATTGCTATTCCTTCAGCTGTTTGAGCATTTTTTAAATGATCTGTTGCTTGTTTAAGATTTTGCTCTGCTTGTTTTTGCATAGCTTTAATTTTTTCATTTTCTTGGGCAAATCGATTTGCTAACTCGGTTTCAAATTCTTTATCTAGTTGTTCACATTCTTGTTGATATTTTTCAGTTAAGGCTTTTTTCTTCTCTATATATTTATTAAAGCTATCTATCATATCTTTCGTCTCACTTTCTTCATTTGCTGTTGGAATAATTACTGGAGATTCTACTGGTGTAGGTTCTGGAGTAATTGGTTCCGGAACGACAACTGGTTCTGGTGATACTACTGGAGAATCCATTGGTTGAGTTGTTTCTACTGAAGATACCGGTGTTTCCATATTCACTACCGGTTCAGTTGGAACAATAACTGGATCTGGTATAGCCACTGCTGGCTGATCCATATTTGGCGTTTCTAGTGGTTGTGAAACTACTGGTTCTATTACAGGACTTTCTACTACTGGAGAGCTTGGTGCTTTAAATTCTGGTGCAATATTATTCATTACATTGTCTGGTTGAACGCTTTCCCAAACTACCGGAGATGGTTGTGGTTCAACTGGTGCTTGAGGCTCTGAAGTTACTGGTGCAGTTGGCGCAACAGCAACACTTTGCGTATCCATGTTTACAACTGCTTCAGCTGGAGCAGATTCAACGACTTGTGGAGCAACATTTTGAGGCGTCACAGGAGCTTCAGCAGTTATATTATTTGAAGATTCGACTATAGCAGCAAAGTTGTTTTTTAAAGAATCAAATTGGATAGTGCTAACGCCTAATTCTCTTGGCTCACCAATTGCTTTATTTGCCGTATCTAAATTCACTTTGATTATATCCTCTGTTTTAATATTATTTTTAATTATGTCTACCACTACACTTTTTGTTTCTGTCCATGCTGCATCATCATTTATGGCTTGATACATACCATCTTTTTCCCAAAAAAATCCCAAAACTTTATTGCCATTATTTTCTTTTTTTGTATCTACAATTAAAATTTGAACATTTTTTATATTTGGTCTATTATCACTTATAGATTTGAAATGACAAATCACTTCATATTCATTTGGATTTCCCATCGGATCTGTCAATACTATTTTCTCTATCATCTATATTCCCCTCACTATTCTACAAAAATTATAGCAAAAAATGCTTTAATAAGCAATATGCAATTTATTCATTTTCTTTACTTAATATGATTAGCATATGATAATGTCTTAAGTGTTAGTATTTGATTATGTCTCAAAAATACTATAGAATACATCACTTGGTGATGTGTATGAGAAAGGTTGAATTAAGAATGAATGAATTAGAAAAATATAAAGTGATCAAAGACTTAGTTGATCATAATGGAAATAAAAACAGAGCTAGTAAAAAGCTCGGTTTATCAAGAAGACAAATTGATCGTCTTATTGTTAAATATAAGGAGAAAGGCAAATCCGCTTTTGTACATGGCAACCGTTCAAGAAAACCAGTTAGTACATTAGATAAGTCCATCTCCGAAGATATTATACTACTTTATAAGAATAAATATCAAGGCTGGAATTTTAAACTGTTAATCCTTTTTTAAAATGTATATGCATCATTAATTAAAATGTCTACATCAATAAGTTATAATATATCTTTGAAGGGAGATGTATTTTTTATATGCATAATAAAGAGTATGCATTAAAACTTGTTCAAGAAAAATCAAATGGTTTAAATAATTATTCCTATTCTCAAATCG
>CALVUT010000028.1 GCA_944363675.1 uncultured Bacilli bacterium | reverse complement strand
ATTAATAAATGTTTTTTCACTCCTTCCTCTTAATAGTAAATTTTCGTGGACTTTATTTATCCACATTTTCTGATTTTCTTCAGTATTCATAAAAAAACTCCCTTCATTTTTACTAAAGAGAGCAGGTTAAAGACATGAAAGAATTTATAAATGCTGATAAATACCTTATTTAAAAAGGGATTATCGGCATTTTATTATGAAAAAAACGAAGCTGTTTTGAACCCTTATCTTGCGTAAAATTGAAAGATTTTAGCGATCTCACTTTCGACATGAAAAGAAATCTGTAATCTTAATTTGTTCATACTTATTTTTTGCTTCGTTTTAATAGGATTTAATATACCTAAAGCCATTTTCTTAATAATTTGTAATCCTAGTAAAGCTTCTTTCTCCACAGTAGTATTGTCATCTTGTTTAAAAGTGAAATCTAAGTGCCAATGTAACTTGTTTTCTACGGACCAATGACATCTTATACAATTATAAAATAGATTCACATCTAATGGTAAACTACTTATGTAGTATCTATATTCTGTCTGTTTGTTTTTGTTGTATGGATTATCAAAAATCTTTTTGATGACCCCGATAGATTTTAATCCTGTCCATAATTTCTTTTCAAAATACCAGTCCACATCCGTAGTTTGATAACATTCATAAATAATGGTTTCATTTCCTCTTGTTTCAATCGTTTTCTTGTAATTTTCAGAATGTTTTGATAGTTCTTTTAAAGTCTCTTCATCAAAGTAATCTACGATATCTCGATGTAGATTCGGTTGATTTTCTTTCACAGCAAAACAATAGTCTCCACGTTTCTTTTTTACGATCGTGCAATTTTCTTTTTGAGTATTTATAGCATCTACCGTTATGATTTTATTACGGATATTAAGGCGGTCTATTATGGTAGGAAAAGCAGTAATTTCGTTTGTTTTATCTTCTATTTTTTCGCTAGCCAAACATATGCCATATTGATTAGAATATGCATTTAAAACATTTAAAGATTTTACGGCTTCTACGTCTCCGTTTTCATTTAATTTTAAATAGGAACTACTTTTATCCACCTTACCATCTATATTAATGATATCTCTCATTTTTTTCTTTTTGATCCCAATAATATCTGTTAAGAAAAATAGACAGATGGATTCTAACTGAGAGGAATCTATACAAGAAATGATTCTTTCATAGGTTTTTGAACAGGGAATACCACCTGTCATTTTTAAATATTTTCTCAAGAATTTATAATTGCTTTTAGCAAACACAACAATATCATCCCAATCGTTACAATTAGCTATTACAGCTAAAAATACAGTGATTACGATGTCCCATATTTTATATGTTTTTTTCTTTTTTTGACGAGGATCATCAATTTGTTTGTTAATTTGTTCTTTCAAGTTATCAATACTTTCTTTTGAGATATCTTCTATAGAAATATTTTCTTTTTTTATAGTTTTTCTTACTGTTCTTTTTGCTATCATTTCTTATCACTCCTATTATCAATAGTACTTAAAATAAGAGTTCAAATCAATCATTTTATCACATAAAATATACATTTTAGATATTTTGGCAAGATTCATGCACAAAATTACATCGTTTTTTTCTTTAAAATATGACTATAATCCCTGCAATTATACTGGTTTATAAACTGTTTTCTTTTTTTTCATGTTTTTGACCTGTTAGCTGGTGGATTTTTATTGTAAAAAAAGGTAATTTATGTTATATTTTATTCATAAAGGGTGTGATGATATAATGAAGGAAGAGAAGAATAGTACAAAGAAGAAGACTACTACAATTAAGAAAGGAAATACAAATTTAAAGTCTACAGCGGCAAAAAAGAAGACTGCGGGGGCAACGAAGAGGGTAAGTAGTTCTAAGAAAACGACTACGGAAAGAAAAACACCAACTAAGAAAAAAGTCGTATCTTCACCTGTAGTAAAGTCTGAAGAAAAGGATAAAGTAGTAGAAGAAGTTGTTAAAAAGCCAGTTGTTAAGGAGCCTGAAAAAAGTGAAGTTCTATTTGATTCTAGGCAATTTGCATTAAGAATTTTTGCTCTTATTTTAGCTGCAATTTTGGTTGTTGTTTTATTAGTTGTATACTTTTTTCAAGTTAAGAATAATACTTATTCTGTAGATTGGGAAAAAAAGAGTTATTTAGTAGAAAATGATATTGCTAGTACGAATTGTGATGGTGTTTCCAATGCAATTTTAGGAGATTTTAATTTTGTCTTTGTAAGACCAGAAGAGTCTAATGAAGATGAATTTAATTTGGAAAAGAAGTTGTTAAAAGTTATTAAAGAGTATAATTTAGAAGGAAACTTTTATGTTTACACTTTAGATAATACTTGTGGTGTTATTACAGATCCTTATAGTGTGCTTGGGCAAAATTTAAAGATTGATGAAGGAATTGAAAAAGTGCCTACTATTTTATATTATAAAGATGGAAAGTTAGTTGATTATGTTCAAAGAGATGATGAACAAATGATGAGTGATGCAGATTTTGTTAAACTTTTAGATATTTATGAATTTGAAAAGTAGATACTTTTCTTTTTTTGGAGGTTTTTTATGTTACATGTTGTTTTATTTGAGCCAGAGATTCCTGGTAATACAGGAAATATTATGCGAACTTGCGTAGCTACACATACGCCTTTGCATTTAATTGAACCCTTGGGGTTTTCATTAGACGAAAAAAGTATTAAACGTAGTGGAGTAAATTATATTCAGGATTGTACTTATACTGTTTATAAAAATTGGGATGATTTTGTAAGTAGGAATAAAGGAAAGATGTATTTCTATACAAGATATGGGCATAGACCACATTCTTCTTTTGATTATACGGATACTACGGAAGACATTTATTTGGTTTTCGGCAAGGAGAGTACAGGTATTCCCAGAAGTATTTTAAAACCCCATTTAGATACTTGTGCGCGTATTCCAATGACTGATAAGGTGCGTGCTTTAAACCTTTCTAATTCTGTAGCGATTGTTTTGTATGAGGCTTTAAGACAGAGAGATTATGAAGATTTGCTAAGAGAAGAACCACATAAAGGTAATCACTTTATTGAAGATTATGAGGGTGAGGCATGAGGTGTGAACGTTGTGGTAAAGCTTTAGGGACTGAAAGAGCTGTTTGTCCTTTTTGTGGAGCTGCTTTGACGCCTAAGCAAATGCAAGTGTTTAAAGAGGAGAAAAAGAAAAAACAGTATGAGGTTGATATGGTTTCTGAGCGTTATGGTATGGCTCCGGTTAAATATGAGAAACCTCAGAATTCTGAAAATAAATGGTTAGGACTTTTTGTCGTTTTAGGAGTTTTACTTATTTTAGTAATAATTGTTTTTATTTTAGTATTAAATTAAGTTATTTTTACACACTAATAATGAGGGATTTAAAATGGACTTATTGTTTGTTTGTGTGAAAATTTTTTTTGCGCGAATTTTAGATGTTACTATATCTACTTTTCGACAAAACATTATGATTAAAGGAAAAAGTTTGATTGGGGCAGTGCTTGCTTTTTTTGAAATTTTGATTTGGTTTTTAGTTGCTAGAGAGGCTTTGATTATTTCAATTGATTCTATTTTTATACCGATTGCATATTCTTTAGGCTATGCGACTGGTACGTTAATTGGTTCTTGTTTGTCTAAGTATTTTATTAAAGGAGTAGTCGGAGTGCAGATTATTATTCCAGAAAGTGAGAAGGATCTTTTAAATTCTTTGAAAATGCGCGGTTATCGGATGAATATTCTTCATTTGGAAAGTGCTTATAATGCAGAAGATCGAATTATGCTTTTTTTGGAAGTGAATTCAAGAAGTGTTAAAAAGTTAGAGAAACTCGTTTTGCAAAAATCGCCTAATGCTTTTGTCGTTATGAGTGATACGAAAAAAGTCTATAATGGAACTTTGAAATAATTTTTTTACTGTAAATTGCAAAAAAAGCTTGCAGTGTCTTTTTTTCTATGGTATCATTAATTTGTTCGTTGGGGGACTAGCTCAGTTGGCTAGAGCATCTGCCCTGCACGCAGAGGGTCGCGGGTTCGAGTCCCACGTCCTCCACCATTGAAAAAATTATTCGAGCTATTCGAATTATATATAAAGAGAACTTGTCAATAGTTCTTTTTTTATGTCATTATGAATATGTCAAGGAAATCTGTATAAAATAAAAAAGGGAATATTCAGTTTTTCCGAGTTGAATGTCTAACCGATATATATTAAATTAGACACTTATTCTAGCGAATGAGTGTCATTTTTTTATTAAGAAATAAAATGATAGTAATGAGCTTAAGAACTTTTATAATAAAATTCTTAGTTTTTATCTTTATCGAAGCTTCTTTCTATAAAGATTGAAGATAGACCCTCAACAACTGATATTTTCCATAGAAAATATATTATTAAATATGTTTAAAGACAAGTGAACACTTATATATTAATGATATTTTTAATTTTTAAAGTAATTGTAATAAACCTATATAATTAATAATTTTTGCAGTAATATTATACTCCTTTGATAGGAAGGTTTTTATATGCAATTTCTTATAAAGATGATATAGTAATTATGGGGTGATGATGAATGAATCCATATATCAATTTATTTATAGACGAGAATTATCCTGACTTTATAGATAAGTATTTAACGACTAAGACTTTAGAAAGGTTAAAATATGTTACCCAATTTTGTGGCTGTGATTATACGAAATTATATTCTCCTTTATTTTTCTATACAAGGTTTGATCATAGTTTAGTAGTTGCTCATATGACATGGCATTTTACCCATGATAAGAAGGAAACTATTGCTGCATTGTTGCATGATGCTGGAACGCCTTGCTTTGCTCATTGTATTGATTATGTTTTTGGGGATTATGTTCGGCAAGAATCTTCTGAGAAAAAGATCAGTGATGTTGTGCGTCAAGATAAAGAAATACTGCAATTTTTGAAAGACGATGAGATATCTTTAGATACTCTAGATGATTTATCTTGTTATACTATTTTGGAAAATAAATCTCCTCAACTTTGTACAGATCGACTTGATGGGGTTTTGCATACTTGTTATATCTGGTTACATACGCATTCTTTAGAACAAATTAAAGAAGTGTATAACAACATGATTGTTTTAGAAAATGAGTATGGTAATTCGGAAATTGGCTTTTCGAATTTGGAAGTAGCTGAAAAGTTTGTCTCTATGGTCTATGTTTATGCGCGGGAGTTACGAGGTAATACGGATAAATATGTAATGAAATATGTTTCAGAAATCGTGAAATTGGCCGTACAAAGAAATCTTATTACTTTGGAAGATTTATATACTAAGAAAGAACAAGAAATTTGTGAATCCTTTGCTACTTATTTTTCTTCTTGGTCCGTCTTTAATGAAGCAGATGTTTTGATTCGGTCAGAGACTTTACCGGATGATGTCTTTTCTATTTCTTTTGATACGAAAAAAAGAAATACTATTCCATTAATTCAAACGGCTGTTGGAGCCAAGAGAATTATTGAGGTTTGTGATGATGCTTTGGCAAAATATAATGAATTAAATGATTATCAAGATAGTAAATATGCATATGTTAAAAAAATACGTAAAGTTTATTAGGAACGAATTTTAATGGAAATTCAGGATATGTTATAAGTGCCCAAGACGTCTTTTTTACTCGTCATAGACTATTGTAGAAAGGAATGACGGGAATGTTAAAGAATAATAAGATGAATGAACGCGATGAAGTATCTATGAATTATACGGGTATGAGTGCTGAGTATTCTAATAATCCAACTGGAGGTTGTGGGTGCATGCCACCTTGTCCACCTAGTTGTGGATGTACGTGTCCGCCAGTTTGTGAGTGTCCACAAAATCAAGTATGTCATAGAGTTATTAATTATGAAGTTCCTCATATTATGCCATTTCATACAACAGTTGTAAATCATCATATTTACAATCACACTTATACACCAGTGTATAGTTATTCAGAAGTGGATGAAGTGGAGCAGGTATACGGAAATCGTTGTTGTAGATAAAAGTCTTTATGGCTTTTTTCTTTTTTTTGTGCTATTCTATTTATAGAATAGGTGAGTAGGATGAAAAAAAGCTTTATTGTTCTAGGAATTTTGTTTTGTTTAACGATGTTCGGAATTGTTTTTTTAGTGTTTCGTGTTTCGGCAGAGACGACGATTTCGGATGCGACTACTTGTACGGGTTTAGAGGAACATGGAGATGGTACCGTTACTAGAACTTGTACTTTGAAACTTAATGTGTCCGGAGGCACGATTCGTTACAATGTGTTTAATTATACGGTGACTTTAAATAATATGAAAGTACAAAGTATTACGCCGATGGAAAATTGGTATATTAAAGAGGAAGATGGTGGAGGATTTTCTTTGGAAACTTCTCTTACTTCTTTGAGTGGAGAAGTAAGTTTAGGTGTTGTTGTTTTTGAAAAGATTGAGGCTACGGAAAACTGCAATGCGACTTATCGTCTTTCTTATAGTTTTGAAGATCGTTCTTGTACGATTTTTCAAGGAAATTATTATGATCCAAGTGGAGAGATTACTTCGGCATTAAATTATCGCAAATATTGTGAAAAACCTGCTTGTACGGATTATGGTGATGGTGATTATTCTAGTCCAACTGGTGAGATTATTAGTGAGCTTGAATATAAAAAGCAATGCTTAAAACCTGAATGTGAAGATTATGGTGACGGGACTTATTCTGGTCCAGATGGTGAGCTTGTTAGTGAAATAGAGTATAAAAAACAATGTTTGAAACCAACATGTACAGATTATGGTGACGGAACATATTCAGGACCGACAGGAGAACTTGTTAGTAAGCTTGAATATCAAAAGCAATGTGAAAAGCCTGTTTGTACAGATTATGGTGATGGGACTTATTCTGATGCTAATGGTAATTTAACGGATAAGGATACGTATGAAGCTCAATGTAAACATTATTGTGAGGTTATTGATGGTGTTTATTATGATCAAAATGGAAATGAAGTTAATCAAAGTGAATATCAGAAAAGTTGCTATTCTTGTAAAGTAGAAAACGGCAAGTATTATAATAAAGAGGGCGTTGCAGTGGAATACCCAGAATATTTAAAAGCTTGTACGAGTGAGAAATATTATTGTGAAGAAAAGAATGGTTATTATTTTGATAAGAATGGTAATTCTGTTGATGAAAGTGAGTATCGTAAGAGTTGCTTTGGTTGTACGATAGATGGGGATACTTATTATAATAGTAATGGTGAGGAAGTAAGCTATCCTGAATATTTGGTTAGTTGTACAAGTGAAAAATATATTTGTGAAGAAAAAAATGGTTATTATTTTGATAAGAGTGGCAATGCGGTGAGTGAAAGTGAGTATCGTAAGAGTTGCTTTAGTTGTCAAGTTCTAGATGGGCATTATTATAATAAAGAAGGTATAGAAGTAAGTTATCCTGAATATTTAACGGCTTGTACGAGCGAGAAATATTATTGTGAAGAAAAGAATGGTTATTATTTTGATAAAAATGGTAATTCTGTTAGCAAGGAAGAATATCAACATAGTTGTTTCTCTTGTGAAACAGATGGAGAAAATTATTATGATCAAAATGGAAATATTGTCAGTGAATTGGAGTTTCGAAAGCAATGTTTGAAACCTGCTTGTACTAATTATGGTGATGGTACGTATTCGAATAAAAATGGTGATCTTGTTGATTATTTGACTTATACCAAAGAATGTGAAAAGCATGTTTGTGAAAAGTTAAGTGATGGAACTTTCTTTGGTAAAGATGGTGTTATTGTTGATGAGGATACTTATAAAGACGAATGCATGGATAAACATTATTGTGAGATTATAGATGGTGTTTTTTATGATAGTAATGGCAATGTCGTTACTGAATTAGAGTATGAAAAAGATTGTAAAAATCATTATTGTGAAATTTTAAGTGATGGAACGAAATATGGCCCAGATGGAAAGGTTGTTAGTGATTTAGAATATACAAAGTTGTGTGAAAAACCAGTCTGTAAAGATTATGGTGATGGAACATACTCAGATCGTTTAGGAAATCTTGTTGATCAGTTGACTTATCAAAAAGAGTGTGAAACGCATAGTTGTGAAATTTTAAGTGATGGAACGAAATATGGTCCTGATGGAGAGGTTGTCAGTGATTTAGAATATGCAAAGTTGTGTGAAAAACCGGTATGTAAAGATTATGGTGATGGAACGTATTCGAATCAAAATGGTGATCTCGTTGATTATTTGACTTATACAAAAGAATGTGAAAAGCACGTTTGTGAGAAGTTAAGTGATGGGACGTATTATGGTAAAGATGGGGATATTGTTTCTGAAGAGGATTTTATTTTAGAGTGTACTAGTGATTATTCTTGTGAAGTCATTGATGGTATTTATTATAATCGCGAGGGGCTTGTGGTGGATGAGTTAGCTTATCAAAAAGAATGTGAAGTTCATAGTTGTGAAGTTTTGAGCGATGGAACTTATTATGATAAGGATGGCCACATTGTTAGTGAAAGCGAGTTTGAAGCTAGTTGTGGTGTTGTAGATAATCCTAAGACAGGATCTTCTTTCCCTATTTACTTTATACTAGGAGGAATAAGTGTTGCTGGGGCTGCTTGGTTTGTGACAAAACGATTCAATAAGTTCTATAAGATGAAATAGCTTTTAAAGGCTATTTTTCTTTTGGGTTAGTGTTGTATTTTTAATTTCTTTTCGGTATAATTATCTATAGAAAATAGGTGGGACGTATGCGAAAAATCATTGCTGGACTTGATGTGGGGTCAGAAAATATTAAATTGATTGTAGCAGAATCAATAAAAGGTCGTATTCATGTGTTAGCTGTGTCTTGTATACCTTCTTTAGGGATAAAGCGAGGCTTTGTTGTTGATCCAAATGCTTTGCTTTCAAAGTTACAAGAAGCTTTTTCAAAGTGTGAAGATATGCTTGGACTTAAAGTTTCTAAAGTGGTTATTTGCGTTCCTAGTGATGATACTTCTTTTATGATGATGGAAGGTTCGACTACTATTCATAATGATGAGCATATTATTGGGCAAAATGATGTTATACGTGCAATGCAAGCTTCTACTTATAATAAAATTGAGGAAAATCAAGAGATTGTTTTTTTGGAACCGGTTTCCTTTCTTATTGATGATGAACGGACGGTAAAAAATCCTGTAGGGCAAGAAGGAATTAAATTGACGGTTAAATCTTTACTTGCGACTGTTCCACGAAAGAATATTTACGCTATTGTGAAGTGCTTAGAAAGATTAGGTATAACTGTTGTTGATTATACTTTAGGCGCGATTGGAGATTATAAAGAAGCTGAAAAGCCAATGATGCATGATGTGGCTGGGGCAATTGTCAATATTGGATATCAAACGACGACTGTTGCTATCTTTCATAAGGGATTATTAACCAATATTAGTACTTTAAATGTTGGGGCAATTAATGTTGAACATGATCTTTCTTATATATTTGGTCTACAGAAAAGTGATGCGAAGATTGTCAAAAGAACTCTTGCTTCAGCGCATAAGCGTGGTGTTAGTGCCAGTGTGCATAAGGATTTTACCTCAAAAGATGGAAAGACAGTTACGATTAGTGAATATGAAGCCAGCGAGGTTGCCTCTTCTAGGTTAGAAGAGATATTAAAATTAGCAAAAAAAGAAATAAATCTCTTAACAAAAAAGGAAATTCATTATATAATGATAACAGGTGGAGTAAGCGAAATGGCGAATTTTAGTTTACTTGTAGAAGAGATTTTTGGACATCAAGCAAAAATTATCAATATAAGGGAATTAGGAGTTCGCAGCAATATTTATTCTACTGCACTTGGATTAATTAAATATTACGATGAAAAAACAAGGACACAGGGAGTAGATTTTTCAATATTTAATGATGAAGAGACTGAAGAATTAAGTAATGTAAATAAACGAATAAATTTTGGTGAGAATTCTATTCTTGGTAAGTTATTTGGCTATTTTTTTGATAATTAAGGAGGGTGTATACAATGGATGGAAATTTGAAAATAGATCCTATTGCAAAAATAAAAGTCTTTGGTGTCGGTGGTGGAGGAAACAACGCGGTTAATCGAATGATTGAAGAAGGTGTTCAAGGTGTTGATTTCTATGTTGTTAATACAGATTTACAAGTTTTAAATGCAAGTAAAGCAAAGAATAAAATTCAAATTGGTGCAAATATAACAGGTGGACGTGGGGCCGGTTCTAATCCTGAGGTTGGACGTGAAGCGGCACTTGAAAGCAAAAAAGAAATTGAAGAAGCTGTTAAGGGTGCTGACATGGTTTTTGTGGCTTGCGGTCTTGGTGGTGGTACGGGTACTGGTGCTGCCCCAGTTATTGCTGAGATTGCTCAAGAATCAGGTGCTTTAACGGTTGGTATTGTAACGAAGCCTTTCCGGTTTGAAGGTAAAAGAAGAATGGAACATGCTTTAGTTGGACTTGAAGAGTTAAAGAAGCATGTTGATACGTTGATTATTATTCCAAATGATCGGTTAAGAGAAATTATTGATAAGACTACAACATTCCAAGAAGCATTTAAGGAAGTCGATAATGTTTTACATCGTGGTGTTCAATCTATTTCCGATTTGATTGCCGTTACGGGTATTGTTAACCTTGACTTTGCGGATATTAAAACGGTTATGGAAAAGAGTGGTACGGCTTTAATTGGTATTGGTATGGGAATTGGTGAAAACCGAGCTGTTGAGGCTGCTCGCCAGGCTGTTTCTAGTGCTTTACTTGAGACAACGATTGATGGGGCTACGGATGCTATTATCAATATTACTGGTGGAGATTCTTTAACTTTATTTGAAATTGAGGATGCCGTTGAAACGGTAAGAGAAGCTGCAAATAGTGATATTAATATTATTTTTGGAGCTATTCCAAATTCAAATTTAACCGATGAGGTTATTGTTACGGTTATTGCAACGGGCTTTGATGGTAAAGATGAAAAGGAAGCAAGTGATCCGATGCCTAAACGCCGTCTTGATGAAGATGATACAACGGAGTTTGATATTCCATCTTTCTTAAGAAGTAAAGATAATTATTAAACTGGAATTATTTTCCGGTTTTTCTTTTGTGTTGATTTTTCTTGAAAACGCGTGTATATTAAGAGGCACTTTGGTGGTGGAGGAAAAAGAAGATTATGAATAAAAAATATTTAGTTTATGGTGATAATTTGATTGTTTCTGATGAAAATGGTAAATTACGAGTAATGCGCAACACATGGGAAACTAAAAAGATATTAGGAGTTGAAAATGACGTTGAGAAGATCAGTAATCAACTTCGAAAATTGGATCGCGATAGAACTGATACGCAAATTGAGCTACATGAAACGCGCAAGAGCAAGGTTTCTACTTTATGTGGTGGTGCATTGTGTTTGGGTTCCGGCGCTCTTATTATGATAGGAGCCATTTTGGATTTTCCATTTGATGTTCCTCTTATTATTCCGTTAATTCTTTCGAGTGTTGAATGGGTTGCTTCTTATATGGGCTTTAAGTATTATTTTGAAGCAAAGAGGGATGTTAAAAATTTAAAAAATGATTTAGAGTTGATTCAAGTTCAAAGTGTTTTTTTAGGTAGACAATTGCGCCTTGAACAGATGCATTTGAATCAGCTACAACAAAAGACATATTCGTTAGAGCTTGATGCTAGTGTAAAGAGTGTAAGTAACACTTATGATAAACAAAAATTAAAAAAGTTATTGAGATGTATTCAGAGATTAAATACAGATGCACGCCTTAGTCAGGAAATGACTTCAAACCAATTCTATGACAGTTATACTCATTTAGTATCTGAAGAAGAGTTTGATGAAATTGTGGATACTTACCGGTTAGTACGTATTAAAAATGAGGTAGATTTATAAGAAAATTCGACAAGATTTATGTCGTTTTTTTTATATACTAGAATGGGTGAGAAAATGACCATTTATCTGGATGTTGTTTTCTTCTTAAATTTCTTCTTTGATTTTCTTTTGCTTTTGACGGTGAATAATACTTTAAGAAGAAATAGTTCTTTAAAAAGATTGTTTTTAGGTGCATTGATTGGTAGTTTGACTATTTTTCTTTTGTTTATCTCTATGACGTCTTTGGTATTATTTCTCATTAAAATCTTAATTAGTATACTGATGTGTGTAGCGAGTTTTGGCCTGAAGGATCGAAGATATACGATTCAGAATCTTAGTTATTTTTATATGACTAGTACGGTACTGGGAGGTTTTTTATATTTTCTTCAGTTAAGTTTTAGTGAAAATCAAAATGGTTTAATTTTTACTTATGATCAGGTTTCAATTTCTTATGTTTTTTTGGTCATAATTTCACCCATTATGTTATATATTTATATTAAGCAGCGGAGAGAGGTTTCACACTATGAAAGGTTTTATGAAGTTAAAATTTTTTTCTTAGATGGGAAATGTTTATCTTTAAACTCTTATTTGGATACTGGTAATAAATTGGTGGACCCGATTACAAAGAAAAAAATTGTTTTGGTTAGCAGTGGAAAAATTCAAGATATGCATTTTAAACGCTTCATTTATGTTCCTTATCATTCTTTAAATCATCATGGCTTGATGAAGTGTGTTTCTATTGATCATTTAGAGGTTGGGGATAAGAAAAGTAAAAATTATTTGGTAGGAATTAGTGAAGGTGATTTATTAAGTGATGGGGTTGAATGTGTTTTGAATGCTTCTTGTTTGGAGGAACTATTATGATTGAAAAAATTTTGAGTTGGTTAAAGAAGAAGTATAATGGATGTTTTTTCGTTGGAAGTAATGATAAATTGCCACCGCCTTTGGATAAAGATGAGGAACTTGCTTGCCTTATAGCATGTAAACAAGGAGATATTGACGCTAAAAATAAATTAATTGAACATAATTTACGGTTAGTTGTTTTTCTTTCTAAGAAGTATGAAAGTACAGGGTATGAGATGGAAGATTTAGTTAGTATTGGGACGATTGGGCTTATTAAAGGTATTGAGACTTATAAAATTGATAAGAATATAAAGCTTGCTACTTATGCTTCAAGGTGTATTTCCAATGAAATTTTGATGTTTTTAAGAAAAAACAAGAAAAGAAAAAAGGAAATTTCTTTGGAAGATAGTTTAAATTACGATAATGAAGGTAATGAGCTTCATTTAGAGGATGTTTTGGGCACGGATCATGATTTAGTAAGTGAGGAATATGAACGAGGTGTTGAAGCCAATTTTGTTTCACAAGAGATTAATAAGTTAAAAGCCCGAGAAAAGCAAATTATGGTTTTGCGTTATGGACTTAATAATACAGAGAGTTATACTCAAAAAGAAGTGGCTGATTTACTTGGTATTAGTCAATCCTATATTTCAAGGATCGAAAAGAAGGTCATTCGAAATATTAAAAATTTAATGAAAATCTCTTGAAGACAGTTTTTTAAACTGTTTTTTCTTGTTTTTTTAGGTTCTGTTTTATATAATGTTAAATAGGATGTGGTAGTATTTTGAAAAAAGATAATGTTATTTTAATTGGGTTACTTGTAGTGATTATCGCTATTGCTATTGTATGCGGCTATTTTGCGTTTCAAAAGAGTGAAAGTGACGCGGTTACGAAAACAGATGCTATGCGGATGCAAGAAGAGTATGCTTCTTTAAATGGAAAGACAAATAGTAGTAATCGTCAATATAAAAGTGTTAATCTTAGTGATGACAATCCTTATGTTTATCGAACAGAGGATGAAATTGTGCGTATTTTAACTGAAGGAAGTGGAATTATTTATTTTGGCTTCAAGAGTTGTCCTTGGTGTCGGTCAATGGTTAGTGTTTTGGCAGATGTGGCAAAGGAAAAAAATATCGCGACGATTTATTATTTGGATGTAGAAAATATTCGAAGTGTTCTTTCTTTGGATGAGAATAATAAATTGATTACGGAAAAAGAAGGCAGCAGTGGATACTATAAAATTTTACAGGCTTTAGATGATGTAGAGGAGTACACTTTGACTGGTGAGGATGGAACTGTGGTAGATACTAAGGAAAAAAGACTTTATGCTCCAACGGTCGTTGGTGTTTTAAATGGTGAAGTTAAAAGTATTCATGTGGGAACTGTAGATAGTCAAACTGATCCTTATGCTGACTTATCTGAAGAGCAAATTCAAGAGCTTGAAGATATTTATACTAAACTTATTGATGAGGCGGCTGCACCAGTGTGTACAGAGGCTTGTTAAACTAGGCGATTGCTTAGTTTTTTCTTTTGCTTTATAATAGGAATGAGGAGTGCATTTATGAAAAAGATTTTTATTGTGGAAGATGATCGCAGTATTGTTTCTGAGTTAGAAGCATTGCTTATTCATGCTGGTTATGCAGTCGAGGTTTTAAAAGATTTTCAAAATGCTTTAGAAGAAATTTTAAGAGTTTTACCTGATTTGATTTTGTTAGATATTAACATTCCTTATTTAAACGGTGAGGTTTTATTGCAAAATTTAAGAAAAGTATCGAATATTCCAGTTATTATGGTAACCAGTCGAGCAAGTGAAGTGGATGAAGTGTTATCGATGAGTTACGGAGCTGACGATTACATTACTAAGCCTTATAATCCCACAATTTTGTTATTGAGAATTCAAGCTGTTTTAAAACGAAGTGAGAAGGTTTTGGATGTGGTTTCTTTTAAAGATGTGGTTGTTTATCTTCAAAAGGGAATGATTAAAAAGGGAGATATTGAAGTTTATTTGACGAAAAATGAAATGATTATTTTCAATTATTTGTTAAATCATCAAAATGTTATCGTTACTCGAGATGAGTTAATGACGGATTTATGGAATAATAACGAGTATATTAATGATAATGCTTTAACGGTCAATATAAGTCGTTTGAGAGCAAAGTTAAAGGAAGTTGGACTTGGTGAGGTTATTGAAACGCGCAAGGGAATGGGGTATTTTTTGTCATGAGAATGCGAGATTATTTTCAAGATAAGCTAGGTCTTTTGGCGCTTTCTTTGGCTAGTTTGCTATTGATTGTATTAATTTGTTTAGCGTTTAAAGTGTCTGGGGAAGCAATTTGGGCCATTTCTTGTTTATATTTATTGACGTTTGTAGCATTGTTTTGTTTTTCCTTTTTTAAGAAGAAAAAGTTTTATACAGATTTTTTGCAAAACATTGAACGTTTAGATAAAAAGTATTATATTTTAGAAACGCTTAGTATGCCCAACTTTTATGAAGGAAAAATTTTATATGATGGATTATATGTTATAAATAAAGCAATGATTGAGCATGTTAAGAATTATGAATTACAGATGGAGGATTTTAAAGAATATATTGAGATGTGGATTCATGAGGTGAAGATTCCTTTGGCTACACTTGCTTTGATGTTTCATAATCATAATGAATATGATAAGAAGGTTTTAGAACAACTCCGACGTATTGAAAGTTATTTAGATCAAGTATTATATTATGTAAGGCAAGAATTTGCGGAAAAGGATTATTTGATTAAAGAGAATCTTTTGGCAAAAATGGTGAATAGTGTTTTAGTAAAAAATAAAGATGATTTTTTAGAAAATCAGATTGCATTGGAGGTTAAAAATTTGGATTTCTCTGTTTTTACTGACTCGAAGTGGATGACATTTATTTTGAATCAAATTATTAATAATAGTGTTAAGTATATGGATGAGACGAAAGAAAAAAAGATTGTGATTTTTGGCAGTGAAGATGACTCTTCTATATATCTTCATATTCGAGATAATGGAATTGGTATTCCTTTACAAGATATACCTAAAGTTTTTGAAAAGTCTTTTACGGGAGAGAATGGAAGGAAGCGGAGTAAATCGACAGGTATGGGGCTTTATATTTCTAAAAAATTGTGTGAGAAATTAGGACATAAAATTTGGTTAGAATCTAAGGAACATGAGTATACAGAAGTGATTGTTGCTTTTGCTAAAAATGATTTTTATCAGGTTGTAAAGTCTAGTTGATTGTTTAGAAAAATTAAAGTACTTTTGTTATAATTGAAATGCAATGATTAGTGAGGTGGCTTTATGGCAACATTTTCTTACTCGATTACGCAAGCTTTTATTTTATTTCCATTTTTGGCTCTTTTTATTACTTTGCCTTATATTTTTTTTCAATATCATAAATATGGTTCTCTTAGTTTTTATCGGACTATTTTGATTTATGCTTTTTTACTGTATTTATTATGTGCTTATTTTTTAGTGATTTTACCTTTGCCTACAGTTGAAGAAGTAAGTCTTATGACGACACCTAGTTATAATTTGATTCCTTTTCAATTTGTTTCTGAAATTTTTCATTTAACTTCTTTTCAAATTAGTGATTTTGCCACTTATTTTCCTACGATGCAAAACCCAGTTTTCTATGAATCTTTTTTTAATCTTTTACTTACTGTTCCTTTTGGAATCTATATGCGTTATTATTTTGGATTAAGTTTCAAAAAGACATTTTTTTATAGTTTTTGTTTAAGTTTGTTTTTTGAGTTTACTCAATTAACGGGATTATATTATATTTATCCAAGAAGTTATCGCGTATTTGATGTAGATGATTTGATATTAAATACAAGTGGTGGGCTAATTGGTTATGGGCTTGGCGTTTTGTGTACAAAGTTTTTACCGACAAGAGAAGAAATTGATCAAAGGGCATTAAAAAGGGGAGAAAACGTGTCTTTTTTGCGGAGGACTCTAGCGTTTTTGGCTGATTTGTGCTTCTTTTTCATTCTTTCTTCTGCTTCAATTTATTTTCTTTTTCAATTTGGTGTTCGGTCTAAGGCTTTGGCTCTTTTCCTTTTGTTTTTTTGGGCAATTTTATATTATATTGTTTTAACTAGTCTTTTAAGAGGAAAAACACTTGGAATGAAGTTTTTGAAACTTACATTTTCTTCTAAGTTCGATCATATTCATCTGCATCAACTTGTTTCTTATTTTTTCTTCTTTTGGTTTGAATATTTGTTTTTACCTATAATTATTTTGTTTTGTGCTTTTGTTCTTTTTCGTCATGGAATGATTTCAGATGTAGTATGGAATTTTATTCAAATTGGTATTTTTTCTATTATGGTTTTTGTTTATATCTTATCTTTTTTAAAGCGCTTATTTCGTATGCCTTTATGGTATGAAAAAGTTAGTCGTTTGGAAATTATTAGTAATATTTCTACTATTAAATAAATTTTAAATATATAAAACGATTTTTAAAATTGATAACATAAAATATGTCACTTAATTTCTTTTTTAGCGACCGCGTAAATACTATAGCAACGTGACCGGTTTGAGCGGTGTGCGACTATCATTAATTTAAAGGCTGATAGTCTAAAAAGTGGGGCTGGAAGTCCTTCAAAACCATATACGGTTGAAAGTGTTTAGGGAAATTTTATTTTCCTTTTTTGATGAGTTAGCTGTTTTATTTCTTTGAGAAATATAGAAGGATTCTTTTTGGGAATTAGTAAGTAGATATGTGATTTCGTTCTGGTTAGGGCTACATAGAAAAGCCGTCTTTCTTCGTCGTAGGGATATGTCTCTTGGTTTTGAATTAGGTTTAGAATGGGTGCATCTTTTTTTTGACAAGGAATACCGTATATGTCGTTTGAGACATTTAAAAGAATGACTATATCACTTTCTAAGCCTTTTGATTTATGAATGGTTAGGTAACGGATAGAATAGTTTTCTAAAGTGGGAATAGTAATATAACTGTTTTTCGTTTGCGTATATGAGACATAGTTTTTTAAGTCGTAAATTGTTCTACTTAATATTAAGATTTCTTTGGTGGAATCTAGGGTATGAATGAGATTTAGTAATACTTTTTTGGGATTGGTGTAATAAATGAGTTTGATAGGCTCTTTTAAGTGTTTGTCACTTTTTAAGTTCTTTTTAATTTGATAGGGATTTTTTTGGATAAATTTTCCAGCTATAGAAATGAGTTCTTGACTATTGCGGTAGGTTTTTTCTAGTTTATAGGTGACTGTGTCTGGAAAAAGTTTAGCAAAGTTTAAAAAGAGGTTGTTGTCACAGCCGGAGAAACGATAGATGGATTGGTAGTCATCGCCGACAACACATAACGAGGCATTTGTTAAATTAATTATTTCTTGGATGAGATTAAAACGGACTATGGAAGTGTCTTGGAATTCATCAATGATAATGTATTTATAAGGAAGAGAGGGTTTGTGTTCTTTTAAGGATTGGGTTGCTAGTTTGATCATGTCATCAAAGTCGATGGAATTGGTACTTTGTTTTTCATTTTCATATAAAAGTAAAATGGCATAAAGGATACATAAATCAGTTCTATATTTTGGGTTAGAGAAGAGGCTTTTGAAGTCTTCTAGAGATAGATTTTTATTTTGAAGGAGATTAATGAAAGTTAGGATGTTTTTTTGATAGTTTAGAAGAGGCCTTGTGTTTATAAGTTTGGTCCAGGGCTTTTTGAGAAGGGTGAATTTACGATAGATGAGGTTTTGGAGTGTTTGATTGCCGAGACAGGCTGAAGCAAAGAACTCGGTGATGGTTTCTTCTAAAAGAGTTGGCGAGGCAATGGTAAAGTTTTTTTCTTTGAGAATGGTTAAGGCTAGTTTGTGAAAGGTGTAAACAGGGCAAAGGGTATGACAGTTTTTTTGAATGTTTGCTTTTAAGTTTTCGACGGTTTCATTGGTAAAAGAAAGACAGAGAATTTCTTCGCTTGTGGCATATCCTTGATTTAAAAGGTATTTGATTTTGCCAATTAGGGTTAAGGTTTTACCTGATCCTGCGCCGGCAATGATGAGGGAATTGGGTTTGTTTTCTAGAATTGGTTTTAATTGATCTTCATCTAAAGTGTAACCATTTATTTTCATGAGAATGCTCCTTTTGGTTCTTTAGTATAAAGAGCTTGGTTGTCTAAATGTGACGAATTATGTATAATAAGAGTGAAATTGTGGTGATGTGATGAAGGAGTTACTTATTCCGGTTGGTTCTTGGGAAGCTTTAGAGTATGCTGTGTATCAAGGAGCGGATGCTGTGTATCTTGCTGGCAAACGCTTTGGAGCCAGAGCTTATGCGAATAATTTTACAGAGGAAGAATTAGAAAAAGCCATTTGCTTTGCACATTTGTATGGGGTCAAAGTGTATGTGACGGTCAACACGGTGGTGTTTGAACGAGAGTTAGAATGTGTTCAAGAGTATCTAGATTTTTTAGATAGCATTCATGTGGATGCTCTGATTGTGTCTGATTTAGGACTCGTTAGTTTAATTCATGAGCATTATCCTCGGTTAGTGATTCATTTATCGACACAAGCTCATACGTTTCATGCTCGTCAACTTTATTTTTGGAAAAGTTTAGGGGTTAGTCGTGTTGTTCTTGATCGAGAGTTATCTTTAGAAGAAATTGAAGCTTTACCAAAGATTATGGAGTTTGAAGTGTTTATTCATGGGGCTTTATGTGTTTCTTATTCGGGCCAGTGTTTGTTTAGTTATTTTAGTGATGGCCGTAGTGGCAATCGGGGAACTTGTAGTCAAGGATGCCGGATGCCTTATACGTTGTATTTTAAGGGAAAGAAAGTAGAAAAAGCGGGACGGTATTTATTGGCAACAAAAGAGTTAAATACGTCTCATCGGATGAAGGAACTTATGGCTAGTTCTATTGATTCTTTTAAGGTTGAAGGAAGAATGAAGAGTCCAGAGTATGTTGGGTTTATCACGCGTTTTTATAAAAAGGTTATGCAGTCTTTTGAGGTAGATCCGAAAGAAGAGAAGAAACTTTCTTTGCTTTTTAATCGTAAGTTTACGGAAGGATATTTATTTCAGGATGAAATTATGAATTTTAAGACTTCAAATCATCAAGGAATTGGGATTGGTAAGGTTTTGGATTGGAATAAAAGTAAGATTAAAATCAAGTTAACGGATACGTTAGAACAAGAAGATGGTATTCGCTTTGAAAGTGAAGACAAAGGTTTTATTGTCAATTATTTGTACGATGAAAAAGGAAAGCTTATTCATGAGGCTAAGAATGGTGATATTATTTGGGTCGATAACAAAGTTGGATTGACGTGTAAGACAAATGTTTTAAAGACAACGAGTAAACAGTTGCTTCGAGAAATTCAGGGATATGCTAAAAGAAAAGTACCTATAGAAATGAAGATTTGGGCTAGTTTGCCAACTTTGAAATTTTGGGTTTTTGATGGAATACATGAGGTGACGGTGCAAAAAGATGTTTGTGCGTTAGCTAAGAGTCGGGGTGTGACAAAAGAACAGATTGTTAAGCAATTTACAAGGGTACATGATACACCTTTTGCGGTCAAAAATATTGAGGTGGTTTTGGATGAAAACGTATTTATTCCCGTTAGTTTGATGAACATGGTCCGAAGGGAAGGCATTGCCTTGTTAGAAGAAAGGAGGATTCATGGATATGAAGATTAGTGTGCTTGTTTCGTCGAATGAGCAATATGAGATTGTAAAAAAGTATCCGGTTGATGCTATTTATACGTCAAATTACGCTATTGCTATGGCTAATCCTTCTGTATATTATCAGACGCCTAAATATCCTTGTATGAAAAAGATGCCTCATCGTTTACTTTGTGGGGATGTCGGCTGGTTTATGGATCAGGAAGAACATACGATTGTAACGGATTATAATTTGAATATTGCTAATCACTTTAGTATTGAACAATTATTAAAAAGAGGGGCTACGAAAATTACACCTTCTTTGGAATGTAGTATTCATGATTTAGAGAAACTTTCTTCTTATCCTTTAGAGGTTTTGATTTATGGTCATGTAGTTGTTATGACTTTGAAAAGTCATCCTTTATTTAAAGAAAATGGGTATGAATTAGAGGATTATCAGCATAGAAGATGGAAGGCTTTGGTTGATGAAAATGAGGTTGTTTCGCTTTTAAGTGCTGAGCCTATAAATAAATTAAATGAATTAGAAGAATATCAAAGGATTGGGATTCGTTCTTTTCGACTTGATTTTACTATTGAAACGAAAGAGCAAGTTAAAAAGATCATGGAATCTGTGATGGGAAGGAATACTTAAAATGAATAAAGAAAATTTAAAAGCTGAATTTACTAAGATTAATGTTCATAGTAATTTAGGTGATCATCAAGATTATATTGCGAAGATGATGGAAGTACATGGATGGAGAAATACTTCTTTGGAATTGTTTTGTTATTTAACTGAGGAAGTGGGAGAATTAGCTAAAGAAATAAGAAAGATGGAAAACAATATGGTTATGGATAGTCAAAAAGCGTATTCTTCGAGTTTAGAAGATGAGATTGCGGATGTGTTCATTTACTAGAAGCCATTTGTAACTCTTATCACATTGATCTTTTAAAGGCTTTTCAACATAAAGAAAAGATAAATTTGGAAAGGCTTTGGAAGTAGGGATGAAAACGGTTGTAGATAAGATACTCGAGTTTAATGAATGGTTAGCTCATGTTTCTTTTGATTTACCAGAAAGTTATGCAGTGCGTAATCCGTTTCAGGGAGAAAATCGGGATCAAATTAGAGAAATTACTAAATTGTTTTATCAAAAATATTATGCGGATAATAAGAAGAGATTTTTAACTTTAGGAAGTTCGCCAGCTAGAGGCGGGACAGCAGTGACGGGTATTCCTTTTGAAGATGCAGCTCATCTTTATCAAGCAACTGGTATTCAAATTGAACATTTTCGAATAAATAGATCTTCGTCTGATTTTTTGTACAACAAGAAAGTAATACAATAACCCACAATTTAGCCTTGACAAACATACGTACGCGTTATATAATTTGATTTATCAGGAGGGAGTTTCATGAAAATCACTAGAGCTTATCAATTTAGGTTGTATCCAACACATGAACAAGAGATATTGATTCATAAAACTTTTGGCTGTACAAGATTTCTTTATAATCAAATGTTAGATGAAAAAAAGAAAAATGTAACTCTTAGTAAATTTGATTTGTTTAAGAAAATTCCTGAATATATGGAAAAGTATCCTTTTTTGAGTGAAGTAGATAGTTGCTCTTTAAGGAGTAGTATTACAGATATGATGGTCGGATATGAAAGATTTCTTAATAAAAACGGGAGGATATCCTAAATATCAAAAAAGAGGAATAAAAAAGAGTTATCGTACCAATTGTAATCGAAGTACTTATAAAGGGAAAGAATATGCAAGTATCAAAGTGGTGGATTGTCAACACTTTTTTAGACAATTTTTATAAGGACAACCCCAAACGATATGCTACAGGTGTTTGGTAATTTAGTGATCCGTGAATTCGAACATTGTTGTACCAATTTACATAGTCAAACAAT